>AP031382.1:2400000-2758998 GCA_040371205.1 Rhodanobacter sp.
CGACTCGCGCTGCAGGGCGATCAGCGAATCGGGGTGGCGGCGGAACTCGTCGTTCAGCACCTTCACCGCGACGTAGGGGTCGCGGTCGCGCGCCTCCACCTTGCGTTCGTCGCGGGCCACATAGACCACGCCCATGCCGCCGCGGCCGAGTTCGCGTTCGAGCAGGAAGCGGCCCTTCAGCAGCATGCCCACGCTGGCGTAGTCGCCGCCCTCGGCCTCGGCCACCTTTTCCCAGCTCGACCGGTTGAAGCTGCTGCTGGAGGCCGTGCCCTGAGTGCCGGTGACGGCGGTTTGCGCGGGCGCGTCGGTGCCCGGCCGATGCGAGGCGGGCGCGACCACGGTGGCGTCGGCCTCGCCCGACGGCGCTGGCGGACGCGAGGCCGGCTGCACCATCGTCATGTCGCCTTCGCCGGAGGGCGCCGGCGGCTGCGGCGCCACGCTTACCCGGGTCACGTCGTCGGCAGGCGCCGGCGCGGACACAGGAGCGGCGGCTGCCGGCAGGACGGAGGGATGCAGGTTGCGCAGCTTGGCGGCCAGCGCACGCGCCAGCACGGACTCCAGGCGCCCGTCGGCCACCATGGCATCCAGCAGCGCGTGCTCCTCGCGCACGACCTCGTCGGGCAATTCGCCGCGCGCGGCGAGCGCATCGAACAATCCGGGCAGCGTGATCCGCTTGGCTTGGTAGTCGGCAATCAGTTCGGTTAGAGAGGTCATGAAGATGGAGTCTGGTCAGTCCTGGAGGCGCACGATCACGGCGGAGATGTTGTCGCGCGCGGCGCGCTGAAACGACAGGTCGAACAGGCGCGTCAACAGGGCCTGCGGTTCGGGATACCGGCTGCACTCGAGGTCGAGTTCGTCGTCGGTCAGTTCTTTGTTGATGCCGTCGGAACACAGCAGGAATTGCGTGCCGGGCCGGTTGCCCGCCACCACCCAATCCATGAACAGGCGCTCCTCCGCGCCCACCGCGCGGCTGAGCACGCCGGCACCGGCCTGCGGCGCAGACGCGCCCCCGCCGAACTGGGTGACGTCGTCCTTGGTGCCGTGCACGTGGTCGCGGGTGATCTGGCGCAAGCGGCCGCCTTCGCTGCAGTAGGCGCGGCTGTCGCCCACCCAGCCGCACAGCATGAAGTCCTTGTCGTGCACCAGCACCACCACGGTGGAGCCGATGATGTCGCTGCCGCGCTCCAGCGCCGTGGCCACCAGGTCGGCATTGGTCTGCTGCAGGCTGTCCTCGATCGACTCGATGAAATCGAACACGTTGCCGTTGCGCGGCAGGCGCGCGAGGCGTTCGACGATCATCTGGCTGGCGTAGTCGCCCGCGGCGTGGCCGCCGAGGCCATCGGCGACCACCCACAGACCGACGTCGTCGCGCACCAGGATCGAGTCCTCGTTGTGCCGGCGCACCTTGCCGGTTTCGGTGCGACCGGCGGACTGGTAACGCAAGGTCATGGCTGCACCTCGATCACGGCCAGCGGCCAGCCTGCCGCGTGGGTACCCAATCGGGCCGCAGCGGCGATATGCGCGCACGCGGCGTTCGGCGATGGCAGCGTCAATGCTTCGGCCAGCAGCGCGGCCGGCAGTTCCGCCAGCTTGCGCGTCGCCAGCAGCAGCAGGCGGTCGCCGGGCTCGATCTCGCAGACGATCTCGTCGCAGATCGGTTGCGCGGGCGCGCCCAGTCCGGGTGCGACGAGCGAAGTGCGGGTGAACAGCAGGTCGTCCAGTTCGCCGCCCAATCCCGCCTCGCCGGACGGCGGCTCGCCTTTCGCGAACACCGGATGCAACTGCCCGGCCCGCCAGTGCCAGGCATTGGCGGTGCCCAGGCGCAAGAGATCGGCCCAGCGTCCGGTGACGCGCACGGCAATCACCGCGCCGTCCTCGTGCACCGGCTCGGCGTGCTCGGCGGCGAGCTGGCGGAGGCGCGGATGCAGCACCAGCAGGCGCGTGCGCAAGGCCTGCATGCCGGCGACGAAATCGCTGGGCACGAAGCGCTCGATCAGTTCGCTCACCGCGGCGGCGGCCTGGCGGCGGGGATCGGGCGCGCCGTCGTCGGCGACCACCATGGTCAGCGCGCAATCGTAGCGATGCAGCACGCGTGCGCCGCCCACGTCGACGGCGCGCTGGGTGACTTCCGCCGCATCGGGCGCGCCAGCTGGCGGCGCGATGGCGTCGAGGCGCGGCGCGAGATCGGCAAACAGCTCGGAGAGATCGTCGGGCAGGCGCACCGGCGTCGGCGCCGGGCCTGCGGGCAACGCCGGCGCGGGAGCCGCCGTCGGCATGGACGGCGCCCGCGGCAGGTCGGCATGCGCGACGTCGAGCATGCCGGCATGCGCCGAGGGTTCGGGCAGGCCACGCGTCACCAGCACGCTGGCCGGCATGCGCGGCGCGCCCAGCGTCCACCACAGGGCATGGCCCGCCGGAAGCGCCGCCCACAGGCTGCAGAGCATGTCCGTATCGGCCTTCAATGCGAGCGGCAGCCGCCACAGGCCGGCCTGGCGCCCGTCCGGCAACGGCGCAGCGCTTGCCGCCGCCACCGGCACGAGCGGGTCGGACAGCGCGGCGCTGCGCGCGTCGAACGCATCGACGCCCTCGCCGCTCGCCTGCCCCTCGCGGTGCACGCGTTCGGCGGCGGCAAACCATGCATCGTTGCGCAACGCCGCGGCGACAGCAGCGGGATCGGCCAGCGGCGCCACGATGGTCATGGGAAAGCAGCGCCCCACCCTGTCGGTGGCCGCGCCGGTCACGCCGGCCCAGGCCGAGTCGCCGCAGATGCCAGGCGCCAGCACGAAACGCCATACCGCGGCGTCATGCCAGGCCTGCGTCCAGTCGTCGCCCAGGCGCGCACGGCTGGCGCTTACCGCCTGTTCGAAATGACGGTCCCACACATCCACAAAGGACGCCGGCAGTCGTCGCTGCACGAAATCCCCGGTACCGGGAAGCTTGCCGAAGAATCCTACCCCTGTCGGATTCGGCATGCGCCTACCCCCCGCACCGGAAACGTTGCACTTCGGTATTGAGGAAGGGATTTTTCAGGTTGCCGGCCTGGATCACCAGCTTGGCCACATGCCCGCCGAAATTGAACGTGGCGAGGAAGCGCAGATCCGACTGCTTCTGCAGGTGCGCCGCCTGCAGCGCGCGGAAGAACGCCCAGTCGCCCTGGTAGTCGAACGTGCTGAGCAGGGTACCCGAGGCATCCCACGCCGACACCGTGACGTGGCCCGGCTGCGGCCCCGGCCACTTCATCGCCATGCTGCTCGCACTGCCGGGCTGGTAGCTGAACTTCTGGCCGTCGACGTCAAACTCCAGCTTGGCGATGCCGGCATCGAGTTGCGGCGCCATCACGGTGAAATCCACCTCGGGCACGTTGCCGGCGCGGAAGTACATCTGGCGGATGTCGTCGGCCATCTGCGCCTGCGCCAGCAGGCCCGGCGGGCCGGCCACCGCGCCGGGGCCGGTCTTCCACTGCCAGTTGCTGCCGCTGGCGTCCACCAGCTTGGACAGCGTCTGCTTGTTGAACATGTCGAAACTGCCGCCGTTGCCGAACAGCTCGCCGAAGTTCTGCAGCGGGATGTCGTTGCGGCTGTCCGGCACGAACGGATAACGGCCGCGCACGAAGCTGGCGCAGTCCTTGCCGACCGCCTGCTGGAACTGGTCGCCCAGCGCGCCCTTGGTGCCGCTGGCCACCAGCGACTCGCTCTTGCCGGTGAGCGATGCCACCCAGCCGGACACCGGCGCGGGCAATTGGGCCGCCTGCTGCTGCGCCAGCAGCAGTTGCGGATTGGGTTGGCCGGCGGCGTTGCTGAAGTCGGTCATCGTCAGCAGGGTCTTGCCCAGCTGATCCAGCGCCTGCAAGGTCTGGTCGATGGGCGCGGCGCCCGGCGCGCCGGCGCTCAATTGGTCCAGCGTGGCGAAGTGCGCGGCAATCGCCGCGCCCGGTTGCTCCACCGGCGCGGCAGCGGCGCCGCCGGATGACGCCAGCGCTCGGGCCAGCGCGTTCTGCGTCAGCTTCTGCTCCGCCTTCTTCTCCGCCGCCTGCTGCGCGCCTGCCAGGGCTTTGTCCTCGCCGCTCTGCGGCGGCGCCTTCATCATGTCGCTGGTGTTGTCGCGCACCACGTTGAGCAACGCCTTCAGCGGCGAGCTGGGCCCGGACAATTTGGCGGCGATCGCGCTGGCGTCCTGGATGCTGGTGACCGGTTGCAGCGCGAGGTCGGCGAGCAGGTCGTCCCAGGTCTTGATGTAGTCCTGCTCGTACAGCGCGATCACCTGCTGGGTGAGGCGGGCCTTTTGCAGCGCGTCGATCTTGGTGGCGCCGAACACCCAGTCGTCCTTGGCGAACTGGTCCACGGCCTGCGCTACGCCCTTGGTAGCCTCGTACTGGAACATCGGCTGCGTGTACAACGCCGGGATCGGCTGGGACAGCGAGCCGCCACTCTTGCGCACGAACACGTTGCCGAGCAGGCCCAGCGACTTGTCCAGTTGCAGCGGCGGGTAGTCCGTGTTGCTGCCGGCACCCAGCTTGAGGTTGCCGTAGATCAAGGTGGGCAGGTCGGCCGTGCGCAGGGTGTTGCGCGCCTGCTCCACCAGGGTCGGGTCCAGGCTCAACGCACGCAAACGGCCCGGCTCGGCCACCAGCGCGCGAAAATGCTTGGACAAGGCCTGCTGCAGCACCGTGTCGCCGGGGAACACCTTGCGCCACTCGATGTCGGTGAGCGCCATCAGTTCGTCGGCGTTCTGGTGCTTGGGCTCGCCCAGCATCAGGTAGCCCTTGAGGTAGTAGTAAAGCGCCTGCGGGTCGCCGGCATTGCCGGTGAGCCCGCTGCGGAACTGCGCGGCCACGCCGGGCAGCAGCAGGCCGTTGAGCTCGCGCAGGTAGGCGTCGTGCACTTCGTCGCCCACTTCGCTGCCCTGGTACAAGCCGAAGCGCATGCCGAACGGCACCGCGCCCTTGTACTTGTTCGCCGCGTCCTGCACGGCGGAAAGGCCTTCCAGCCGTGCGAGCACGCGGGCGAAATATTCCTTCTGCGTGGTCGCCGTATCCACGTCGCTCTGCGCCGGATAAGCCTGCAGCGCGGTCTGCACCTGCGCGAGGTAATCGCGGTTGTGGCCGAAGCTGGTGACGAAGCCCGCCACCAGCAGCACCGTCAGCAGAAGCACGCCGGCATAGGAAGCCACCTGCAACAGCACCTTCTGCCGCTCCAGCGCGGGATTGGTGCCGGCGAAACCGGACTCGCCGAACAGCACGTCCTTCAGCAGCCGCTCGACGAAGAAAGTGCGCCGCTGCGCGCCGGGGGCGTGCAACTGCTCCGCGCTCACGCCGAAGGTGCGCGCCACCGCGCCCATCATGCGGTCGATCGGCGTGCCCTCCTGCGTGCCGGAGGTGAGGTAGACGCCGCGCAGCAGCGGCGGTGCGGCGTAGGCATCGCCGGTGAACACGCCTTCCACGAAACGCTTCGCGATGTCGCGCAGCGCGGAAAGCTGTTGCGGGAACGAGAGGATGGCCGCGCGCCGGTTGCGGTCGCGCTCGGCATGCAGCCGGTCGAGGATGCGCGTGTCGAGCTGGCGCAGCAGCAGGTCGAACTCCTCGCCGAAGCGCTTGGCCGCGCTGCCGTCCATGGTGGCGTCGATGGGAAACGAGAAACCCCACACCTGGTTGCGCATCTCCGGGTTGAGGTCGTCGAAGAATTCGCCGAAGCCCGCGACCAGGTCGCACTTGGTGAAACTCAGGTACACCGGCACGCCGATGCGCAGGTGCGTGGCCAGCTCCTCCAGCCGGCGGCGGATCGCCTGGATATGCTCGGCCAGACCCGCTTCGTCCAGCGTGAGCAGGTCGGACATGCTCATCGCGATCACCACGCCGTTGATCGGGCGTCGCTTGCGGTACTTGCGCAGCAGCTTGAGGAACTCCGCCCAGGCCGACGCGTCGGCGTCGCGGTCGGAATCCTGCAAGGTGTAGCGGCCGGCGGTATCGAGGAACACCGCCTCGTCGGTGAACCACCAGTCGCAGTTGCGGGTGCCGCCCACGCCGCGCAGCGCCTCCTTGCCGAAACGTTCGGAGAGCGGGAAGTTCAGCCCGGAGTTCTGCAGCAGGGTGCTCTTGCCCGAACCCGGCGGGCCGATCACCACGTACCACGGCAGCGCATAGAGGTTGCTGCCGCGGCGCGTCTTGCGCAGCGTGTCCACCGCCTCCTGGAAACGCGCCTGCAACTGGTTGCGCTCGGCGGCGCTGCGGTCGTCGGCCGGCGCGCCCTGCCCGGCCAGCTCGCCGGACATCTGCTGCGCCTTGCCGCGTGCGCGCCAGGCGCGGATCTGCAGGATCGCCAGCCAGGCCACCACGATCAACACGATCAGCAGCAGGCGCGCGGCCGCGCTGGTGAGCGGCTGCGAGGAGCCGAAACCGAGGTACGGGCCGCCCACCCAGATCAGCACCGCCAGCAGCAGGATGCCGACGAGGGTGATGAACCAGCCGCTTTTCAACACACTGAGAAACTTGGCCACAGGCTCAACCCTCGGGGATGTACATCAGTTCCACGCGCCGGTTGCGTGCACGGTTGGCCGGCAGGTTCGGCGGCAGCGCGATCGGCTTGGAGTCGCCCGCACCGCTGGCTTCGAGCCGCCCCGGGTTGTCCAATCCGTCGCTGAGCACCTTGAGCACCGCATTCGCGCGCGCCGCGGAAAGCGCGAAGTTGTCCTTGAACTGCAGCGAGTGGATCGGCTGGTCGTCGGTGTGCCCCACCACGATCACCCGGCCCGGCACCTGGTTCAGCGCCGCGGTGATCTTGTGCAGCAGCGGCAACTCGGCGTCGGCCACCTCCACGCCGCCGGAAGCGAACATGCCGGTGCCGGACAGCCGCACCAGCTCGCGGCCATTGCCCTGCTCGATGATGGCGAGCTGGCCGGCCTGCTCCTCCGGCGCCAGCAGCTGCTTGAGCGTGGGATGCGCGGGCGGCGGATGCGCCTGGTCCAGCTGCTGCGCGGCGGGCGGCGTGGCGCTCTCCAGGCCGATCTGCGCCAGCTGCGCGCTCACCGGCGCAGACAGCGTGTTCAGACGCGTGCGGAAATACACGAACGTGCCCAGCAGCACGCAGGCCGCCGCCGCCACGATCACCCACAGCGGCACATAGCGGATCAGCGGATTGCGCCGGTCCTGGATGCCGCGCCAGTGCGGGGCCAGCTCCTGCGCCGCCGGCGCGCGCTGCGCACGGATGCGCCGGTACAGGTCCTCCTGGATGTCGGCCAGCTTGGCGCGGCCGCCCGACTCGATCAGATAGCGTCCGCCGAAGCCCAGCGCGAGGCAGATGTACATCAGCTCGATCAGGTCGATATGCCGGGAGAAGTCCGCGCTCAGGCGCTCCAGGATCTGGAAGAACTTGGCGCCGCCGTAGGACTCGCCGTGGAACACCACCAGCAGGGTCTGCTGCGCCCAGCCGCTCTGCTCGCCCCAGGGCGCGTTGAGCACGGCCTCGTCCAGCATCGCGCACAACACGTAGCGCGCGGCCAATGCGGTCTGTTGCGGAATGTTGGCCTGCTGCGCGTGCGCCTCGAACTTGCGCACCTGCGACACCGTCTGCTCGCGCAGATGCGCCGCATCGGGCGGCGTGGCGCTGTGGCGCAACTGCACCGAGAGCAGCAGCAGCGGGCTGGCCGCCTGCACCAGCGGATTCATGCCGCCGCCGAGGAAGGCACTGATATCGGCCGGTGTCGCGGCAGCCGGCGCGCGCGCGGCAGGCGCGGGTGCCGGCGCATAGGCCGGCGCGGCCGGCGGCGGCGCATACGGTGCCTGTGCGGGAGCCGGCACCGGCGTCGCGGCCGGTGCGCCGCCGCGCGGACGTACCACGGTGGCGTCGCGCATCGCGTCGTCGTCGTAAGGCCCTTTGGGCGTGTTCATGGCCTCAGCCTCCCCTGATCGCCCAGAGCTGCAGGTCCAGCCCCGCGAAACCGCTGCCGAAATGGAACGCGATGCCGCCGGAGGTCTTCAGCTCGCGCCACATCGCCGCATGGCGGTCGAACTCGAAATACAGGTAGCCGGCGTTGTACGGAATCTGCCGCGGCGCCACCGGCATCGGCGACACCGGGATGCCCGGCAACTGCAGGTTCACCAGGTCGCGGATCTTTTCCACCGGCCCGATCTTGGACTGCGCCGGCAACTGGCGGCGCAGCTCCTCGGACTTCACGTCGGCCTTGGCCGCCAGCACGAAGGCGGCGTTGTCCAGCAAGGTGAGGTCGGGCACCACCGCCACCCACACGCCAAACTTGCGCTCCTGCAGCGGGATCGGCGTGGCGGTCTGCTCCATCACCGCGCTGAGGCTGGCGCGCAGCGCGGCGATCAGCGGCTCGTAACTCTCGCGCAACGCCTCGTGACGGTACGGCGGCAGCGCACCGGGGCGCTTGCCCGGTGCAGTGAAGGTGGCCAGCTCGCCGGCCATCGCCACCAGCGTGCGGTACAGCTCTTCGGGATGCAGCAGGGGCGCCTCGGCCAGATGCGCGACCAACGGCTGGCAGCGGTTCACCACCTGCAGCAGCAGGAAGTCGGCGATCTCCGCCGCGCCGCCGCGGTCGGTCAACGCGACGCGGCTGGCCAGTGCCTCGCCGCGCTGGTGCAGCAGGCCCAGCAGTTCGGTGAGGAAGGTCACCAACCGCGGCACCGCCTGGCATGAAAGGCCGGTGGGCATGAAGGCGTCGTCCAGCATCACGCGCCGGTCGGTACGGCACTCCACGATGCGCGCCAGCGGCATGCGCGTGAGCCCCTCCATCGGCTGCGACTGCGGCAGCAGGCGGCTGCTCATGCCGCCGACTTCCAGCGGCGTGGTGCCGTCGGTGCTGCCGGAAGCGTCGCGCACTTCGGCCTCGCGCACGCGGAAGCGGAACAGCTTCTCCGCCGGCGCCTCCGGCCGGCCGCTGTCAGGCTGGGTGGGCGAGCGCAGCGGCAGGGTGAGATAGACGGTCTGGTCGCGCCAGTTCGCGTCCACCTCCAGCGGCGGCGGCAACGGGTCGTCGCCGGGCATCGCGAACGGCGTGCCGTCGGGAAACACGCCGCGCGCGCGCTTGATGCCGAGCTTGCCGATGGCGAGCAGGTCGGCCTCCAGCTCCAGCTCGTGGAAGCCCCACGCATGCGGGCGCAGGTTGCCGGCGCGCAGTTCCACGAAACGCTCGAGATAGCGCTCCTGCTGTTGCAGGTGCTGCGGCCGGAGGAACAGGCCCTCGCTCCAGACCACCTTGTTGTTCTGCGTCATGCCTTCGCTCGCTTGTCGTTATAACCGTCCGCCGCGGATCAGCTGCGCCGCGCCGGCCCTCCCTTCAACGCGGATTTCAGCCGCGCCAGTTGTTCTTCGTAGGCCCGCGCGAACTCGTCGCCGAACAGCCGGCGGAAGCATTCGTCGGGGTTGCCCATCAACTCTTCGAAGTGCTCGCGGTAACGGTCCCAGTAGCGGCCCTTGCCGCCGAAGGCCGCGCGCTTGGCGCCGCCGTCGGCCTCGTGCTCGAAACGGTCGGGATTGAAATGCACCAGCAGCGATTCGAAGGCCGCGCGCACGCCGGCCAGCATCGCCATCTGGTGGCAGCGGATGTCCTCGAAGGCGTCCTGGAACGCGGCGCTGCCGGACAGGAAGGCTGGCCCGCTGGGCGCGAGGATGCGTTGCACCGCCTCGTCCGGCGTGGGCGCGAACTTCAGCGGGTTGTTCTCCGAGCGCTGGATGATGGTCACCGGCAGGCGGAAGGTGTTCTTGATCTCGGCGCGCGCGCGCAGCACGTCCATCACGCCGTCGGCCACCACGTGCAGGATCTGGTCCAGCTCGGGCGGCAGGCCGGTGCTCGCCATGGGCACCGCGGCCTGGGCGGCGAACGTTGCGGCCGGCGGGGCGGCCATCGGCGCCGCCGGTGGCGCGACGGGCGCGGCTGGCTCCGACTTGGGCGCGAAGTCACCCATCGTCAGATCCCAGTTCTCCGGCAGCACCTGCGCCTGGCGCTGCACGTCGGTGATCGGCGGACGGAAATGGTCGGCCATGCCGGCACTGTGGTTCCAGCTCGGAATCGGTTCCTGGGCAGGCGGCGCAGGTGCCGCGGCCGGCGCGGCATAGGGCGCATCGAGGAAGCTCAGCGGATCGAGGTCGCCGCTGATCGCGCCGGCGGCATCGGGTATCAGGCTGGGACCGGCCGCCGCGCTGGGTGCTCCTGCGGGCGCAAGCAGGTCGGACAGGCCGAAGTCCGCCAGCGGATCGCCAACCGGCGGCGCCGGCGCCGCAACCGGCGCAGGCGCGGATGCCGGATCGGTCGGCGCCTGCACTTGCACCGAAATCTCGAAGGTGTCGATCTGCAGGCGGTCGCCGTTCTTCAATGCGGCGGGCTCGCCCTTGGGCATCGGCGCGCCGTTGAGCAGCATGCCGTTGGTGCTGCGGTCCTCGATGAAATAGATGCCGTTGAGGCAGCGCACCATGGCATGGATGCGCGACACGCCGGGCGCGGCCAGCACCCAGTCGCAGTCTTCCGAACGCCCCACGCTGCCGCCGCTGCCCTGGAAGGATTTCTGGCTGCGGCTGCCGAACTGGGCGGCCTGCTGGCCGAGTACCGCAAATGTCAGTGTCTGCATCGACACGCTCACGCTCCCCTGGTGCCCGCAGCGGCGCTGTCGCCGGTGCCGAGCAGGCTGAGGGCGCGGTCGATGAACTCCGCACGGCGCGCCACGAAACGTTCGGTCACCAGCGCGGCCATCAGGTTGACCGCCGCCACCGTGGCGCAGGCGGTGAGGTGTTCCGCCGGCGGTACCGGGGTTTCCTGCGCGGACGGCGCCAGGCTGCCGCCCGACCAGCCGGCCGCCGCGGCCAACCACGCGCCCAGCGACTTGTAGCCGCCGGAGTTGGCGAATTCGAACGCGGCGCGGCGGTTGCTCTCGGTGGGTTCGCGCACCCACTTCTCCGCCAGCGAGGCGCCGGCCTTGTCTTCCAGCTCCAGCGGCTGGTCGCGTGCGCACTGGCACAGCCACGCCACCGCGTAGCGCTTGGGCAGCAGCCGCGCGAGCAGCTTCACCGCGTCCGGCATGGCGCCCGCATCCAGCAGCGATTGAACCGCCGCCTGCGGCGTCATGTCCGGCCGCAGATGCGCGGTGGCCTCGGGCGACAGGCCCATCTGCATCGACGCTTGCATGATCGTAGACATGGCTCCCCCTCAGCCGATCATCGTAATGCCGCCGCCCAGTTTCGCCATGCCGTCGCCCGTGAGCTGCAGCATCGCCCCCTTCACCGTGGTCATCGCGCCGCCCTCCACGTTCATCATGGCGTCCGAGTGCACCTTCACGCTGGCCCCGCCGCCGATGTCCACCGTGGCCTGCCCGGCCATTTTTATCGTCGCGTCGCCGGTGACCTTGATGTTGACGCCCTTGATCTCGACATCGCCCGCGCTGGTCAGCTTGATGCTGGACGCGCCGCAGACCAGCTCGATCTCGGTACCCGCATCGAGCTTGAACTTCTGGCCGATGCTGGTGGAGCCGTTGCTGCTGACCTTGAGGGTGTCGTCGTTCTGCACCGTGACACTGCGGTTGTTCTTCACCGTCTCGGTCTGGTTGTTCTCGACGGTGAGCGTCTGGTCGTGCTTGACCGTGGTGGTCTGGTCGTTCTTGATGGTGATCGTCTCGTCGTGGTCGATGGCGACCACATGGTCGTTCTCCACCTCCTCGTGCATGTCCTTCTGCGCATGCATGAAGAAGTCTTCGCTGCCCTTCTTGTCCTCGAAGCGCAGTTCGTTGAAGTCTTCGGTGCCGCCGAGCAGGCTGCGGCTCTTGATGCCGCTCTGGGTCTTGTTGTCGGGCAGCGCGTAGGGCGGCATGTTGTCGGCGTTGTAGACGCTGCCGATCACCAGCGGGCGGTCGGGATCGCCTTCCAGGAAGCTGATCACCACCTCCTGCCCGATCCGCGGAATGCTCACCGCGCCCCAGCTCTTGCCGGCCCAGGCCGAGGCCACCCGCACCGGGCAGGAGCTTTGCGCATTCTTCTTGTCCGGCTTGTTCCAGTGGAAGGTGACCTGGATGCGGCCGTACTTGTCCACGGCGATGTCTTCGGCCGTGTCGCTGCCGGTGACCACCGCAGTCTGCAGGCCGACCACCATTGGCTTGACCGCGACCGGCATGGCGCGGAACGGCTGCTTGCTCTGAATCGCGATGAAGTTGCAGAAGAGCTGTTCGCCCTCCTCGCCCTGCATCGGATTCGCGATGTGTATCGTGGAGCCGACCACCAGGTACTCCTGGTTGAGCTTGTCCTGCGGAAACCCTTTCAGCTTGAACAACGCGCCGGTCAGCAGGCCACCCGCATTGGTCGCACCCGAGAACTGCGATTGCACGGCATTGATCGCCTCGACACGCACCTGCGCGTAGTGCTTGCCTAGGTCGCCGGAGTCGTGCTCGCCGGGGTAGTCGAACGACTCCAGGTCGGACATCGAATGGTTGCCGTCGGCGTTGTTGGCCGAATCGACGCCCAGCAGCGACGCCTTCGGCTTCAGTGGGTCGTAGTCGGTCAGCGAATATTTGATCGTCTGCACCGAGCGCGTAGGCGAGAATTCGGTCACCGCGATCTCGTTCAACGCCCCGCTATCGCCCGCCTGCGGCAGGTATGGAAGTGTGGCGAAACCGTCGGTGGCCGAGTGCGCGCCCAGCGAATCGGCCAGCACCATGGTGTGCACGCCATCGGAGTGCCGAAAGAAGTAGTAGATACCTTCCTGCTCCATCAACCGGCTGATGAAGTTGAAGTAATCCTCTCGATACTGCACGCAGTACTCGCGCACCGGGTAGCTCGCGCTGAGGTCGAGCTTGACGTCGCTGTAGCCGATTTCCGCCAGTACGGCCTTGATGATGTCCGGCACGGACTGTTTGAGGTAGATGCGGCAATCCACCTTGTTCAACAGCAACCATGCCTTGGGCACGAGCGTCACCGAATAAGCGGCGTACGGCTTGCCTTGGAAGCTCTCGAAACCGCTTTGCGATGCCTCGGCAACAATGCCATTGATATGGCGCTTGTAGCTCCCTTCTTCGTACGTCACCGTGATGGAGCTGCCGAGCAAGGCAAGCAGATCGATGCCGTTGTCCTCACTCCACATTTTCAGCTGATAGGAATAGAGCCGCCCCAGCTGCTCGCTGCCCGAAAGGCTCGCCGCCGTGAGCTTGTCGCCGAGCGACGACGTCATCGTCATCCGGTACGTCATGTGCAGTCCCCCACCCGCCGGCAATCCCGGGCCATCGGAGCCGTGCGCAATGCACCGGCCAGCCTGAAGCGGACTCGCCTGCTCCGCCGCCTCGCTGCCACGGGACGGGCATACGCACCGACGCAAGCACACCCGATACTCATCCCAGACTCCATCAGCCACCCAGATACATGCGAGACCCTGCGGCAACCGCAGGCAGCCTCCCATGGTTCTTATTGCGTAAACCGGCGGAATTTCAGGTCACTTCCGTGCAAGAGTGCCAGAGAAGATCGCAACCGACTGATTGGAAATACATTGTTCACCCGGAATTCGCTTAACCAGGAGATCGCTCGCGTTGCAGCCGCCGCGCTTTCGGCCGATTCCGTCGCCGACATACGCGCAGCGCTCAACGCGTCTAGAATCGTCTTGCGAGTCACCGACCCCGGTCGTGCGCATCGTTATCGGAGGGAACCCATGCCTCACTACCGCAACGCCCACCCGACCGCTCCCGGCACTATTTCTCAGCAGATCATGCCGGGGCGCCGCCACGCCAGCGGCTCCGAGCGCCATGTGCGTGCCGAGGGCGCCAAACCACGGCCGCAGACACTGGGCAAATCCGCTGTGGCGCAAGCAGCCGCCGACAAGGCCGCCTACGCCCTCTACGTGTGGCAAGGGAAATACGACAGGGTCAAGTTGCGGCAAGGTTTCCTCCGGGAGTTCGGCAAATCCCCCCACTTCAACGCCGATGCCGTGCCACATTTCGAGCTGCTGGTTGGCTACATCGAAGACGACACG
Organism: Rhodanobacter sp.; assembly: GCA_040371205.1. Classification (NCBI taxonomy): domain Bacteria; kingdom Pseudomonadati; phylum Pseudomonadota; class Gammaproteobacteria; order Lysobacterales; family Rhodanobacteraceae; genus Rhodanobacter; species Rhodanobacter sp. The sequence continues at coordinate 2,413,954 of AP031382.1, forward strand.
CGCATTACCGATCTGCGCTGGACGGCCTACATGCTCGCCACGGTCTACTGGGAAACCACCTCACTCGAGAAGACGACCGTCCCGGTATTGAACAAGCACCACAAGCCGGTACTGGGCAAGAACGGAAAACTCCTGGTGCGCTCCAGGCAACGCTGGTTGACCACCATGGCGCCCGTCGAGGAGGTTGGCCATGGCGCGCACCGCAACTATTTCCTCCCGGTCAAGGTGGAACCCCTTCCAAAGGGAGGCGCGCGGATTACCGAACAGGACGGCGATCAGTTCACGGTAACTGCCGAGGGCACCTACAAGGCGATCACCCAGGGCGCCAAGCAGGGCACACCTCCCGCGCAGAAAACCTCCACCGTCTACAAAGACGACAAAGGCAGCGAATTCGCATACTACGGCCGCGGCTATGTGCAGCTGACCTGGTGGTCGAACTACGCCAAAGCCAGCACCGAGCTGAACCTCGGACTCCTGCTGCTGTTGAACCCGGACGACGTGCTGCAGCCACAAATCGCCTACAAGGTGATGGCGCACGGCATGTTGACGGGCAAGGGCTTCGCCAACGGCAGGAAGTTCTCGAACTACTTCCATGGTGCCAAGACCGACTACGTCGGCGCCCGCCATATGGTCAACGGCAGCGACCACGCGGCGAACATCGCCGGCATCGCACGACAGTTCGAAGCGATCCTGATCGCAGCAAAATCCTGAATCGAGCCATCCATGCGCTTACCGCATCCACGCCACCCGTCGCTGCGCCTGCTCGGGGCGATCATCACCTGCAGCGCCGTCGTGCAGACAGCCGTAGCCACCGCGCCGGCCGCATTGCAAGGGCGCTGGGAGGTGATCCAAGTTGCCGTCGATCACCGCGACCAGAATCATTGGCAATACTTTCCCGATGATCCCCGTCTGCTTGGCCGCCAGCTCGTCGTCGACGATGCGGGCATCCGGCTCGACGACGGCTCGCGATCCTGCAACAGCCCGTCCTTCGCCGCACTGCCAGCCGGCAAACTGCAGCGCTTCATCAGCACCCGCTTTCCGCGCCCTGCTTCCTTCGATACGCCTACACAGCCCACGCTGGCGGATTTCGACATAGCGCTTCCCGACACCACGGTTTCGCCGCTGCAGATCCGCTGCGCGACCGAAGCATCGCCGTGGAACGGCGCATGGCTGGTGGCGACAGCCGCCCACCACCTGTTGACGAACTACGACGGTAGCGGCTACGTACTGGTGTTGCGCAGACTGGGAACCCACGAGCCGATACGCGCGTCGTTCGCCTGCGCGAAAGCGCACAACGCCAGCGAGCAGACCATCTGCACATCGGCGACGCTTGCCGGCTACGACCGCAGCGTGGCCGCCGCCTATCGGTTCGCATTGCAGCGATCCGGCGGCGACACCGACTCCTTGCGCCAAGCCCAGCGCAAGTGGATCGAGTCGCGCGATGCCTGCGGCACCGACGCCGACTGCCTCGCCGCCAGCATGCGCAACCGCACCGACCAGCTGATGCAGCAGTGACGATTCCGCGCGGCTCTCCTGACCATTGACGAGTCATCCCAACAAGCTCGCCATAGGCTCATTGCTACCCGGTCGTCTCGGGCAGGTTGTCCAACGCGTCGAACTGCGCGACGCCCCGTTTCGAGTAACAGGTGCGTCTGGAGTCCCTGGTCAACTTGCGAGAACGCGTCACTCTCGGCCGATCCTTCGCGAACACGACAAACGCTATCTGCACATGCCGGCACGAAAACTGCCCTCTTGGGCAGGCTTCATGGCGCATCCAGCGGATCGCCGCGCCTCGCCAGCACCACCCAACTGCGCACCGGCAGGCCGAACTCCTTGCGCAGGCTGTCCTCGGCGATGCGGATATCGTCGAAACCAGCGCGCGCAAGTGCACGCGAGACGTGGCTGTGCGAATGCCGGTACCGGCCGCTGGCGGTGAGCGTGGCGGAGTCGTCCTCACCCTCGTCCACCTCCAGCGAGAAAGCCACCCAGCCGCCCGGCCGGAGAGCGCCGTAAGCGGCCATCAACACGGCATCCAGTTCTCCGAAGTACACCAGAGTGTCGGCAGAGAGCACCACGTCCCAGGCCTGGCGCTGCTGTTGCAGATAAGCCGTCAGTTCGGCTACCTCCAGCGCGTCGTAGCCGCCGCGCAGGCGCGCCTTTTTCACCATGCCGCCCGACAGGTCCACGCCGGCCAGCCGCCGTGCATGCGGACGCAGCAGCGGCGCGCACAAGCCTGTGCCGCAGCCGGCATCGAGGATGTCCAACGAGGCCGACGGTGCAGGCAATACGGCAGCGAGCGCGGCGCCAAGCACTTCCGGCGCGCGGTAATCCAGGTTCTTGAGCAGTTGCTCGTCGAAGCTGTCGGCGAAGCTGTCGAAGGTGTCGCGCACGTAGTCGTCGCCCGCGCGCTCCGGCGCCTCGGCGCCGCCGCAGGCCGCCAGCATGTGGCGCGGCACCGGGTTGTCCGGCTCGCGCTCCAGCCAATCGCGGTAGACCTGCTTGGCTTCCTCTTTCCGGCCCAGCGTGTAGAGCGACACGCTCAGCGCTTCCAGCGCCTGCACGAAGCGCGGCTCCAGCGCATAGGCCTCGCGGAAACAGTCTACCGACTGCTCGATATGCTCGATGTTCTGCGCGTTGTTGCGCAGGAAAAGCCCCAGCAGGTAGTAGCCCTGCGCGAAACGCGGCGCCAGTTTCAGCAATTCCTCGAAGGCCTCGAAGGCCTCCTGCGGGCGCTGCTGCGCTTCCAGCACCACGGCCAGGTTGCTCAGTGCGTTGTGGTGTTGCGGGCCGTATTCCAGCGCCTTGCGATAGCAGGCCTCCGCCTCGCGCAAGCGGTTGCATTCCTTGTGGATGTTGCCGAGGTTGTTGTGCGCATCCGGGTGTTTCGGCGTGACCTGCAAGGCGGTGCGGATCAGCTCCACGCCTTCGTCGCTGCGGCCGCGCTGGTGGCACAGCACGCCCAGGTAGTGCAGCGCATCGGGCTGCGCTACGCGCAAGTCCAGCACTTCGCGATACAACCGCTCGGCAGTATCGAGGTCGTCGGCCTGATGCGCCTGCATGGCCCGCTGCAACGCGCTGCGCCAAGCGGGCGGCGCAGCGGTCGTGGCCGATGGGCGAACGTGGACGACGGCTGGATTCCGGCTTCCCCGCCGGCTCACGCGATCAACACCGTGAAGCAGCCCAGCACGATGGTGCCTCCATGCGCGCAGGAATCGCCCAGGCGCGCCGCCGGCATGCCGCCGATCAGGACCGTGGGCGAGCCCATGACGATGCTGTCCGGCGGCCCGACGCACACGGCCATGTCGCTGATCCGGGCGGCGGGCAGTCCGCCGATCAGCACGGTGGGCGCACCCGGCCCCGAGATGGGACCGCCGACGTGAGGCACCACCCCGGTGACCATGGGGCAGACGTGCATGTCGGTAAGTCGGGCGGCAGGTTGCATAGGGACTCCTCTACATCTTGGTAATGCGCAATCGCCCGGCGATTCGTGTCAGGTAACGTCCCTTGCCGCAACCGCGCCCGCCGGCGAAGGGTGCTCAGGACAGGCCCAACTGCTTGATCGCCTTGCTCTTGACGCTGGCGAAAAAGCCTTTCTTGACGTGCGTGCCCTTGTCGGAAGCCAGCCCCTCCAACTGCAGGCGCGAACTGCTGATGTTCTTGCTGGCGATCTTCAGCAGCGGATCCATCTGCTTCTTCTTCATCGCTTCCATCCGGTCCATCCAGCCGGGCAATCCAATGTCGGCGATGAACATGTTGGCCACCGCCGAAGTGTCGGCACAGGTCAACAGGTAACAGCCCAGTACCGGGCAGTCGTTGAACACGGTGAGATCCAGCGAGTTGGGCTGTGCCAGGCGCTTGTTGCCGGCACGCATGTCCTTGATGTCCAGTCCCAGCGAGAACAGTTGCAGGCCGATGCTGGCCAGCGTGTTGGCCACACCGATGGCTGCGGTAGTCCCCGTGCCGAAATCCGCAAACAGGCCGCCGATCTTGGCGCCGGTAGCGACTGTCTGCTGGGCCAGCTTCACCGAATGCTGGGCCAGGTCGCGTTTGATGATGACCTGGATCGCCTCGGCCGCCGCATACGGATCGCCCATGCGGAAGCCGCGCTTGTAGTCGTCGCTCTTGTAGAGGTGATAGCCGTCCTCCGCTACGGCCTTGCCTGCCTTGGCCAGCTTCACCGCGCTGGTGAATACGCCGAGATACGGCGTCACCTCGGCCACGAGCTCGTGCAACGCCTCGCCGCCGATCGCCTCGATGACTTCGTGGATGTTCTCCACATCGGCGCACTGCACCATGAAGTCCCGAAATGCCTCCTGCATGCCGGGCACGCTGGCGGCCTTGCTCGCGGTGCCGCCTCCCTTGGCCAGCTTGCTGACTCCGGACTTCAGCGACTTGCCCGACGACAGCAGCGACTTTCCCGAGGACAGCACGCTGGTGGTACCGAACTTGAGCTTGGTGCCGTTGAACATGTTCACCATCAACTGGCGACGCGCCTTGGCGAGTTCGCCAAGGGCGGTGAATTCGGCGCGGCTTAGAGGTGTGGATGGCATGATCGCTCCAGATTTTGTGGATTTGGATTCGAGGCATCATGTCGGCGCCCGGAAATCGTTGCCGACGCTGCCTTTTCGGCGTGAATCAGATAACACCAACGCGATGGGTGCGTCCTTTGCCGAAATCGTCCTAAAACCTGCATGCCACGCTAGACCGGATCACCCTCAGCTCACGTGCCCCAGGGCTTTCGCATAGCTTTTCGCGGCGACCTTCAGCCCCGCGTTGTTGGAAGGGTCGGATGCCACCGAAGCGCAGTTGCTGGCGGTGTGCACGGCCCCGGAATAGAGCTTGTAGCCGCCGTTGGGCACGCGCAGCGAAGTGACCGCTGCGAACGAGCCCAGATCCGGCGGAGGCTTGGGAAGATAGCCGCCGATGGTCTGCAGCGATTGCAGCACTTGGTTCTTCTTCAACGACAGCGTGAGGAAGGCCGGCGCCGGAAACAGGCAGAACGGATTGCCGCTGGCGCCCGGGATGTCGTACCCGGTCAGGGCTGTGTAGCTCTCCTTGTCGTAGTTGCACTCGACCTCGTACTGGAAATCGACGCCAGGGGTCGCCAGCACAAAGCGCTTCACTGCATCTTCGAATTCATACATAAAGGGGTGGTTGGTGCCCGACGTAAGCGTCACCAAGTTGTCGGCATCGTCACCGGAGCCGCCGAGCGCATTGCCGATGAGGTGGCCGCGGTTGTGGTGCGCGGGGCAACTGCCGTCGAGCCATCCGGGCGGGTTGATCAGGTTGCTGGGGCCGCTGCCGCCGCCCATGTTGGTCGAATTCAGCACGACGGTGGCCTTGGTCACCACCTTGGCGGTGACCTTGTTGACCCAGGTGCGGCTCAGGGTTTCTTTGGTGAATACAGGTGTGCACATGTAGGCGTCCTTGCGCGACGGGGTGGGATGGCTTCGCCGTCACGGGTCAGGTGGTGTAGGCGGTCGTCCCGGCGGTCGCCGGAAACAGCAGCCAGGTATTGCCGGGCAGGCTGTCGTACTTCTTCTCGAAGTAGATGAGGATGGTGATGTTTTTGCTCGCCGCCAGCGCGCGAAACCGCGCACAGCACAAGAGGCATGGCCGCGTGGTCTGCCCGATGCCAAGCAGGCTGACGCCTGTCAGGTTACCGGAGATGCTCTTCCACAAGGCGCGTTCGGCGCAGTGCGAAGCGGTGGCGTTGATCGTGAACGGTGCGTTCGAGGCCAGATCGGTCTTAGCCAGCTTGCTGGTTCCGTTGTCGTAGTTGGCAGCGAATGCATTGAAGTAGATGGCGTTGCGGTCGCTCCCCCCGGTCGGCGCTGCGATGGCGGCGTACACAGCCCCGAGGCAAGCGGCGTTGGGCAGCCCGTGCTGCCCGCCTAGTGTGGCGAGCGTGCTTCCGGTGACCAGGTTGGCCGTGGTCAGCGCCGTGGTGGCGGCGTTGTCCCACTCCGGCGCATCGGAAGTGTCGCGCCCCGTGGTTGTGGCCGTCACCACCAGATCCCAGCCGCTGTTTTTCCTGCACTTCGTGCACTTACCCGGCTTTTTCGTCGCCGTGACTTCTTCGCCGCAACTCGTGGTCTTGCACTTGTAGGTAGCCATGCTCTGTTCCTTTCATGCATCTGATCCTCGGCAACCCACGCCCGAAACGTGTTCGAGCGCCGCCCGCCGCATCACGACCAGCGCGCAGGAGGTTGCCCGTTGCCTACCCGGCCGCTGGCCGTGGGCGCCACCACGATGTCGCCGAGATAGCCGAACGTGATGTTCACGCTGTTCCAGGTGGTGGTGTCGAACTCATGCATCTTCTCGAAATCCGGATCCAGCTCTCCGACGAATCCGTATATCGGCGCGATCGCCGTGCTGTCCCAGACGTTTCGCGCGCCGATCAGGTAGATCGCCGATACCGTTCCGATCAGCGCCTGCTTGGAACGCATGTTCTGCACGACCTGGAGCGGTGCAACACTCTTCATGCCCGATACCGGCCGGGAAAAGTGGCCACCGATGACATAGGCCGGATCCTTGTAGACCACAGTCAACGTCATGCAGGTATTGATCTCTGGGTAGACGATGTCTTCGCCGCCTGCATGGCAGGCTCCCGTCTGGCCTTCGTTGAGTCTCATCGTGTCCTCTTGCTCGATGCCTTCGTGCCGTTGCGCGCGGCCGATCAAAACGCGTAGTTGAATTCACCGCCCTGCACGCTCACGCTCGCCCGCTCGATCGGCTTGCCTTCGATCATGCGGTTGAGGAACTCGCGGCTGATGTCCGGCAGCATCGAGTTGGTGAGGATGGCGTCGATCATGCGGCCGCCCGACTCGCTCTCGGTGCAGCGGCTCACTACCAGATTCACCACATCGTCGCCGTACTCGAACGGGATCCTGTAGCGGGCCTCGATGCGCTTCTTGATGCGTCCCAGCTGCAGCTTGACGATCTCGCCGAGCATCTGAGGGCTGAGCGGGTAGTACGGAATGGTGACCAGGCGGCCCAGCAGCGCCGGCGGGAACACCTTGAGCAGCGGGTCGCGCAGGGCCTTGGCGATGCCCTCGGGTTCGGGCATCAGTTCCGGATCCTTGCACAGACCGGCGATGAGGTCGGTACCGGCGTTGGTGGTGAGCAGGATCAGGGTGTTCTTGAAGTCGATGCGGCGGCCTTCGCCGTCCTCCATCACGCCCTTGTCGAACACCTGGAAGAAGATCTCGTGCACGTCCGGATGCGCCTTCTCCACCTCGTCCAGCAGCACCACCGAATACGGCTTGCGACGCACCGCCTCGGTGAGCACGCCGCCCTCGCCGTAGCCCACGTAACCGGGAGGCGCGCCCTTGAGCGTGGAGACGGTGTGCGCCTCCTGGAACTCGCTCATGTTGATGGTGATGACGTTCTGCTCGCCGCCGTACAGCGCCTCGGCCAGCGCCAGCGCGGTCTCGGTCTTGCCCACGCCGGAGGTGCCCGCGAGCATGAACACGCCGATCGGCTTGTTGGGATTGTCCAGGCCTGCGCGCGAGGTCTGGATGCGCTTGGCGATCATCTCCATCGCGTGGTCCTGGCCGATCACGCGCTGCCCCATCAACTTGGCCAGGTTCATCACGGTCTCGAGCTCGCTCTTGACCATGCGGCCGACCGGGATGCCGGTCCAGTCGGACACCACCGACCCCACCGCCACGTAGTCGACGGTGGGCAGGATCAGCGGATTTTCGCCCTGCAGGTCGGCGAGCTGGGCCTGCAGCTTCTTGAGTTCTTCCAACGCCGCGGCACGCGCGGCGTCGTCGAACTCGACGGCGGCGGCCGGATCCTCGGCCACCGCAGCCGCCTCGGCGGAAGACTCCAGTTTGCTGCCGGTGCCCTCCACCGGTGCCACGTCGCCGCGCAGCTTGGCGCGCAGCGCGAGGATCTGCTCGACCAGCACCTTCTCGGCCTGCCAGTCGGCTTCGAGCTTTTCGAGCCGAACCTTCTGCGTGGCAAGCTTCTCGCTGGCGGAAACCTCGCGCTCGGTCACGTCCACGCCCACGGTCTTCTCGCGGGCGATGATCGCCAGCTCGGTCTCCAGCGCCTCGATGCGCTTGCGCGTGTCGTCCACCTCCGGCGGCACCGCATGCTGGCTCACCGCGACGCGGGCGCAGGCGGTGTCGAGCAGGCTTACCGCCTTGTCGGGCAGCTGGCGCGCGGGGATGTAGCGGTGCGACAGCTTCACCGCCGCCTCCAGCGCCTCGTCGAGGATCTGCACGCGGTGATGCTTCTCCATCGTGCTGGCGACGCCGCGCATCATCAGGATGCCCTTCTCCTCGCTCGGCTCGTCGACCTGCACGGTCTGGAAGCGGCGGGTGAGCGCGGGGTCCTTCTCGATGTGCTTCTTGTATTCGGCGAAGGTGGTGGCGCCGATGGTGCGCAGGGTGCCGCGCGCCAGCGCGGGCTTGAGCAGGTTGGCCGCGTCGCCGGTGCCGGCCGCGCCGCCGGCGCCGACCAGGGTGTGGGTCTCGTCGACGAACAGGATGATCGGCTTCGGGCTGGCCTGTACTTCCTCGATCACCGAGCGCAGGCGCTGCTCGAACTCGCCCTTCATGCTGGCGCCGGCCTGCAGCAGGCCCACGTCCAGCGTGCGCAGCTCGACGTCCTTCAACGACGGCGGCACGTCGCCGCGCACGATGCGCTGGGCGAAACCTTCCACCACCGCGGTCTTGCCCACGCCGGCCTCGCCGACCAGGATCGGATTGTTCTGCCGGCGGCGCATCAGGATGTCGACCACCTGGCGGATCTCGTCGTCGCGGCCGACGATGGGATCGAGCTTGCCGCTGCGCGCCTGCTCGGTGAGGTCCACGGTGAACTGCTTGAGCGCTTCCTGCTTGCCCATCTGCGCCGGGCTCATCGCCCCGCTGGCTTCGCCCGGCGTACCCGCGCCGCCCAGCTTGAAACCGTCGCTGGCGTTCTGGCCGTCCTCGGGCGAGCCGGCCACCACCTCGGCGAATTTTTCCACCAGGGTCTCGGGCTTGACCTTCTCGAACTCCTTCGAGACGCCGAGCAAGGTGTTGCGCAGGTGGCGCATGCGCAGCACGCCCACCATCAGGTAACCGGTGCGCACCTGCGCCTCGCCGAACATCAGCGTGGCAAACACCCAGCCGCGTTCGACCGCCTCCTCCACGTCGCTGGAGAGGTCGGAGATGCTGGTGGAACCGCGCGGCAGGCGATCCAGCGCGTCGGTGACGTCGCGCGCGAGGTTGGACGGATTGAGGTTGAACTGCTTGACGATGCGATGCAGGTCCGAATCCTGCAGTTGCAGGATCTGGTGGATCCAGTGCACCAGCTCCACGTAAGGGTTGCCGCGCAACTTGCAAAACACGGTGGCGCTTTCGATGCCACGGTACGCCAGCTTGTTGAGCTTGCCGAACAACGCGCTGCGACTGATCTCTGCCATGGATCTACCCCTGTCGTGGTTCCGATGGACGCGTCGGCGCCGCATCGGCAGATTGGAATTCCAAGAAACGACGCCGGCCGACGTCCTAGCCGGCCGGCCGCAAAATCACGTGATCCGCATCGATGTCCCGTTGCGCCTCGCCCAGCCAGGTGGTGAGCCCCATGCGCCCGCCCAAGCCGAGCTTGGTGCCGGGCACCTCGGCACGCTTGAGCACCAGCTGCACGTCCCAGGCTTTCTCCTCGCCCACGTAGGTTTTCACCGCCGCCACCAGTTGGCGCAGCGCCTCGCCGCCGGGCAGGAAGTTGTTGAACTGTGATCGCGTGAGCGGCCCCAGCCGCAAACGGAAACGTTGCTGCGAACCCCACACGTATTCACCCGTCACCGCGGTGCGGCCGAGACCGGCCACCTCCGGCGAACTGCCCAGGCGCAGGTGCGCCTCGTCCGGCAGGCGCATCCAGCTCGCCACGAATTCGACCACGCGCACCGGGATGCGGAAGAAATGCACCAGCAGGCTGCGCAGGCCTTCGGCATTGCGCGCCTGCGCCTGCAGGCGGCCGGCGAAGAAGCGTTTGTACTGGTCGGGCAGCGCATCGCGCCCATCCAGTCCGCGCGTGGATAGCCCGACCAGCGCGCCCATGTAGAGGCTGAAGCGGTCCTCGCCCGGGCGATCGAGCTGCACCGTCGGCTGCGCACTGGCCCACGCGCGGTAGAACAGGCTCAGCATGCGGTGGTGGAAGATGTCGGCAAACGCGATGAGGGTGGAATCCTTCGCGTTGCGCTGGCGATCGAGGACGTACTCGGTGAGATGCAGCGGCAGCGGCGCGTTGGGCCCGAACAGGCCGAGGAACAGGCCATGCAGGCGCGCAGGCTTGTTGCCGGAGGCGGCCTCGTAGCGATCCACCGCGCGCGGCGGGAACGACAGCGACGGCGTGTGGCACAGGCGCACGGCGTCTTCCGTCGGCTTGGCCGATTCGCCTAGTCGCGGCCGCTCCGGATGCGCGCATTCGAGCCTGCGCAGCGCCTCGAAGAACTCGAAGCACTCCGGCTGCTCCCGCAGCCCGCGCTCAAGCTCCGCGCGGGCTGGCGCTACAGAATCTGGCGCTTGCCGAGCCGTGCCGGCCATCGGGCCACCTCATTGCGTTCCAGGGTGCGCAATACGGTCTCGGTGAAGGAGTTCACCGAGACATGCCGCGCGAAGAAGTGCTGCATCACTGCGCCGAGCAGGAAGGCGCCGGTGCCTTCGAAGGCGCCGTCGTCGCAGGTCAGCGTGATCTCCAGCCCGCGGCCGAAGCTGATCGGCCCCGGCACCGGGATGCGCCGTACCACCGGCTGCGCAGCCACCGTCTTGATGCCTTCGATCTGCCGGCGCGCGCCGGCGTCGAATTCGTCGGAATACAGCGTGAGCATCTCGCGCAACGCCGCCGCACCGTCCTCGCCGCCCTCGCCCAGCAGCGAGACGTAGTTCAGTTGCAGGTGGCTGATCAGCCGCCACGCGGTCTCGCCGCTGGCCGTGGGCGCGCGCGGCTTGGTCGGACCGGCCACGCAGCGGATCGAAGCCACCGGCGCGCCGGTATCCAGGGTGAAATCGGTATGCGACTTGCCCACCGGCATCTGCAGCGGCAGGTCGCGGTTGGTGCACAGCAGCCGCATGCCGAGTTGGCGCAGTTGCGTGGCATACGGCGCGTCGTTGGCGTCCACCAGCGAGATGAACACCTCGCTGCCCACATAGCTCGAACGCGCGCCGTGCAATCGCTGGCGCGAGGACAGCTGGCGCGGCTCGCGCCGCAAGGTGTAGAACGCCGCCGCCCGGTTGTGCCAGGTGCGCTCGTCGCTGCCGTAGAACGGCTGGAAGCGCTGCTCCGGCTCCTGGCTGTCGCCGAAGCCCTCGACCTCCGAAATGCCGTGGATCTCGTAGTCCATCGGTCGCGTGCGGTCGGCGAGGATGTGGTACTCGACGCGGCCGGACTGCAAGTGGATGCGGTCGGCGCGGCGCGGGAAGAGGTTGATCGCCGGTGTGCAGAACAAGCGGAAGTTGCCGGCGTCGACCGCGTTGTGCAGCCGGCTCACGCTGCGGTCGAACAGCGTGATGATCTCGAACTCGCAGGCCTGCGAACGCGCCAGCACGGAACGCAGGCCGGTGAACACCGCGAACAGGAAGCGCTCCGGGCAGGCGAAGTACTCCTGCAGCAGGCGGTAGCCGCTGAACGAGCGGTCGGTATAGGGCAGCAGCGCCTCGTCCTCGGCAAAACCCTTGTCGTGGATGCAACGGCCGTCGAAGAATTCGCTGACCGGCCCGCTCGCACCCGGCGTGCGCACCAGGTAGCCGACCGCGTTGCCCAGCAATTGTTCGTACAGGCGCTTGGGCAATTCGTCGGTGCCGGCAATGAACAGCGGCAGCTCGTCCAGCGCCAGCATGTTTGCCTGTGCACCCGCGGTGACGGTGAACTTGAGCCGCAGGCCGGCCCGCACGGTGCGGTCCGCCGGCAACGGCACGCCGGCGGCGGCCAGCGCGGCGGGCGTCTCGAAATACTTCGCTTCGGCAATCTCAAGCGGCCACAGCGTGACGTCGTGCGCGGTGCGGTATTCGCAGGCGGTGCGCTCGTCGTGGCCGGTGAGTCCGCGCAGCGCGGTCTGCCGCGCCACCACCGGACCGGCGGCCAGCGCGCTCTCCTTGGTGTCCGGGTTCAGCTGCACCACCGCCATCGAGGGCACCGGCGCGAGGTAGTGCGGATAGATCATCTCCAGCAGGTGCTGGGTGAACACCGGGTGCTGCGCGTCGAGCTTGAGCTGGATGCGCGCGGCGAGGAAGGCGAAGCCCTCCAGCAGCCGCTCCACGTAAGGATCAGCGCACTCGAAGCCTTCCAGGCCGAGGCGGCCGGCGATCTTGGGGTATTCGCGCGCGAACTCGCCGCCCATTTCGCGGACGTGCTGCAACTCGCGGTTGTAGTAGCGGAGCAGGCGCGGATCCATGGCCGTCAACCGAAGCTTTCCGACACGTTGAAACGGCCGGTTTCCAGGTCCACCTCGGTCTTGAGGTAGAGGTTCAGCGGAATCGGCTGCGCCCACATCTCCGAGGCGATGTTGAACACCAGCGACTGGCGGTCCATGCGCTTGGTGTCCGATTGCACGGTGACGCTTAGGGTGCCGGGCGTCAGCCGCGGCTCGAAGGCGAGGATGGCGTCGCGCACCTGGCGTTGCAGCACGTCGGCCTTGATGCCGGAAAGCGCCGCGCCGGTGAGATCGGGGATGCCGAAATTCAGCACGGAACTGGCTACTTCCGGGTAGTCGGCCAACTCGTCGTCCGCGCGCAGGTTCACGCAGTTGAGCAGCCAGGACATGTCGCGCGCCACGCAGTCGCGCAGGCGTGTGGCCGAGATCACCCGCTTCTCGCGGCTTTCGTCGGCCCTGCCCGGCTCGTCGTCGGTAAGGCGGTCGAGCAGGGAGGGTTGCAGGCGCTCCTGGGTGGTGAGTTCGGCCATGGCGAAGGAGCCCCGCTCAGGCCGCGTTGAACGTGATGCTGCGGATATCCAGCAGCGGGTAATCGCCGGCGTCGGTGGCCAGCATGCGCTGGCCGCAACCGGCATAGCATTCGTTGCCGAGGTCGGTCCAGTCGGTGCGCCGCGCCAGCACCAGCTCGCCGTCCCGCTCGCGCTCGGTGCCCGGATAGCGGCACGGCACGAAACCCACGGCCTGGCCGCCGTTGCTCCAGGTCACCTGCACCGGAGCCCAGACCTTGTCGCGCAGGTCGCTGGGAGCCTCGAACACCAGCTGCCTGATCCGCGTGAACGGCACCCACGCATAGCCGCCGTTGACGATCATTTCGAGGCAGGGCCCGAAGCGCGAGTCGGCGTCGGCGATCCACTCGAACGGCGTACCGTCGATCTCGCCACCTACCGCCTCGGCCTGTTCGAAAGCCTGCTCGCGCAGCGGCTGCGCCTGCGCAGGCCGACCGTCCGCCTGCAGTTTCAATGCCTGCAGCAGCAGCGCCAGCCACTGCGCGGGCTCGCCGATCACCATCGGGGACCGTGCGCCGGCCATCACCTGCTGGCGGTCGAGTTCGCCCGCCAGCGCACGACTGTAGGCTTCCACCATCAGCGTGTTGAGCGGGTCGAGTTCGCCGCTCACCTTCAGCTGGTTCTGCGCCCGCTCCCACTGCCCGAGTAGGGCGAGCAACTGGAACAGGAACACCCGCGCCTTGGCATCCGCGGGATTGCCGCGCACCTGCGCGGTCAAGCCTTGCAGCGCCTCGTCCAACCGACCTTCTTTGAGCAAGTTTTCCGGAGCCATATCCACTTTCCGCGCTTGAGGGGTCGGCAAAACGAGGCGACTGCAAGTCGCCGGTCAGGCTCAGGCGCTGGCCACACCCTGGATGTCGTAGGTGAAGTCCTTGGTACCGCCCTGCTTGCCGCCCTTGTCGTCCTGCGGCTGGAACGAGTACTTGAACTTGCCGAAATGCAGGGTGATGTTCTCGGTGAGCTTGTCCTCGCCGCCGCTGCCGCCGGTGGACACCGAGGTGATCAGAATGCCCTCGGAGAGCTCGATGGTGAGGAAGTCGGTCTGCTCGCCGGTAGCGTTGGTGACGTAGAGCCACGCCTGGTCCACGCGTCCGCCGGTGCAGCACGCGTTGATCAGCGCGTTGGAGCAGCCGTCCACGTACTTGGTGATGGAGATGTCCTGCACGTGCGCCTTGCCGCCGCTGGCCGAGCCCGCGCCGGTGTGCAGGTCGCCGGTGTTGCTGACACCCCACGACCACGCCAGGATCGGCACTTCGCCCTTGTGCTTCTTGTGGTTGGACGCGCCCTCGATCTTGATCTTGCCCGAGCCGAACTTGATGTGCATGTCGAATGCCATGAACCTTCTCCTCGATCGCCTGTTGATGAATTGATCCGCCCGGCCGGGTCACTCCCTGGCCGGTTGCCACACGCCCGTCGCCGCCTTCATCGCGATGTCGCGCAGACGATGCCCGGTGTTCGCCGATGCCACGGGCACCGGCCTTCCCTTTCTCGAACCCGGCGGGCGCGACCGCATGCCGCGGCCGCGCCCATGCCGGGGTGTTTCAGGCCTTGGCCGCCGAGGGCAGCCGCGACACCAGCCGCAGCGACACCGTGAGGCCTTCCAACTGGTAGTGCGGCTTCAAGAAGAACTTCGAGGTGTAGTAGCCGGGCGCACCCTCGACCTCCTCCACCACCACTTCCGCCGCCGACAGCGGCTTGCGCGCCTTGGTCTCCTCGCTGGAGTTGGTCGGATCGCCGTCGACGTACTGCATGACCCAGTTGGTCAACCAGTTCTGCATCGACTCGCGGCTGGAGAACGAGCCGATCTTGTCGCGCACGATGCACTTCAGGTAGTGCGCGAAGCGGCAGCAGGCGAACATGTACGGCAGGCGGCAGCTCAACGCGGCGTTGGCGGTGGCGTCCGGGTCGTCGTACTCCTCCGGCTTGGCCAGCGACTGCGCACCGATGAAGGCGGCCATGTCCGAATTCTTGCGGTGGACCAGCGGCATCATGCCCATCTTGTCCAGCTCGGCCGAGCGGCGGTCGGTGATCGCGATCTCGGTGGGGCACTTCATGTCCACGCCGCCGTCGTCGCTGGGGAAGGTGTGCACCGGCAGGCCTTCCACCGCACCGCCCGACTCGATGCCACGGATGCGCGAGCACCAGCCGTATTCCTTGAACGAGCGGTTGATGTTCACCGCCATCGCGTAGGCGGCGTTCTGCCAGGTGTACTTGGACGAATCGGCGCCCGAGGTGTCCTCCTCGAAGTCGAACTCCTCCACCGGGTCGGTGCCGGCGCCGTAAGGCAGGCGGGCCAGCGTGCGCGGCATGGTCAACGCCAGATACTTGGCGTCGTCCGATTCGCGCAGCGAACGCCAGGAGGCGTACTCGGGCGTGGAGAAGATCTTGGCCAGGTCGCGCGGGTTGGCCAGTTCGGCCCAGCTGTCCATGCCCATCAGGGTATGGTTGGCCGAAGCGATGAACGGCGCGTGCGCGGCGGCGGCCACCTGGCCGATGCCGGCCAGCAGTTCGACGTCGGGCGGGCTGTGGTCGAAGTAGTAGTCGCCGATCAGGCAGCCGTAGGGCTCGCCGCCGAGCTGGCCGTATTCCTCTTCGTACATCTTCTTGAAGATGGGGCTCTGATCCCACGCCGTGCCCTTGTAGCGCTTCAGCGTCTTGCCCAGCTCCTTCTTGGAGATGTTCATCACGCGGATCTTGAGCTGCTGATCCGTTTCGGTGTTGTTGACCAGGTAGTGCAGGCCGCGCCAGGCGCTTTCCAGCTTCTGGAAGTCGGCGTGGTGCATGACGAGGTTGAGCTGCTCGCTGATCTTGCGGTCCAGCTCCGCCACGTAGGCGTTGATGGTCTGGGTGACGTCGTCGGAGACGATGTCGGCCTTGTTCAGCACCTGCTCGGCGAGCGTGCGGACGGCGGACTCCACCTCTTCCTTGGCGCGGTCGCTCTTGGGCTTGAACTCCTTGCTGAGCAGCGCGGCGAAGTCGTCGGGCACCAGGGTCTGGGTTGCGCCGCCCTGTTCGGCCAGTTTCTCGGTTGCCATGGTTTATTCCCCATCCTTGCCGTCGCCGGCGGGCTTGGCTGCGGACACCAGCGACTGCAGCAGCGCCGGATCGTTGATGGCCTGCGCGATCAGCTTCTCCGCGCCGGCCTTGCCGTCCATGTAGGTGCCGAGGTTGGCGAGCTGGGTGCGCGCCTCCAGCAGCTTGGCCACCGCGCCGACCTTGCGGGCGACGGCGGCGGGCGAGAAGTCGTCCATGCTCTCGAACGTGATGTCCACGTTGAGGTTGCCCTCACCGGTGAGCGTGTTCGGCACGGCGAAGGACACCCGCGGCTTCATCGACTGCAGGCGGCTGTCGAAGTTGTCCACGTCGATCTCCAGCGCCTTGCGATCCTCGATGGCCGGCAGCTCGGCGTTGTTCACGCCGGACAGGTCGGACATCACGCCCATCACGAACGGCACCTGCACCTTCTTCTGCGCGCCGTAGACCTCGACGTCGTATTCGATCTGCACCCGCGGCGCGCGGTTGCGCGCGATGAACTTCTGACTGCTCTGCTTGGCCATGCGTTGTCTCCCGGACGTAGGTACTGCCTGAATGCGAGGTGTCGGTTTTCCGTGCACGCGATTGCTGCGGGGAAGCGAAGACGCACGCGATGGCCTCGCGCGCACCCGGATTCCCGTCGAGCCCGGCTCCCTGCGCGGCAGAAAATGCCACCGGGAATGCCCCTCAATGTCTCAATGCGCAACCGCGGCTGAAACACGTGCACGCCGGCCGGATCCATTCATGATTCATTCATTATTTGGAGACGATCCGGATTTCGCCTTGTTGCGTCGCGGCACGGCCTGGGCCAACCGGCGTACTAGAATGTCCGACTTGGTCCGTCATACCGCGCTCTTCCGGGAGACGCGGCCGCCGCTTTTTTGTAGTTCCCCGGCGGCATCCAATGCACTGCGATGCCGCCATTCCTGGATGCCCGCGGGCACCTCCCCATGGAGTCGCCGTTCCAATGATTTTCGAAACCCTCGCCAAGACCGGTCACGAAGAAGTCGTCTTCTGCCACAACCAGGACGCCGGCCTGAAGGCCATCGTCGCGATCCACAACACCGTGCTGGGCCCTGCACTGGGCGGCCTGCGGATGTGGCCGTACAAGACCGAGCAGGAAGCGGTGAACGACGTGCTGCGCCTGTCGCGCGGCATGACCTACAAGAACGCCGTGGCCGGCCTGAACCTGGGCGGCGGCAAGGCGGTGATCATCGGCGATCCGAGCAAGGACAAGTCCGAGGCGCTGTTCCGCGCGTTCGGCCGTTTCGTCAACTCGCTCAACGGCCGCTACATCACGGCCGAAGACGTTGGCATCGACGTCAACGACATGGAATACGTGTTCCGCGAGACCGAGTACGTCACCGGCGTGCACCAGGTGCACGGCGGCTCCGGCGACCCTTCGCCGTTCACCGCGTTCGGCACCCTGCAGGGCCTGATGGCCGCCCTGCACTTCAAGCACGGCAACGAGGACGTGGGCAAGTACAGCTTCGCCGTGCAGGGCTGCGGCCACGTCGGCAGCGAGTTCATCAAGCTGCTGCGCGAGCAGGGCGCCAAGGTGTTCGTCACCGACATCAACAAGGACGCCGTGCAGCGCTGCGTCGACGAACTGGGCTGCGAGGCCGTGGGCCTGGACGAGATCTACGACGTGGACGCCGACGTGTACTCGCCGTGCGCGCTGGGCGGCACGGTCAACCTGCAGACCATCGACCGCATCAAGGCCAAGATCATCTGCGGTGCGGCCAACAACCAGCTGGCCACCGACGAGATCGGCGACGAGCTGCAGCGCCGCGGCGTACTGTACGCGCCGGACTACGCGGTCAACGCGGGCGGCGTGATGAACGTCTCGCTGGAAATCGACGGCTACAACCGCGAGCGCGCGATGCGCATGATGCGCACGATCTACTACAACCTGGGCCGCATCTTCGAGATCAGCAAGACCCAGGGCGTGCCCACCTACAAGGCCGCCGACCGTCTGGCCGAGGAGCGCATCAGCGCGATCGGCAAGATCAAGCTGCCGCACATGGGCAACGGCGGCACCCGCTTCCAGGGCCGCATGCGCGGCCAGTAAGCCGCCCCGGAGCGGTGTACGCGAAAAGGCCGCCGCAAGGCGGCCTTTTCGTCGCTGGCGCCCGGCCAGGAAAGGCGCTCTGTTACACTCGCGAATGCGATGCGCCCCGCCTACGGCTTGCGCTCGTCGCTCAGGGGAGCCACCACGTCGAAGCAGGCTGCCGGCGCATGCCGGACGTCGATGCCGGCGCCCGGCCGTACCGCAGGTAACCGCCGCCCCGGAAGGCATCACGACACGCACGGAACAACGAGAGTAGAACGCGATATGAGCACCATCCTGGCCGCCGACATCAGCAACACGGACATCCTCGAACGCCTGCGCGGGGTGCTGCACGATACCTTCGAGATCGAGCCCGAGCGTGTGCTGCCCTCAGCCCACCTGTTCGCCGACCTCGGCCTGGACAGCATCGACGCGGTGGACCTGGCGATCCAGGTGCAGGAAATGACTGGCATGCGCATCAAGCCGGAGGATTTCAAGAACGTGCGTACCGTGGGCGACGTGGTCAGCACCGTGCGCGGCCTGCTCGAACGCTGAGCCCGGCCATGCCGGACACCCGTGGCCATTTCCTGCCCTGCGCGCTGATCCCGATCTACAACCACGGCAGCACCATCGCGCGCACGGTGCATGCGCTGCGAACGCACGGATTGCCTGTGCTGATCGTGGACGACGGCAGCGACGAACCTACCCGCAACGTGCTGGATGCGCTGGCGCGCGACACCGACGAGGTGCAACTGCTGCGCCTGCCGCACAACCAGGGCAAAGGGCGCGCTATCGGTGCCGGGCTATTCGCCGCGCATGAAGCCGGCTACAGCCACGCCCTGCAGATCGATGCCGACGGCCAGCACGATACCGGCGACGCACCGCGCTTCCTCGCCATCGGCCGCGCGCACCCACGGGCGCTGGTCTGCGGCGCGCCCATCTACGACGCCAGCGTTCCGCGCGCGCGCCTGTACGGGCGCTACGTCACCCACGTCTGCGTCTGGCTGGAAACGCTGTCGTTGGCGATCCGCGACTCGATGTGCGGCTACCGCCTGTACCCGCTGCAGGCCACGTGCGCCGAGATCGAACGCAAGCCGCCGCCGGCGCGCATGGATTTCGACACCGAGATCGCGGTGCGGCTGGTCTGGCGCGGCCTGCCGGTGGCCAACCTGCCGACCCGCGTGACCTATCCGGAGAACGGGCTGTCGCATTTCCGCATGTTCCGCGACAACCTGCGCATCTCGGCGATGCACACGCGGCTGTTGCTTGGCATGCTGCCCAGGGCGCCCCGGATGTTGTGGCGCCGGTTCCTTGGAGAAAACGCATGCGTCGACTGATGTTTCTGCTGTCGTTCTGTTTCTTCGCGCCGTTCGCGCATGCGCAGACCGACGACACCTTGCTGCAAAGCGTGCTGACCGCGCTGGGCCAACACGCGGCCGTGCGCGCCGATTTCGTCCAGACCCGCAGCAACCCGGCGCTGGAGAAGCCCCAGGTGAGCCGGGGCCAGCTGCTGTTCGTGCTGGGCCACGGCATGCTGTGGCAGACGCAGGCCCCGTTCGCGGAAACCCTGGCGTTCACCGGCAGGCAAGCCGCGCGCATCGACCCGCAGGGCCTGCCGCATCCCATGCGCGACGCGCGCGGCGCGGGCCAGATCTCGCAGATGCTGCAGGCGATGCTGGCGGGCCATGCCGACGAGGTGCGCCGCCAGTTCGACATCGCCGCCAGCGGCAGCACCGCCCACTGGACGCTGCGACTGGTGCCGAAACAGGCGCGCGTGGCGCGCGTGCTGGGCAGCATCGAACTGAGCGGCGATGCCTTCCTCGAAAGCATCCGCATCGCCATGCGCGATGGCGGCGCCACCGACATCCGCTTCAGCCAGACCCGCGATGCCGGCGTACTGAGCCGCCTGGAAAAGCGCGCGCTCGGCCTGCCATGAGTTCACGCCTGACGCTACGTGCCGGATTGTTTGCAATCACCTCGCTGCTGGTGGCCGCGCTGGGCGCGTGGCTGCTGTTCGGGCGCGGCCGCCTGCCGATCCAGACCGACCTGCTGGCGATGCTGCCCGCGACCGAGCAGCAGCCGCTGGCCGAGGCCGCGGTGCAACGGCTGGCCCACGCCAGCGGCGACCGCATCGTGCTGCTGGTGGAAAACGCCGACGACGACCGAGCCAAGGCCGCGGCCCGTGCGCTGGGCAAGGCGCTGCAGCCTCACACGGTGTTCCGCTCGGTGCTGGCCGAACTGCCGCCGTTCGACCTGCAGCAGGTGGTCGCGCCCTACTTGGTGCATCGCTTCTTCCTGCTGTCCGATGCTGACCGTGCCGCGATGGCCGCACCCGGCTACGACCCGGCGCAGGCGCTGGCGCAACGGCTCAACGCGCCGTTCGTCGACGGCGTGAGCACCTCGCTGCAGGACGATCCATTCGGTTGGCTGCAGCACTGGCTCGGCGAGCAGCCTTGGAGCCGCTCGCCGCTGCTGCCGGAAGACGACCTGCTGGTCGCGCACCGCGACGGCCAGACCTGCGTGCTGGTCACCGCCACGCTGGCCGGCTCGTCCTACGACGACACCGTGCAGCAACACGTGCTGGCCGCGGTCGACGACGCGGTGCGCCGGGTCGAACACGACCAGCCCGGCACCCGCGTGCTGCGTACCGGCGCGGTGTTCTACGCCGCCGCCGCGCGGGCCGGCGCGGAGCGCGACGTGCACCTGGTCGGCTGGATCTCCACGCTGGGCATCGCGCTGCTGCTGATCGGCATGTTCCGCTCGCCCGGACCGCTGCTGCTGGCCTTCCTGTCGACCGCGGCGGGCGTACTGTTCGCCACCGTCGCCAGCCTGCTGGTGTTCGGGCAGATCTACCTGCTGACCCTGGTGTTCGGCGCCGCACTGCTGGGCGAGGCGGTGGACTATTCGATCCAGTACCTCACCGCACGCGCCAATGCCGGCGCGGGTTGGCAGGCTGCCGCCGGCCTGCGCCAGGTGCGCCCTGCCCTGTGGCTGGCGCTGTCCACCTCGCTGCTGGGCTATGCCCTGCTCGGGCTGGTGCCGTTCCCCGCGCTGCGCCAGATGGCGGTGTTCGCGATGAGCGGCATGCTGGCCGCCTGCCTCAGCGTGTTCTGGCTGCTGCCCGCGCTGCTGCAACGTCCGGCCAGGCCGTTGACGGTCGCGCCGGTGCGCTGGGCGCTGGCGCTGCAACGTGGCGTGGGTCGCGCCGGCCACGGTCGCCGCGGTCTGCTGCTGGCCGCGCTGTTGCTGCTGGCGGCCTTGCCCGGCTGGTGCCGGCTCGGCCACGACGACGACGTGCACCTGCTGATCTCGCCGCCACCCGCGCTGGTGGCGCAGGAACATCGCATCCGCGAGATCACCGGACTCGGCAACGGCAGCCAGTTCTACCTGGTGCAAGGCGCCGACACCGAGCAGACCCTGCAGCGGGAGGAACGGCTGGAGCAACGACTGCAGGCGATGGTTCACGACGGCCATCTCGCCGACTGGCTCGGCCTGGCCCGCATGGCGCCTTCGCAGGCACGGCAGACGGCCGACCACGCCCTGCTAGCACGCGCACTGCAAACATCGAACCGGGTGAGCGCCACCAACGCCGCCGCCGTCGCACAGGCGCAGCAGGCGCACACGCTGACCGAGCGGTCCCGCCTGCAGACCTTGCTGGTCGACGGCGGACTGCGCACCCAGGCCGCCGCCGCCTACGCCGACGCCTGGCCCGGCACCACGCTGGACTTCAAAAGCTGGCTGAACTCGCCGATCGCCAGCCCGTTCCGCTACCTCTGGATGGGTTGCGACGCGCACGGTTGCGGCTCCATCGTGCTGCCGCAGGGCGGCGACGACGATGCGCTGCTGCGCCGCGCCGCCGATGGCCTGCCCGGCGTCAGCCTGGTCGACAAGGCCGCCAGCGTGTCGCAGCTGTTCGGCCGCTACCGCCGCTACGCCAGCGTGTGGTTGCTGGCGGCGATCGGACTGATCGTGCCGGTGTTCGGCTGGCGCTACGGCTGGCGACGCATGCCGCGCGTGCTGGCGCCGCCGGTGCTGGGCATCGCGCTGACGCTGGCCGCGCTGGGCTACCTCGGCCAGCCGCTCACGCTGTTCCACTGGATGGCGCTGATGCTGGTGCTGGGCGTGGGCGCCAACTACGCCGTGTTCCTGCACGAAGGCGAACCGCACACCGCCGACAAGCCCGGCGCGATGTACGCCAGCGTGCTGCTCTCCGCGCTCACCGCCCTGCTCTCCTTCGGCCTGCTGTCGCTGAGCTCGATGCCGGCGCTGCGCGACTTCGGCCTCACCCTGCTGCTAGGCATCGCCTTCACCGCCCTGCTGGTGCCGGCGAGCCGGGCCATCACCGACACCTCCGCGAGGTCGCCATGATGAAACGCGTCGTCGTCACCGGCATGGGCGGCATCACGCCGCTGGGCCACGACTGGGCCACGATCTCCGCCCGCCTGCGCCAAGGCCGCAACGCCGTGCGGCGCATGCACGAATGGGATTACTTCGACGCGCTCAACGGCCGTCTCGGCTGTCCGGTGGACGACTTCGCGCTGCCGCCGTGGCCACGCCAGAAGATCCGCTCGATGGGCCGCGTCGCGCAGTTCGCGGTGGCCGCCAGCGAGCACGCGCTGCGCGACGCCGGCCTCGCCGACGATGCGTCGATCCGCGACGGCCGCATGGGCGTGGCCTACGGCTCCTCCGGCGGCAGCGTGGAGCCGGTGCGGGTGATGGGGCGCATGCTGGACACCGGCTCCATGCAGGGCGTCACCGCCACCAGCTACATCCAGATGATGGCGCACACCACCGCGGTGAACGTGGGCGTGTTCTTCGGGCTCAAGGGCCGCGTGATCCCCACCTCCAGCGCCTGCACCTCGGGCAGCCAGGCGATCGGCTATGGCTACGAGGCGATCCGCTGCGGCCGGCAACAGCTCATGCTGTGCGGCGGCGCGGAGGAACTTTCCGGCCCCGGTGCCGCGGTGTTCGACACGCTGTTCGCCACCAGCACGCGCAACGACGAGCCGCAACTCACGCCGCGCCCGTTCGACGCGAAGCGCGACGGACTCGTCGTCGGTGAGGGCGCCGCCACGCTGGTGCTGGAGGAATACGAACACGCCAAGGCACGCGGCGCCACGATATACGCCGAGGTGGTCGGCTTCGGCTGCAACTCCGACGGCGCGCACATCACCCAACCCACGGCCGAGACGATGGCGGTGGCGATGCGCCTTGCGCTGGACGATGCGCAATTGCCTCCCGGCGCCATCGGCTACGTCAGCGCGCATGGCACCGCCACCGACCGCGGCGACGCGGCCGAAAGCCACGCCACCGCCGCCGTGCTGGGCGCGCGCGTGCCGGTCAGCGCGATGAAGAGCTACGTGGGCCACACGCTGGGCGCCTGTGGTGCGCTGGAATCGTGGTGGGCCATCGAAATGATGCGCGCGGGCTGGTTCGCGCCCACGCTCAACCTCGACCGGTGCGCGGACGACTGCGCCGAACTCGACTACCTCACCGGCGAGGGCCGCGCCATCGCCACCGACGTGGTGATGAACAACAACTTCGCGTTCGGCGGCATCAACACCTCGCTGATCTTCAGGGCGGTCGGTTGATGCGCCTGCGCGACGCCAGCGGCCTGCCGCGCGTGGTGGTCACCGGCATGGGCGCGGTGAGCTGCGTCGGCGCGGGCACGCCCGCGCTGCTGGATGCGCTGCGCGAACGCCGCCACGGCCTGCGCCGCATGGAAGCCTTCGCCGCGCTCGGCATGCGCGGCCAGGTTGGCGGCCCGGTGGACATCGGGCCCCTGCAGCCGGAGCCGCCACGCAAGCTGCGCCGCTTCCTGCCCGCGCCGGCGCGCTACGCCTGGCACGCCGCGAACGAGGCACTGGCGCAGGCCCAGCTTGCACCCGAACGGCTCGCCGCCGCCGACTGCGGACTGGTGCTCGGCGGCGGCGCCGCGCTCAGCGAGCACGAGGAAGCGCTGGACAACCATCGCCGCCGCGGCATCGCCAGGATCTCGCCCTTCACCGTGCCGCGCGGCATGAGCAGCGCGCTGTCCGCCAGCCTCGCGCAGGCTTTCGGCATCGGTGGCGCCAGCTACACGGTCAGCTCGGCCTGCACCAGCGGCGCGCATGCCGTCGGCCACGCGATGGAGCTGATCCAGCTCGGCCGGCAGAGCGTGGTGATCGCGGGCGGCGCCGAGGAGCTGCATCCCAGCACCGCGATGTGGTTCGACGCGATGGGCGCGCTGTCGCCGCAAGTCGATCCGACAAAGGCTTCGCGTCCGTTCCACCGCGACCGCGACGGTTTCGCGCTGGCCGCAGGTGCCGGCGTGCTGGTGCTGGAATCGCTGGAGCATGCGCAGGCACGCGGCGCGTGCGTGCTGGCGGAACTCGCCGGCTACGGCTGCGCCACCGACGCCGCCAGCATGGTCGGCCCCGGCGCCGCCGGCATTGCCCGCGCATTGCGGCAAGCGCTGGATCGCGCCGGCAGCCTGCCCGGCTATGTCAACGCGCACGCCTGCGGCACGCAAGGCGACCTCGCCGAATGGCAGGCCATCCGCGGCGTGTTCGCCGAACGCGGCGTGCCGGTGCCTCCGCTGTCCTCGATCAAGGGTTTGATCGGCCACGCACCCGGCGCCGCGGGCGCGTTGGATGCCATCGCCTGCCTGCTGATGCTGCAACACGGCTTCCTCGCCGCCGGCGCGCCGCTGGGCGATATCGACCCGGATTTCGAGGACGCGCCGTTGCTCACGGAAAATCGCGAACAGCCCGTCGATGCCGCGCTCAGCAGCAGCTACGGCTTCGGCGGCAGCTGCGCCGCGCTGCTGTTCCGCCGCTTCGACGGGGCCGCCGCATGATCGCGTTCCGTCTCGAAGGCTGGCGCGCGTGGGCTCCAGGGCTGGCAAGCGCCGAGGACTGGCAGGCCTGGGCGCAATCGCCCCGCGACATGCCCGACGATGCGCAAGCGCAACCGTCCTGCGCCTTCCTGCCGGCACTGCAACGCCGCCGCTTGAGTCGATTGGCGCGGATGACGCTGGAAACCGCCTGGCCGCTCTGCGGCGACGACGAACAACTGCCTTTCGTATTCGGCTCGCGCCACGGCGAAACGCCGCAGACGCTGGCCCTGCTCTCCGACATCGCCGACGGCCAGCCATTGTCGCCCACCCGTTTCGGCCTGTCGGTGCACAACGCCATCGCGGGCCAGTGGTCGATCCTGCGCGGCCAGCGCGGCGAGTCCTCGGCCATCGCCGGCGAAGCCGACACCTTCGAACACGCCGTGCTGGAAGGCGCGTTGCAACTTGCCGCGGGTGCATCATCTGCGCTGGTGGTCGTGGCCGAGGAGCTGCCGCCACCCACCTACGCGCCGTGGATCGCGGACGTGCCGTTCTCCTATGCTGTGGCCCTGCGACTGGGGAGGCACGACGCGAGCATGGACACGCCCGCCCACGGCGACTGGCAATTGCAACTCGGCCGTACCGGCGGCGATGCGCCCTGCGCGTGGCCGCACGCGCTGGATTTCCTGCGTGCGCTGCTCGTGCGCGAAACTTCGTTCCAACACACGTGGAAGGCCCGCCGATGGAACTGGCAACGCAACCGCTGAACACGCCGCGCCGCGACTTCTGGGCCTGGCGCCTCGTGGCCACCGGCGCCAGCTTCGTGCTGTTCGGCCTGGGCGGGCTGGTGCTGCGCGGGCTGATCCTGCCCCTGCTCGGCTGCCTGCCCGGCAATGCGCTGGACAAACGCCGCCGCGCGCGCGCCGCGATCAGCAAGGCGTTCTGGCTGCACGTGCAGTTCATGTACCGCACCCGCGTGCTGGATTTCGTGATCGACGGCGCCGAACGGCTGGGCCGGCCCGGCCAGCTGGTGGTGGCGAACCATCCCTCGCTGATCGACGTGGTGTTCCTGATCTCGCAGATCCGCGACGCGAACTGCGTGGTGAAGCAAAACCTGTTCGACAATCCCTGCACGCGCGGCCCGGTGCGCAATGCGCAGTACATCGGCAACGACGGCAGCGCGGAGATGCTGGAGCGCGCCGCCGACGTGCTGCGCGAGGGCCAATGCCTGATCGTGTTCCCGGAAGGCACGCGCAGCATGCCCGGGCGGGCGCCGCAGTTCCATCGCGGCGCGGCGGCCATCGCGCTGCGCGGCGCGCGCACGGTCACCCCGGTGTTCATCGACATCGACCCGCCGACTCTGACCAAGGGCGTGCCGTGGTACCGCATCCCGCCTTGCCGTTTCCGCGCGCGGCTGCGCGTGGGCGCCGACATCGACCCCGCGCCGTTCAACGCCGAGGCGCCCATGCCGATCGCCTCGCGCCGCCTCAACGACCACCTGCACCAACTCTTCCACAGGGAGCTTGCCGCCTCGTGAACGCCTCGACCCACACCGCGCTGGAACGGGAGATCGCCCAGCTCGTCATCGACACGCTGAACCTGGAAGACCTGCAGCCTGCCGACATCCCGCCGCAGCAGCCCTTGTTCGGCGACGGACTCGGGCTGGATTCCGTCGACGCGCTGGAACTGGCGCTGGCGCTGCAGAAGCGCTACGACATCCGCATCGCCTCGGACGACAAGGACGCGCGCCGCCACTTCGCCAGCGTGGCCAGCCTCGCCGCCTTCGTCGCCAGCCAGCAGGCCGCATGCGCAAACTGATCAACATCCTGCTGCCGCTGATCGGCATCCTGTATCCGTTCCTGGTCTACTTCGGCATGGAGACGGTGCCGCCGCACGTGTTTGCGCTGGCGCTGGCGGCGGCCTGGCTGCTGCGTGCGCCGTTCCTGCTGCGCGAGCACGGCGGGCGCTGGATGCTGATCGTGGCGCTGGCCTACTGCGTGCTGCTGGGCGTCAGCGGCGAATCCGCGCTGCTGCGCTGGTATCCCACCCTGATCAGCCTGTTCCTGCTGCTCACCTTCGGGCTCAGCCTGGTCTACGGGCCGCCCGTGGTGGAGCGCATCGCCCGCGTGCGCGAACCGGACCTGCCGGATGCCGCCATCCCC
Organism: Rhodanobacter sp.; assembly: GCA_040371205.1. Lineage (NCBI taxonomy): Bacteria > Pseudomonadati > Pseudomonadota > Gammaproteobacteria > Lysobacterales > Rhodanobacteraceae > Rhodanobacter > Rhodanobacter sp. The sequence goes on from AP031382.1 coordinate 2,440,946, forward strand.
TACACGCGCAAGGTCACCTGGGTGTGGGTGGGCTTCTTCGTGTTCAACGCCTCGATGTCCGCCGCGCTCACGCTGTGGGCGCCGCTGAAGTGGTGGACGCTGTACAACGGCCTGATCGTCTACTTCATCATGGGCCCGCTGTTCCTGGGCGAATGGCTGCTGCGCAAGCGGCTGCGGGCGAACGCATGAGCCGCACCGAACCCACGATCCTGCACGAGCGGCTCGACGGCGACGAATGCGCGCTGCAACTGCGGATACCGCACGACCTCGCGTATTTCCCCGGCCACTTTCCGCAGGCGCCGGTCTTGCCCGGCGTGGCGCAGGTTGCCTGGGCGCTGCAACTGGCCTCAACGCGCCTCGGCACGTCGCCGCGATGCCGTGAGATGGAGGCGCTGAAATTCCAGCGCCTGCTGCAACCGGGCGACAGCGTGACGCTGGCGCTGCGCCTCGACCGCGCGCGCGGCAAGCTGCACTTCGCCTACCGCGAAGGGGATGCCGCGTATTCCTCCGGTCGCCTCGTGCTGGAGCCGCCGGCATGAGCGAGGCGCAGCTCGCCACGCCACGCCATTGGTCCGCGCAACGCGAGCGCGGCAGCCTGCTGCTGATGCGCTTCACCGCCCTGGTGGCGCGCCGCTGCGGCCGGCGCCTGCTGTCGCCGCTGCTGCACCTGATCGTGCTGTACTTCTTCCTCACCGGCCGCACCGCCCGGCGCAGCATCCGCGAGTTCTACGCGCACCTCGCCGCATGGAGCGGCCGTACCGAACTGCGGCCCACGCCGCGACGCGTGTTCGCGCAGTTCATGGCCTTCGCCGACTGCCTGCTGGACCGCCTCGACGTGTGGCGCGGCGCGTTGCGGCTGGAACAGGTACGCCTGGTCGACCCCGACGGCATCCGTGCGCAATTGCTGGCCAGCCGTCACAGCGGGCGTGGCCAACTGCTGGTGGGCACCCACCTCGGCAACCTCGACGTGTGCCGCGCGCTGGCGGAACTCGGCGAGCAGGTGCCGTTGAACGTGCTGGTGCACACGCATCACGTCGCGCATCTCAACCGCCTGCTCGGCGAGGCGGGCGAGCATCGCATGCGGCTGATCCAGGTCAGCGAACTGGACGCCGCCTTGATGCTCGACCTCGCGCAGCGGCTGGAACGCGGCGAGTGGCTGGCGATGGCCGGCGACCGCGTGCCGCTGCACGACGGCCGCCGCGTATCGGTGGACTTCCTCGGCCGCGCCGCGCCGTTCGCGCAAGGTCCGTGGCTGCTGGCCGGCCTGCTCGGCTGCCCGGTGAACCTGATGTGCTGCATCAAGCGCGAGGGCTGCTACGAGATCCGGCTGGAACGTTTCCTCGACGCGCCCGCCTGGGCGCGCGGCCAGCGCGACGACGCCATCGCCCAATGGGCGCAGCGTTACGCCGACCGCCTTGCCGAATGGTGCCTGCTGGCCCCGCAGCAATGGTTCAACTTCTACGCGTACTGGGAGGCCGCCGATGCGTAGCCGCGGCGTATTGCAGGTGGAGGTCGAGGTCGTCGTGCCGTTCTTCGACGTCGATTCCATGGACGTGGTGTGGCACGGCCATTACGTGAAATACCTGGAAATCGCCCGCTGCGCCCTGCTCGACCGCATCGGCCACAACTACGCGCAGATGAAGGCGGCCGGCTACGCGTGGCCGGTGATCGACCTGCAGCTGCGCTACGCGCGCGCCGCGCGCTTCGGCCAGCGCATCACGGTGCGCGCCGACCTGGTGGAGTGGGAAAACCGCCTGAAGATCCACTACCTCATCGCCGACGCCGCCAGCGGCGAGCGCCTCACCCGCGCCAGCACCGTGCAGGTGGCCGTGAGGCTGGACGACGGCGCGATGCAGCTGGTTTCGCCTCCCGTGCTGGTAAGCGCCGTGGAGGCGCGCATCTCCGGCTGTACTTCCGGCGAGCATCGATGATCGCGAAGATCAAATGGGCGGCCATCCGCGGCCGCACGGCTGTACTTCCGGCGATCCTCCATGATCGCGAAGATCAAATGGGCGGCCATCCGTGGCCGCACGGCTGTACTTCCGGCGATCCTCCATGATCGCGAAGATCAAATGGGCGGCCATCCATGGCCGCACTCTTCAATGAGTCACCCATGACCACCTACGCCAGCCCCACCTACGTCGAGGAAACCCGCATCGGTTTCCGCTTTCTTGCCACCCGCACCTGGCAGCACCACGTGCTGCGCGTGGCGATCAACGACCTCAAGCGACTGGTCGGCGAGCCGCTGCCGCGCGGCGGCGTGCTGCTGGATGCCGGTTGCGGCCAAGGCAAGTCGTTCCGCCTGCTGCGCGAGGCTTTCGCGCCGGGCCGCCTGATCGGGTTGGACGCCGATCCGCACAGCCTGCGCTGCGCCAGCGCCGAGGCACAACGCGAAGGCATCGCCGCGGACTTCATCGCCGCCGACTGCGCGCGCATCGACCTGCCCGACGCCAGCGTGAACGTGCTGTTCTGCCACCAGACCTTCCATCACCTCGTCGAGCAGGAACGCGCACTGGCCGAGTTCTGGCGCGTGCTGAAACCCGGCGGTTGGCTGCTGTTCGCCGAATCCACCAAGGCTTACATCGACAGCTGGGTGATCCGCTGGTTCTTCCGCCATCCCATGCACGTGCAAAAGAGCGCCGACGGCTACCTCGGCATGCTGCGCGCGCAAGGCTTCGAATTCGGCGAGGCCAACGTCTCGCTGCCCTACCTGTGGTGGAGCCGCGCGAGGGATTTCGGCCTGCTCGAACGCTGGGGCCTGCGCGCCCCGCCGCCGCCCGGCCAGCGTGAAGAAACGCTGGTGAACGTCGCGGCGCGCAAGCCGGTGCAGGCATGAGCGGAACCTTCCTCAACGCACTGGGCGTGGTCTGCGCGCTGGGCGCAGGCAAGGCCGCCGTGGCCGAAGCGCTGTTCGCCGGCGACGCCTCCGGCCTGCGCAGCGAAGCCGGCTGGATTCCCGGCCATGCGCCGCCGTTGGGTACGGTGCGCGAGCCGCTGCCCGCGATCCCGGCCGCATTGGCGGCCACCCGCGACAACCGCTGCAACCGCCTGCTGCTGGCCGCGGCGCAGGAAATCGAAACGGACGTCCGGACGGCCATTTCGAAATACGGCCGCGAACGCATCGGCGTGGTGCTTGGCACCAGCACGGGCGGCATCGAAGAGGCCACCGGCGGCCTCGCCGAACGGCGCAACGGAGGCGCATGGCCTGCGGACTACCGCTACGCACATCAGGAACTCGCCGGCCCGGCCGAGTTCCTCGCCGAATGGCTGGCGTTGGCCGGCCCCTGTTACGCCATCTCCACCGCCTGCACCGCCGGCACGCGCGCCATCATCAGCGCGCAGCGCCTGCTGCAGGCCCATCAATGCGACGCGGTGATCTGCGGCGGCGTGGATACGCTGGCGCGGCTGCCGCTCAACGGCTTCCACGCGCTGGGCGCGATGGATGCCTCACCGTGCCAGCCATTCTCGCGCGAACGGCGCGGCATCAATATCGGCGAAGCCGCCGCGCTGTTCCTGATGACGCGCGAACGCGGCGCCGTGCAACTGCTCGGCACCGGATCCAGCTCGGACGCGCACCACATGTCCTCGCCCGACCCCGAAGGCCGTGGCGCCATCGCGGCGATGCGCCGCGCGCTGGCCGATGCGCGGCTCGACGCCGCGCAGATCGACTACCTCAACCTGCACGGCACGGCCACCGCGCACAACGACGCGATGGAGGCGCCGGCAGTGGCCGCGGCGTTCCCGCAGGGCGTGCCCTGCTCGTCCACCAAGTCGCTGAGCGGCCACACGCTGGCCGCCGCCGGCGCGCTGGAGGCCGCGTTCTGCTGGCTCAGCCTGCACGACGGCCGATTGCCGCCGCAGCGCTGGGACGGCCAGGCCGATCCCGCCTTGCCCACGCTGTCTTTCGTCGAGCCGGGCGTACGCCTGCGGGCAACGAAGCCGCGCCGGCTGATGAGCAGCTCGTTCGCCTTCGGCGGCAACAACGCCTGCCTGATCCTGGGAGACGCCGCATGACGCCGTGGCCCATCGCGGAACTCTTGCCGCATGCCGGCGCGATGATCCTGCTCGACGCCGTGCTTGAGCATGACGCCGAACACGCACTGTGCAGCCGCCGCGTGCCGGCCGGCGGCCTGTTCCACGACGCGGACGGCACGCTGCCCGCCTGGATGGGCGTGGAGCTGATGGCGCAGGCCATCGCCGCGTGGGCCGGCTGCCAGGCCAGGGAAACGGGCGCGCCGGTGCGGCTTGGCTTCCTGCTCGGCACGCGTCACTACAGCTGCAACGTCGCCGCGTTCGCGCCCGGCAGCGAGCTGCGTGTCGAGGCGCGACGCGATTTCCACGACGACAGCGGCATGGGCGTGTTCGCCTGCCGCATCGAGGCGCCCGGCGTGCTGGCGGAGGCGCGGCTCACCGTGTTCAGTCCGCCCGACGCCGGCGCGCTGTTCCCATCGACTGCAACGGAACCCCACCATGGCTGACAGCATCCTCGTCACCGGCTCCAGCCGCGGCATCGGCTGCGCCATCGCGCTGCGGCTGGCGCAAGCCGGCTACGACCTCGTCCTGCACTGCCGCGCGAAACGCGACGAGGCGGACGCCGTGCGCGCCGAGATCGAACGGATGGGCCGCGCCGCGCGCGTGCTGCAGTTCGACATCGCCGACCGCGCCGCCTGCCGCGCCGCGCTGGAAGCGGACGTGGCGCAGCACGGCGCGCCCTACGGCGTGGTGTGCAACGCCGGCCTCGCCCGCGATGGCGCCTTCCCCGCGCTCTCCGACGAAGACTGGGACAGCGTGCTGCGCACCAACCTCGACGGCTTCTACAACGTGCTGCATCCGCTGATGATGCCGATGATCCGCCGCCGCGCGCCGGGGCGCATCGTGTGCATCACCTCCGTGTCGGGCCTGGTCGGCAACCGCGGCCAGGTCAACTACAGCGCCTCCAAGGCCGGCGTCATCGGCGCGGCCAAGGCGCTGGCGGTGGAGCTGGCCAAGCGCCGGATCACCGTGAACTGCGTGGCGCCCGGCCTGATCGATACCGACATGCTGGACGCCGAGGTGCCGGTGGAAGAAATACTGAAGGCCATCCCCGCGCAGCGCGCCGGCACGCCGGAGGAAGTCGCCGCCGCGGTGGCCTTCCTGATGGGCACCGAGGCCGCCTACATCACCCGCCAGGTACTCGCCGTCAACGGCGGCCTGTGCTGATTCCGGTTTTCCAACCCGCAAGGAGAGCAGCACCATGCGCATGCGCACCCCTAGCCTCGCCCTGGCTGCACTGCTGGCCGTCGCGCCGCTGGCCAGCCAGGCCGCCGACAAGACCGTGTACTTGTCCTTCGACCATGCGGTGAAGTCCGCCGCGGCCAACGGCAAGCTGGACGGCAGCGTGAAGTTCTACCTGGCCGGCAACACGCCGGCCGGCCAGATCGAGGTGGTGAACGACAACATCGCCACGCACAAGAAGACCAACGCCTTCGGCAAGTCCAGCCAGACCAGCTGCGACTGGGCCATGGCCTCCGCGCTAATCAGCCTGCAGGAGGCCGCCAAGGCCGCCGGCGCCAACGCGGTGACCGACATCGTCAGCGTGCAGAACGGCCAGGAATACCGCGACCCGCAGAACTACGAGTGCCGCGTGGGCTTCCTGATGTCCGACGTGGGCCTGAAAGCCAAGCTGGCCAAGGCGCACTGAAACGGCAGCGCCTCGCCTGCACGCGCATGGGAGGCGCAAGCGCCGGGCTGGTGCGGCGCGTCAGGGGAAGCCGCAGCCGCTGCGCTACCATTGGCCGGCTAACCCTACAGGAGTTCGTGATGCGCCCCTTCCCCCTCGGCGAAGAAATCGACCTGCTGCGCGACACCGTGCACGCCTTCGCGGAGAAGGAGATCGCGCCGCGCGCCACCCAGATCGACCACGACAACCTGTTCCCGGCCGACCTGTGGCGCAAGTTCGGCGAGCTGGGCCTGCTCGGCATGACCGTCCCCACCGAATACGGCGGCACCGGCATGGGCTACCTCGCGCACATGGTGGCGATGGAGGAGATCTCGCGTGCCTCCGGCTCGGTGGGCCTGTCCTACGGCGCGCACTCCAACCTGTGCGTCAACAACATCTTCCACAACGGCAACGAGGCGCAGCGCAAGAAGTACATCCCCAAGCTGTGCTCGGGCGAGTACGTCGGCGCGCTGGCGATGAGCGAGCCGGGCGCCGGCTCCGACGTGGTCGGCTCGATGAGCTGCAAGGCCGAACTGAAGGACGGCGTGTGGGTCGCCAACGGCTCCAAGATGTGGATCACCAACGGCCCCGACGCCGACGTGCTGCTGGTCTACATGCGCACTGCGCCGCGCGCTGCCGGCAGCCGCTGCATGACCGCCTTCATCGTCGAGAAAGGCATGAAGGGCTTCAGCACGGCGCAGAAGCTGGACAAGCTCGGCATGCGCGGCTCCAACACCTGCGAACTGGTGTTCGACAATTGCGAGATCCCCGCCGAGAACATCGTGGGCGAGGTGAACGAGGGCGTGCGCGTGCTGATGAGCGGCCTCGATACCGAACGCCTAGTGCTCTCCGGCGGCCCGATCGGCCTGATGCAGGCGGCGATGGACCTCACTCTGCCCTACGTGCGCGAGCGCAAGCAATTCAACGCGCCGATCGGCACCTTCGAAATCATGCAGGCCAAGGTGGCCGACATGTACACCGCACTGCAGTCCTCGCGCGGCTTCGCCTACATGGTGGCGCAGCAGTTCGACGGCGGCGTGAAATCGCGCATCGACCCGGCCGCCTGCCTGCTCAACGCCTCCACCAACGCGGTGAAGGTGGCGCTGGAGGCGATCCAGTCGCTGGGCGGCAACGGCTACATCAACGAGTTCCCCGCCGGCCGCCTGCTGCGCGACGCCAAGCTTTACGAGATCGGCGCCGGCACCAACGAGATCCGCCGCATGCTGATCGGGCGCGAGCTGTTCCACGGCAAGGCGTGACGATACGCCGTTCGCGGGAGCACGCGCTCCCGCGAACACAATGAAAGTCAGCCGCTGAGCGAGGCCGCGCTGCGGATCGGCGCCGGCTCGATGCGGTGCATGTCGAACACCAGCACCTCGTTGTCGCCGTCGCGCAGCCACGGCGCGGGGCAATACAGCCGTTGCTGCGGGCCGAGGTTCCAGTAGCGCCCCAGCAGGCGGCCGTTGACCCACAGGTAACCCTTGGTCCATGCCGCCATGTCGAGGTAGCAGTCGCCGGTTTCTGCGAGCGACAGCATGCCCTTGAAGAACACGCCGGGGCGCGCAGGTTTGCCCTGCAGTGGTTTCAATGCGGCCAGCCACGCGTCGTCCAGCGGCAGGCTCACGGCATCCCAGCCTTCCAGCGGTTTGCCGTCGAGCCGCACCTCGCCGGTCAGTCCTTTGCGATCCGCCATGGCATGGCCGAAGTTCACGTGACCGAAGCTGTCGACCAGGATTTCCAGCGGCGACTCGCCGTGACTCGCTGGCAATGGCAGCTTGTTGCCTGCGCGCAGCTTCGGATGCACCACGCGCGAGATGCAATCGACGTAATGGCCGCCGTGGAACACCGTGGCGTAATCGCGCACGCCGTCGACCATCAGTTCGCCACCGCCCTGCACCGCACGGCGATACAGCACCATGCCGTGATCCTGGCCGAACAGCAGTTCGTTGGGCTGCGGCCGATCCACCTTCTTCGCGGCCGGCAGGTTGTCCCACAACGCGGCATGCGGTTGCGGCGTGAAGGCGGCGAAGCCCGCCATCGGCGGCACCGCCGGCAACGCGGGCAGCGGCTGCGCCGTGTGTGCGGCGATCAGTTGGCGGAAGGCGTGATAGTCCGCCGTGGGCGCGCCGTGCTCGTCGATGGGCGCGCCGTAGTCGTAGCTGGTGATCACCGGCTGGAAGTTCGAATAGTCGTCGTCCGCGTTGGCGCCCGCGCCGAAGCCGAAGTTGGTACCGCCGTGCACCACGTACAGGTTGAACGAACGTCCTTCGGCGAGCAGCACGGCCAGCGTGCCGGCGAAGTCGCCGCGCGCGAAATCCTTGTCGCCCCAGTGCGTGATCCAGCCGGGATAGCCCTCGCCCATCCACACCGGCAGTTCGCCCGCGATGGTTTGCGCAGCCGCGAAGTCGGTGTCGCCGTCCAGGCCCAGCGCGGCGCCGGGCAGGTAGGTCTTCGCCTCGCGGATCTGGCCCAGCCCGTCGGAGATAGAAAACGGCCCGTGCACGCCATGCTGTTCCCACAGCGCGCGGATCGCTTCGAGATAGCCGAGGTCCTTGCCGAACGAGGCGTATTCGTTTTCCACCTGCACCATCAGGATCGGCCCGCCGTTCGCCGCCAGCAGCGGCCGCACCGCCGGCGCCACGGTGGCGATGTAGCGGCGCACCGCGGCCATGTAGTCGGCATCGTCCTTGTCGCGCACACGGATGTGCGGATGGCGCAACAGGTACGGCGGCAAGCCGCCGAAATCCCATTCGCCGCAGACATAGGGGCCGGGCCGCAGGTACACCCACATGCCTTCTTCCTGGCAAAGCCGGATGAACTTCGCGAAATCGCAGCTGCCGGTGTGCAGGTCGAACACGCCAGGTTCGGCTTCCAGCGCGTTCCACATCAGGTAGACCGCGATGGTGTTGAGCCCCATCGCCTTCGCCATGCGGATGCGCTGGCGCCAGTATTCGGCGGGGATGCGGATCGGATGCATCTCGCCGCTCATGATGCGGAACGGCTCGCCGTCCAGCAGGAACCGTTGCCTGGACAGTTCGAAACGGTGCGGACGACCGTCGGGCACGCACAGCTTCGCGCGACCGGCCGGCGCCGCCCCTGCCGGCGATGCCGACAGGCAGGGCACGAGCAGGGAAAGCTTCAGGAAATCGCGGCGCTGCATGGGTTCTCCACTTGCAAGGTCGGCAGGCGATGCTTGACGTGCCTCGGGGTCAGCGCCCGTGCCGGCATGTCGAACGGTACCGGCGTGATCGTACCCGCATGGCCGGCATCGGATGGTCCCCATGGCGCGACAGGTACGCGGCGGGTGTGCGACTCCAGCAGGCTGATGCGGCACGGGGCGCCGGAATACAGGTCGGATGGATCGGCGCTTTTTGCCGCCAAGTGGTCGTTGCCCACGCAGAACGGCCCGATTACGCTCGATGCTCCGTACACACGGCCACGTAAAAGGGTGAGCGATGGACGCAGCATCCGATCAGGGCGGCAGGCGCGCCGAGTCTCCCGCATGGCTGGCTAGATTGGCCGTAGGCGCGCGCGTTTCGACTGCACCCGGCCTGGGTTATGGCCGTCTGCTGCTGGCGCTGGTGATGATCGCGCTCGGCGTGCGCGGACTCGCGTTCGGCGATTTCGCCGGCGTCTGGCAGCGCATCCCGATTGCGCACCTGCCTGCACACGATGCCTTCGTTCATATCGTGGCGCTGGTCGAACTGGCGACCGGCATCGGCATCCTGGTTCCGCGCATCGCGAAAGTGGCGGCCGGTGCGATGTCGGTGTTCGCGCTGCTGTGGATGGTGCTGCTGAAATTCCCGGCCATCCTCTACGCACCCGCCATGGAGGCGACCTGGCTGGGTGCGGGCGAGATCGCGGTGATCCTGGCCGGCGCATGGGCGGTCTTCGCCTCGCTGTCGAATCCGGACGGGCGGTTCGTCGCAGGCCGCCGGGGCATCTGCCATGCCCGCTTGTTGCTGGTACTGGCACTGCCGACCATCGGCCTATCGCATTTCGTCTATGCCGACATCACCGCCGGATTCGTGCCGGCCTGGCTGCCGTGGCGGCACGGCTGGGCCTACCTCACCGGCGCGGGCAACCTGGCTGCGGCCCTCGGCATCCTGTTCGCGCTGTGGCCGCGGCTTGCCGCCACGCTGGAGGCGGCCATGCTCGGCGTCATCACCCTGCTGGTGTGGCTGCCGCCGCTGCTCGCGCATCCGCACGACAGCAATGCATGGTCGGCTTTCCTGATGTCCAGTGCGATTGCGGCAGGCGCCGCCGCGGTGGCGGAGTCCTATCGCGGCATCGGCTGGACAACGCGAGGCCCGCAGCCCTGAACGCCGTCCGCGGAACGGCGACGACGATGCCGCCGGGCATCGCCGCCGGATTCCGGCCGGATCAGAACGACCAGCGGTAGTTCAAGGTGGCCATCGTCGCCTGCTGGCCCTGGCCGAAGTACTGGTTGTAGCCGAGCGAGAGGTCGCTGCGCGGATTCATGCTCCAGTCCAGCGAGGCACCCGCCACGCCGCCGTAGCGCGCCAGGCCGATGCCGCCCAGCGGAGCCCACTGGTTCACGCCAGTGAAGCTGGCGTCGAACACTTCGCCGCGCAGGCCGAAGGACTGCTGCCATGCCATGCGCCCCTGCAACGCGAGGCTGCCGGCGCGGCCCAGCTGCCAGTGGCGGCTGGCGCGCAGGCCGATGCCGGCCTGCCAGCGCGCGGTGGTCAGCGCGGCCGACTTCAGGCCGAATCCATAGCCCCCCGCCTCATTGAAACCGTCGCGCTGGATCTGCGCGTACTCCAGGCTTGCGTATGGCGTGATGCCCATGCCGCCCAAGGTCGTGCGGTAACCGCTCTCGCCGTAGGCGACACCGTAGCGGCCGCCGTCATCGCTGCCTACGCTGGCCAACAGGCCGCCCAACTGCACCTGGCGCTGCATGGTCTCCTGGTAGCTGCCGAAGCCGAAGCGGCCCATCGCATACCAGTTGCCGCGCATCAGTCCACCGTAGAGCATGCCTTCCACGGCGCGGCTGTAGCCCTGATCCGCACTTTCGGCCAACCGCCCCAGCCCACGCGCGCCGCTCAGCGCGAATCCGGCCACGCCATTGCCGTCCACGCGGAAGTCCTGCCCCACCATCCAGCCGTTGAGGTCGTAGGCCACGTTGTTGTAGCCGTTGCGCGACATGGTGCCCTGGTAGCCCAGGTTCTGCACCCACGCGCCCACCGCGTGCTGCGGCGCGGACAACCACTGGTCGAAGTGGTTGGTCAAGGCACGCGTGCCGGCGTCGATCGCCTCGAATGTCATCGCCGCACTGGCGGCATGCAACTGGCCTGAGAGGCTTTCCAGCGATTGCTGCAGGTTGGCCCGCGTGGCCGACTGCTGCAAGGTGGCCGCGCCGGCGATGAAGTTGCTCGCCACCGCCGAACCGTTCGCCGCGGCACCGGTCAACTGCGCGTTGATCTGCCCGAAAGCCGCATTGACGCGCTGTGCGGCGCCGTACGACGCGGTGGTGTAGCTGCTGCCTTGCACGGCGGTCACGCTGACCTGGCTCACGTTGAGCCAGGCGCTGTTGGCGTCGTAACCGGGCGTGGCGGTGAGCAGCACGTTGGAAGCCGCATTCACCGCAGAGAACGTGCCCGTAAGCCCCTGCTGGGCACTGAGCACGGTGGTATGCGAGTTCACCGTGTAGCCGGAGTTGGTGCCGGTCACCAGCAGGCTGCCGGCAATCGTGGCCGTGCCGGCCACGTTCAAGGTCGAGCCCAGCGATACGGCCAGTACGCCGCCGGTCTGCTGCGTGTAGTTGCCGCCCATGCTGACGTTGGTGTTCGCAATGGAAAGCGTGCCGGCATTGCTCACGTTGCCGCCGATGGCCGACATGCCGCTCAGCGTGGCGCCGCTGCTGATGGCCGCCGCGCCGGCCAGCGACATCGCGGTCAACGTGCCGCCCTGCACCTGCGTCTCGCCGGTGTAGCTGGAAGGCTGGGTGAGATTGAGCGTGCCGTCGCCCTGCTTGATCAGGCCGCCCGCGCCGGAGATCGGATTGTTCCAGTTCGAGCTGCCGCTGAAGCTGACCGTGACGTCGCCCCAGTTGAACTGCATCGGGCCATTCACCGCGCGGCCCACGTCCAGCTCGCCGTAACCGTAGGTGGGGTTGGGCTGGGAGCCGCCCAGCGGATCGGCGGTGCCGAGCAGGGTCTGCCTCACCAGGTCATTGCTGAAGTACGGGTAGGCCTGCCACACCAGGGCCGCCGCACCCGATACCTCCGGCGCGGCGAACGAGGTGCCCTCGACGATGTAATACGTGGGATTGGTCGTGCTGCTGGTGGTGTCCTTGTCCAGCACGATCACGTCGCCGGGCGCGGCCAGGCAGTAATTCATTGCCGCGCCGCACTTGTCGGAGTAGCTCTCCAACTGGGTGGGGTTGTTGCTGTTGACCGCCACTGCCACCAGCCAGCCCTTGGCGAGATCCGGCGCCACGTTGGGCAGCATCGCGATGGTGCTGGGATTGGCTTGCGAATCGTTGCCCGCGGCGAACACCACCAGGCCGCCCTGCTGGTTCACGAACGGGCTGTAGGCCTGGTCGAAGGCCTGATTGACGCTGGTATCGGTGGTATCCCAGGTGATGCCGCCCCAGGAATTGTTCATCACCTTCACGCCGGCGCTGATCAGGCCCGCATTGACCTGGCCGAAGAACTGCGCGTCGGTGACGGTTACCGTCGACGGCGGGGTGGAGCCGTTGTCGTCGCCCGCGTTGTCGTCGATGATCCGCGCCGAAACCAGGTCGGCGCCCGGCGCGATGCCGCCGGGGAACCCGGCGAACGGGGCACCCGCCGCAATCTCCGAAACCCAGGTGCCGTGGCCCACCACGTCGTCGATTTTGGTGTTGTTGGTGCTGGGATCGACGTAGATCTGCTCCTGCAGCACGCGGCCGGCCACGGCAGGATTGGTTGCCATGATGCCGGTGTCGACGACGCCGATGGTCACGCCCGCGCCGGTGTAGCCGGCGGCATGTGCAGCATAGGTGTTGGTGAGCGAAAGCTGGGCATCAACCGGCGGCTGCGGCACGGTGCTGGACGAAGGCGGGTTCGAGCCGCCGGATCCGCTGGAAGCGGTCGAGGTCGGCTTGGTTCCCCCGCCGCCGCCGCAGGCGCTCAGCGCCAATCCGATCGCCACGAACAAGGCCGCCTCGCGGCAGCCGAACCCATGCGCTTCCCTTTTCATCGTCAATGCCCCCGGTGACTGGTCCAATCCGTGGTCCGGCAACGTGTCGCGGCGCGATGCCGCCGGTCCCCGGCATCCAGTTTGGCACAAGCGCGTGACGACGGATCAGGCATCCTCGCCCCGCCGCCGGCACGATCCGGATGGCCTGCGGACGTTTGCCGGGCCGGGTCGCGGACTGCGATAATCCGGCTTCTATCTCGGGCCTTTCGTGCCCTTCACGTTCATGCGGAGACTCCCCATGTCGGACGCCAGTGTCGTCATTGTCGGTGCCAAGCGCACTGCCATCGGTTCCTTCCTCGGCCAGTTCACCGGCGTGCCCACGCCGAAGCTGGGCGCCACGGCCATCCGTGCCGCGCTGGAGCAGTCCGGCGTGGCGCCCGCCGATGTCGGCGAGGTCATCATGGGTTGCGTGCTGCCGGCCGGTCTCGGCCAGGCGCCGGCACGCCAGGCCGCGCTGGAAGCCGACCTGCCGAAGTCCGCGGGCTGCACCACCATCAACAAGGTCTGCGGCTCGGGCATGAAGGCGATCATGCTGGGCCACGACCTGATCAAGGCCGGTTCGGCCAGCGTGGTGGTGGCCGGCGGCATGGAGTCGATGACGAATGCCCCGCACTTGGTGAATGCCCGCACCGGCATCCGCTACGGCGACGGCAAGCTGGTCGACCACATGGCCTGGGACGGCCTGACCAACCCCTACGACGGCAAGGCGATGGGCGTGTTCGGCGAGCTGTGCGCCGACAAGTACCACTTCAGCCGCGAAGACCAGGACGCGTTCGCCATCGAATCGGTGAAACGCTCGCAGGCTGCCCAGCAGTCCGGCGCCTTCGCTGGCGAGATCGCCCCGGTGACCGTGGCCGGCCGCAAGGGCGACGTGGTGGTGGACACCGACGAGCAGCCCGGCCGCTCCGACATCGCCAAGATCCCCTCGCTGAAGCCCGCCTTCCGCAAGGAGAACGGCACCATCACGGCGGCCAGTTCCTCCAGCATTTCGGACGGTGCCGCCGCCGTGGTGCTACTGTCGGCCGACGACGCGCACAAGCGCGGCCTGCAGCCGCTGGCCCGCATCGTCGCCCATGCCACCCATTCGCAAGAGCCGGAATGGTTCACCACCGCGCCGGTGGCGGCCATCCAGAAGGTGCTGGACAAGGCCGGCTGGAAGGTGGCCGACGTGGACCTGTTCGAGATCAACGAGGCGTTCGCGGTAGTGGCGATGGCGCCGATCAAGGAACTGGGCATCCCGCACGAAAAGGTCAACGTCCACGGCGGCGCCTGCGCGCTGGGCCACCCGATCGGCGCCAGCGGCGCCCGCCTGGTGGTGACCCTGCTCAACGCGCTGAAAACCCGTGGCCAGAAGCGCGGCGTCGCCAGCCTCTGCATCGGCGGCGGCGAGGCCACCGCCATCGCGCTGGAATGCCTCGACTGACCTTCCTTGAACCGCGTTGAACTCGCTTTCGACAACGCCTGAGGCGATACAGCGAAAGTTATGGCGTACAACGTGGGAAAGCGCTAATAATAATCCGCCATTCGGCATTCCACGGCTAAGGAGATTCCTCATGAAGTTTACGCGTACCCTTCTCGCCTCCGCGCTCGTCGCGCTGCTGGCGGCTTGCAGCAACGGCGCGCAGGATTCCGCGCAGAACGCCCAGTCGAGCGACCAGGCGCAGCAGGCATCCGCTGACCAGGCGCAGCAGGCCGCCGCCTCCACCGCTGCCGCCCCGGCCGCCGCTCCGGCTTCCACCGCTGCCGCCCCGGCCTCCACCGCCGCCGCTCCGGCTGCCGCTTCCAGCGCTTCCGACAAGATGAAGAGCGCTGCGAGCGACGCCGCTGCCGCCGCCGACAAGGCTGCCGACGCTGCCAAGGACGCCGCCGGCGCCGCCAAGGATGCCGCCAAGGAAACCGCCGACAAGGCCAAGGATGCGATGAAGGGTCACTGATCCCCGTTGCACGGTTCGGAAAAACGGCCGCCTCGCGCGGCCGTTTTTTTTTGCGCGCTCGCGCATTCAGCCCCGAGCGCTGAAGTCGGGTGGGCGGCCATCGACGGCCTGCCTGCTCAAGAAGCGCCAGGCCGAATCCGCTTCTCGGCGCGATAGTCCCGGTATCATCCGGGAGTTCATCCCGACGGCAGCCGTGCATGAGTGTCATCGTTTCGCAGATCGACCCGCGTTCTCCCGAATTCCACGCCAGCAGCGCGCGCCTGCGCACGCTCGCCGACGAACTGCGCGGCGAGCTGGCGCGCGCCGCCGAAGGCGGCGGCAGCAAGGCGCGCGACAAGCACACCGCGCGCGGCAAGCTGCTGCCGCGCGAACGCGTCCGTGCCCTGCTCGATCCGGGCTCGCCCTTCCTGGAACTCTCGCCGCTGGCTGCGCACGGCATGTACGACGATGCCGCGCCTGCCGCCGGCCTGATCGCCGGCATCGGCCGCGTGCAAGGCATCGAGGTGATGGTGCTGGCCAACGACGCCACCGTGAAGGGCGGCACCTACTTCCCGATGACAGTGAAGAAGCACTTGCGCGCGCAGGAAGTGGCGCTGGAAAACCGCCTGCCCTGCGTCTACCTGGTCGACTCCGGCGGCGCCTTCCTGCCGCTGCAGGACGAGGTATTCCCGGACAAGGAGCACTTCGGCCGCATCTTCTACAACCAGGCGCGCATGTCGGGCCTGGGCATTGCGCAGATCGCGGTGGTGATGGGCTCGTGCACCGCCGGCGGCGCCTATGTGCCGGCGATGTGCGACGAGACGGTGATCGTGCGCGAGCAGGGCACCATCTTCCTCGGCGGCCCGCCGCTGGTGAAAGCCGCCACCGGCGAGGTGGTGGATGCGGAGACGCTGGGGGGCGCGGACGTCCATACGTCCATTTCCGGCGTGGCCGACCATTACGCCGAGAACGACGCGCATGCGCTCTCCATCGCCCGCGACATCGTCGCCAGCCTCAACCGCAAGAAAGCGATGCCGCTGGCGCTGCGCGAGCCGGTCGAACCGAGATACCCGGCGGACGAGCTGTACGGCGTGATCCCCGAGGATACCCGCCGCCCGTTCGACATCCGCGAGGTGATCGCACGCATCGTCGACGGCTCCGAGTTCCACGAGTTCAAGGCGCGCTACGGCAAGACGCTTGTGTGCGGCTTCGCACACATCCACGGCTACCCGGTGGGCATCGTCGCCAACAACGGCATCCTGTTCGCCGAGAGCGCGCTCAAGGGCGCGCACTTCATCGAGCTGTGCAACCAGCGCAACGTGCCGCTGGTGTTCCTGCAGAACATCACCGGCTTCATGGTCGGCAAGAAATACGAGCAGGCCGGCATCGCCAAGGACGGCGCGAAGATGGTCACCGCCGTGGCCTGCTCGCACGTGCCGAAGTTCACCGTGGTGATCGGCGGCAGCTTCGGCGCCGGCAACTACGCCATGTGCGGCCGCGCCTATGGCGCACGCTTCCTGTGGATGTGGCCGAACGCGCGGATCAGCGTGATGGGCGGCGAGCAGGCGGCGTCGGTGCTCGCCACGGTCAAGCGCGACGGCATCGAGGCGGCCGGCAAGAGCTGGAGCGCGGAAGAGGAAGACGCCTTCAAGGCGCCGATCCGCGAACAGTACGAGCGCCAGGGCCACCCCTACTACGCCAGCGCCCGGCTGTGGGACGACGGCATCATCGACCCGGCCGACACCCGCCGCGTGCTGGGGCTGGCGATCTCCGCCTCGATGAACGCGCCGATCGAGCCGCAACGGTATGGCGTGTTCCGGATGTAAGGGCATCCGGCTTCGGCACATGAATCAGGGGAAATCTCACGGATGATCGTCGGCATCGACCTCGGCACAACCCATTCGCTCATCGGCTGCTTCGGCGATGGCGGGCCACGCCTTTTCGCCAATCCGCTCGGCAGCCTGCTCACCCCATCGGTTGTCGCCATCGACGACGAAGGCCACGTGCTGGTCGGCCAGGCCGCCCGCGATCGATTGGTCAGCCATCCCACCCAAGCCGTGGCCAACTTCAAGCGCTGGATGGGCAGTGCGCGCGAGACCCGGCTGGGCGAACGCCTGTTCCGCCCCGAAGAGCTTTCTGCGCTGGTGCTGCGCGCCCTGCTCGTGGATGCTGAGACGGCGCTGGGCGGGCCGGTGCACGAAGCGGTGATCAGCGTGCCGGCGTATTTTTCCGACGCCCAGCGCAAGGCAACCCGAGCCGCCGGCGAACTGGCCGGCATCCGTGTCGAGCGGTTGATCAACGAGCCTACCGCCGCGGCCTTGGCCTATGGCCTGCAGGAACGCCCTGACGGTTCGCGCTTCGTGATCTTCGATCTTGGCGGCGGCACCTTCGACGTGTCGGTGCTGGAAATGTTCGAGGGCGTGGTCGAAGTGCATGCCAGTGCCGGCGACAATTTCCTCGGCGGCGAGGATTTCCTCGACCTGCTGGAAGCCGCCTGCCTCGGCGATCTCGATCTGTCCGTCGACACCTTGCCCGGCGGGCAACGCGGCCAACTGCGCCGCTGGCTGGAAACAGCCAAGCGCGAACTCAGCCAGCAGCAGGAGGTGCGGGTGACTGGCCAGCTCGGCGAACGCAGCGTCGACTGGCGCGTCGACCAGGATCGTTTCGCCAGGCTCGCCGAACCGCTGCTGCAACGCATGCGCATGCCCCTGGAGCGTGCAATGCGCGATGCGCGCCTGCAGCCTGAGCAGATCGACGAAATTGTGCTGGTCGGCGGCGCCAGCCGCATGCCGGTGGTCGCCCGCATGGTCTCGCGCATGTTCGGCCGCCTGCCGCTGCGCCATCTGCATCCGGACGAAGCCATCGCGCTTGGTGCCTGCGTGGCCGCCGGCATGAAAGCGCGCGACCAGCGGCTCGACGAAGTTATTCTCACTGATGTCTGCCCTTACACCTTGGGCACCGCGGTCGTGCGTCGCGACGACGACGGACAACTGCATTCGGGCTTCTTCCACCCGATCATCCAACGCAACAGCGTCGTGCCGACCAGTCGCGAGGAATCGTTCTGGCCGGCGCATCCCCAGCAGAAGGCGCTGACGCTCGACATCTATCAGGGCGAGAACCCGATGGTGGCGAACAACATCAAGCTCGGTGAATTGCGCGTGGAATTGGACCCGCGCCTCTCGGTCGGAGAGAACGCCGTGAAGCTGCGCTTCACTTACGATATCAACGGCGTGCTGCAGGTGGAGGCGACCGTTCAGGCAACTGGCAAGCAGCACGAGCTGCTGCTCCAGCACGCACCGGGTGTCGCGCTCGACTCCGAACAAATCCGCCAACGACTGGCCGCGCTCGCTGAACTGAAGGTCCATCCGCGCGACAAGCAGGAGAACATCGCCCTGCTCGCCCGCGCCGAGCGCCTGTACGAGGAACACCTGCAGGCGCGCGCGCAGCTGCAGGCGTGGATCGCCCAGTTCCGCGCCATTGTCGAGACGCAGGACGACCACCTGATACGCGAACACCGCCGCGAACTCGGCCGCGCGCTGGATGCGCTGGAACAACCCTGATGTCGCCATTTGAACAACTCGGCCTTCCGCCGGATGCCGACGAACGCATGATCAAGCGCGCCTACGCACAGCGCCTGCGCGACACTCGACCGGACAGCGACCCGGAAGGGTTTCAGCGGCTGCACGCGATCTACCAGGCGGCGTTGGCGCAATGCGAGGGCAAACCATTGGCCGAAACGGTTCGCCACGCACCATCACACGAAGCGACGACGCCGACCGGAAGTACGGCTGCTCCCACGCCGGACCCGCCGCGGAAGCCACCCGTCTTCTCGTTCGAGCGTTTCCATGCGGAACTGAGCGACCTCGCTGCGCGGGGCGACGCGGTGAAGCTCAGTGCCTGGCTGGAACAACAGCCGGCCCTGTGGTCGCTGCAGCTCAAGACCCGCGCAGGCCACGAACTGTTCGCACGACTCCATCGCGAAACGCCTCCGATGTCGCCGGCCTGCATGGATGTGCTGCTGGCGTTCTTCGACATGAACCAGGCGCGCCCGGGCAACCACGCACTCCTCATGCAGCAGCTGCAGCGGCGCATGCAACTGGCATGGGAGCTGCAGCCATCGCAACGCGACAAGCTTGCCGAACGCATGGACATGCGCCTGCACAGCGAACGCCGCGAACTGGACCACAAGCTGGACCGATTGGCGCAACCGCCCCGCTGGGACCAAATTTTCCGGATCGGCATTACGCCGTACGCGGTTTCTTCCTACGTGCAGTTCATCCAGCGGCTAGGCCTCGGCCACCCGGAAGATCTACCCGAAGCCTGCAACCGGGAGCAGATCCATTTCTGGCAAAAGGCCACGGAACATGGCCAGGTCGGGCGGCAACGGCTCCAGCTCGGCGCAATCCGCTGCTTTGCCGCATTGCTCGGCGGGCTGCTATGGGGCCTGCTGCTCGGCATCGCCATGCACATACCGCCGGCCCGTTTCTACTGGCCAGTGTTCTGGTTTTGCCTCGGCATACCGATCGCCGTCTGTTCTTTCTGGGCCTTATGCATGCTCGTATTGCCGCTGGACGGCTGGCATGCCAAGCCTGAGTACCAACCGGCCCGCTGGCCGTGGCTCAACCTGCTGCTGGTACCCGTGCTGTGCACAGCCACATTGGCATTCGCGATCTCGGACAATTACACGGCCGCGTTGCTGCCCGCGCTCGCGGGGCTATGGCTGGCACTGAGGCGTCTATGGCGCCGCAATGTGGTGTCGTTGCGTCTCAGTCCACGATTGATCTGGGTGGGCTTGTGGGGAGTCTTCATGCTGACCCGTTCGTTGTTGAACGGCAGCAACCCGAACATAGACGACACCACCTACCCTGCGCTGGCTGCCACGACGGCCATGCTGGCTTGGAGCGTCGATCTGTGGCGCCAGCGGCAGGGCTTGCGCGTACGCCGCAGGATCTCTCGCTGACACCGACGAGTCGCCATGCCCGCCTGCCACATGCGCAGTGCCTTGGTCAGCGCCCGCGCGGACGGAAATGTAGCGGCATCGGCTCCACCGCCACGCGCGCCTGCCCGGATGAACCGGAAGCGCGCGACTCCGTCGAAGCGGTCGCCGGCCTGTTCGACCCGCAAGCGCCGCAGGTACTGCACCCATCGCTGCAATCGCCCGTGCCCTGACTGGGCTGCAGGCGTCGTCCCAGCCCTTTCACCAGACGCGAATCGCTGCGCGACAGCCGGATCGAAACCGCCGCCAGCCAGCGGCTGGTGAGCTGCGGCGCCAGCTTGCGGAACACCGCCAGCGCGCTGGCCGCCACGACCATACCAAGCACGATGTATTGGATCAGCAGGCCGGCGCTCATGCCAAGGCACTCGCGAGCTGGTAGACGAGGAAGGACGCCGCGTAGGCCATCACGAACTGGTAACCGAACGAGACGGCCACGTTGCGCCATTCGCCGGTCTCGCGCTTGATCACGGCCAGCGTGGACATGCATTGCGGCGCGTAGGCGAACCACACCAGCAGCGACAGTGCGGAAGCCAGCGACACATGCGACGCCAGCGCCGGCGCGAGCTGGCCCGCGTCGCCGCCCACCGCATACACCGTGGCCAGCGCGGCCACTGCGGTTTCGCGCGCGGCGAAGGCGGGGATCAACGCCAGGCTCATCTGCCAGTTGAAACCGATCGGCGCGAACGGATACGCCAGCCAATGGCCAAGGTGGCCGGCAAAGCTGTAGTCGACGGCCGGCCCGGTGGCGCCCGCCGGCGGCGCGGGAAAGGTGGACAACGCCCACATCAGCACGGTGAGCGCGAGGATCACGCCGGTCAGCCGCTTCAGGAAGATCATGCCGCGCTCGTACAGGCCGATCGCCACGTCGCGCGCCTTGGGCAGGCGGTACGCAGGCAGCTCCATCAGCAGCGCGTGGTCGCCCTGGTCGCGGCGGATGCGCTTCATCACCCAGCCCACCAGCATGGCGCCGAGGATGCCCGCGAGGTACAGCGCGAACAGCACCAGTCCCTGCAGGTTGAATACGCCGAGCACGCGGTGCGTCGGGATGAAGGCACCGATCAGCAGCGCATACACCGGCAGGCGCGCCGAGCAGGTCATCAGCGGCGCCACCAGGATGGTGGCGACGCGGTCGCGCGGATCGGTGATCGAACGCGTACCCATGATGCCGGGGATCGCACAGGCGAAGCTGGACAGCAGCGGGATGAACGAACGCCCGGTCAACCCCACCGACACCATCAGCCGGTCCAGCAGGAAAGCCGCGCGCGGCAGGTAGCCCGACTCCTCCAGCACGAGGATGAAGAAGAACAGCACCAGGATCTCGGGCATGAAGCCCAGCACCGTGCCGAGACCGGTGAAGATGCCGTCGGTGATCAGCCCCTGCAGTGGCCCCGCCGGCAGCCATGCAGCCGCGTGCGCGCCCAACCAGCCGAAGGCGTCGCCGATCAGGTCGGTCATCGGCTTGCCGGCGGCGTACACCGCCTGGAACACCAGGAACATCACCACGGCAAGGATGGCGAGGCCGAACACCGGATGCAGCGCCCAGCGGTCCAGCGCATCGTCCAGCTCCGCCGTATGGCGCGGCATGCGCACGGTGGCGGCGAGCAGTTCGCGCACCTCGGCGTGCAGGTCGGCGCGGCTGGCCGCATCGTCGGCCTGCGCGGGCGCAGCCGGCGGCAGTTCGCCGTCCACGCACTCCACCAGCGCCTGCGCGCCGCCGCGTTTCACCGCCACGGTCTCCACCACCGGCAGACCCAGCCGCCGCGAGAGTTCCGGCACGTCGATGGCGATGCCGCGCCGGCGCGCCGCATCCATCATGTTCAGCGCCAGCACCACCGGACGGCCCAGCCGCCGCACCTCCAGCAGGAAGCGCAGGTGCAGGCGCAGGTTGGTGGCGTCGGCCACGCAGACGATCAGGTCGGGCGGCGCCTCGCCGGGGTAGTTGCCCTGCAGCACGTCGCGGGTGATCTGCTCGTCGGGACTGACCGCGTCGAAGCTGTACGCGCCCGGCAGGTCGAGTATCTGCAGCACGCGCCCGGACGGCGCCGCGAAGCGCCCTTCCTTGCGCTCGATGGTGACGCCTGCGTAGTTGGCCACCTTCTGCCGGCCGCCGGTCAGCAGGTTGAACAGCGCGGTCTTGCCGCAGTTGGGGTTGCCCACCAGGGCGATGCGCAGGGCGTCGGCGCTCATGCCGCCTCCTCGCGCACGTTCACGCGTGCGGCCTCGACGCGGCGCAGGGCGAAGCGGGTGAAACCGATCTGGATCAGCAGCGGATCGGCGCCCAGCGGCGCCCGTGCCACCACGCGCACCGGCTCGCCGTCGACGAAGCCGAGGTCGCGCAGGCGCTGCGCCACCGCGTCGTCCGCGTGGGCATCGTCCACGCGATCCACCACGGCGATGGCACCCTTCGGCAAGTCGGACAAGCGCACGGTCAATCCGATTACAAATAAGAATGGTTCGCATTGTACCCGTATTGCGCGCGTATTGCAGGATGCCCGGGCAGGCGTCGCACGACGATTTAAGATGTCCGTTTTCTCCGCAGGATTCTCCGATGGCTTCCTTCGTACAGACCACCGACCTTGCCGGGGTGCGCACACTGGCGATGCACCGCCCCGAGGTGCACAACGCGTTCGACGACGCACTGATCGCCGAACTCACCGCCGCCATCGAGGAGGCGGGCCGCGATCCGGCAGTGCGCGCCATCGTGCTCACCGGCAGCGGCGCCAGCTTCTCCGCCGGCGCGGATCTGCACTGGATGCGCGGCATGGCCAAGGCCAGCGAGACGGAAAACCGCGACGACTCGCTGCGGCTGGCGCGGCTGATGCGCAGCCTGCAGTTCTGCCCCAAACCCACCGTCGCCCGCGTCAACGGCGCGGCCTACGGCGGCGGCGTGGGCCTGGTCGCCTGTTGCGACATCGCCATCGGTGCGGAGGGCGCCAAGTTCGGCCTCACCGAAGTGAAGCTCGGCCTGGTGCCCGCGGTGATCTCGCCCTACGTGATCGCCGCGATCGGCTTGCGCCATGCGCGCAAGCTGTTCCTCACCGGCGAGGTGTTCGACGCCACCGAGGCGCAGCGCATCGGCCTGCTGCACCAGGTCGTGACGCCGGCGGCGCTGGATGAAGCCGTGGCGTTCGCGTTGAAGCTGCTGGCCAAGGCCGGCCCGGAGGCGCAGCGCGAAGCCAAGCGGCTCGCCTTTCACATGGGCGGACTCGACGAAACCGCCGCCGAGCGCATCGATCACGGCAATGCCGAACTGATCGCCCGCCTGCGCGTGTCGCCGGAAGGACAGGAGGGGCTCACCGCCTTCCTCGACAAGCGCGCGCCGGCGTGGGTCGCCGGTTGAGCCTCCATGCTGCGCTGCGCATCGGCGCAGCGCGGCAAATCTGCTAGTTTTCCGAGGCTTTGCATCGCCCCGGCCAAGGAAACCGCATGTTCGAACGCGTACTGATCGCCAACCGCGGCGAGATCGCCTGCCGCGTGATCCGCACCTGCCGGCGGCTCGGCATCCGCAGCATCGCGGTGTACTCCGAGGCGGACCGCGACGCGCAGCACGTGCGCCTCGCCGACGAGGCCTGGCCCATCGGCGGTTCGCGCCCGGCGGAATCCTACCTGCGCATCGACGCGATCCTGGACGCCGCGAAGAAGAGCGGCGCGCAGGCCATCCATCCAGGCTACGGCTTCCTGTCCGAGAACACCGCGTTCTCGCGCGCCTGCAAGGAAGCCGGCATCGTGTTCATCGGCCCCGACCCCGAAAGCATCGAGGCGATGGGCTCGAAGGCGGCGGCCAAGCGCCTGATGGCGAAGCATGCGGTGCCACTGGTGCCCGGCTACGACGGCGACAACCAGGACAACGCCTTTCTGGCCGAACAGGCGCATGCCATCGGCTATCCGCTGATCATCAAGCCTTCGGCCGGCGGCGGCGGCAAGGGCATGCAGATCGTGCGCGGCGACGCGGAGTTCCCCGAGGCGCTGGCCACCGCGCAACGCGTGGCGCAAGCCGCGTTCGGCGACGCCAGCATGCTGCTGGAGCGCTACGTCGAGCATCCGCGCCACATCGAATTCCAGGTGTTCGGCGACCGCCACGGCCACGTGATCCACCTCGACGAGCGCGAGTGTTCGGCGCAACGCCGCTACCAGAAGGTGCTGGAGGAAACGCCCTCGCCCTTCCTCACCCCCGAGACGCGCGCCGCGATGGGCGCCGCAGCCGTCGCGGCGGCGAAGGCGGTGAACTACGTGGGCGCCGGCACGGTGGAATTCATCGTCGGGCCGCAGGGCGATTTCCACTTCATGGAAATGAACACCCGCCTGCAGGTGGAGCACCCGGTCACCGAACTCACCCACGGCATCGACCTCGTGGAGTGGCAATTGCGCATCGCGAACGGCGAACCGCTGCCGCTCGCACAGGAGCAGGTCGCCTCGCACGGCCACGCCATCGAGGTGCGCCTGTACGCGGAGGACCCCGAGCAGAACTTCCTGCCCGGCTCCGGCAAGCTGCACACGCTGCGCCTGCCCGCGCCGTCGCGCCACGTGCGCATCGACGGCGGTGTGGCCGAGGGCGACACGGTGACGATCTTCTACGACCCGATGATCGCCAAGCTGATCGTGTGGGACAAAGACCGCCCGCAGGCCATGCAGCGCCTGCGCGAGGCGCTGGCCGAATGCGAGATCGAAGGCCCGAAAGCCAACGTCGCCTTCCTCGAACGGCTGGCGCGCCATCCGGCCATCGTCGAGGCGCGCATCGACACCGGCTACCTCGACCGCCATCTCGACGAGTTCGTCACCGGCCACGGCGAACCCGACCCACGCACGCTGTTCGCCGCCGCCACCGCCGCGCTGCTGCACGACGAGGCGAATGCCGCGACGAACCCGACCGACCCGCACTCGCCGTGGGCCAGCGCCGACGCGTGGCGCGTGGGCCATGCCGGCAAGCGCATCGTAGCGCTGGCGCGTGGCGAGGCCCGCTACGAGATCGAAGCGCACGGCCACGCCGGCAACTACCGCCTGCGCCACGGCGACAATGCCTGCGATGTGCGCGGCGCGCGCCTCGACGGCGACGCGCTCAGCGCCCGCTTCGACGGCGAAGCCGAACGGCATGCCCTGCGCAGCAACACGCACCGCGTGCTGCTGCACGATGCCGACGGCCGCCGCTGGCGCCTCGACCGCGCGCCGGCCTACGCCTGGGCGTCAAAAGACAGCGCCGGCGGCAACCAGGTCGTCGCGCCGATGCCGGGCCGCATCGTGCTGGTGAAGGCCAAGCCCGGCGACAGCGTCGAAGAAGGCCAGGAACTGCTGGTGATGGAAGCGATGAAGATGGAGCTGGCCTTGAAGGCGCCGCGCGCCGGCACCATCGAAAGCATCGGCGCCGCGCAAGGTGATTTCGTCGAAGCCGATGCGGTGCTGGTGCGCTTCGACGCCTGAGACTCAAAGCCCTCTCCCTCCGGGATGGGGTTGGGGTGAGGGTTCGGTTGGAACACGGCGCTTCATCCGAACCCTCATCCGCCCCTTCGGGACACCTTTACCCGGAGGGAGAAGGAAACCCACTGGAGACCGCGATGACCGCATCCAACCACGTCCGCATCGTCGAAGTCGGCGCCCGCGACGGCCTGCAGAACGAGAAGACCCTGCTGCCGGCCGAGGTGAAGATCGCGCTGATCGACCGGCTTTCGTCCACCGGCCTGACCACCATCGAGGCGACCAGCTTCGTCAGCCCTAAATGGGTGCCGCAGCTGGCCGACGCGGCCGAAGTGTTCGCCGGCATCCGCAAGGTGCCGGGCGTGAGCTACCCGGTACTTGTGCCCAACCTGCAGGGTTACGAGCGCGCGCGCGAAGTCGGCGCCGGCGAGATCGCGGTGTTCACCGCCGCCAGCGAGGCGTTCAACCGCACGAACATCAACGCCTCGATCGACGAATCGATCGAGCGCTTCGCACCGGTGCTGGAACGCGCGCGGGTCGACGGCGTGAAGGTGCGCGGCTACGTCTCCACCGTGCTCGGCTGCCCCTACCAGGGCGAGGTGCCGGTGGCCGACGTGGTGCGCGTGGCGCAGCGCCTGTATGCGGCCGGCTGCTACGAAATCTCGCTGGGCGACACCATCGGCGTCGGCACGCCGGCCAAGGCGCGCGCGATGCTGCGCGCGGTCGCGGCCGAGCTGCCGATGGACGCGCTGGCCGTGCATTTCCACGACACCTACGGCCAGGCGCTGGCCAACATCCTGGCCTGCCTGGAAGAAGGCGTGCGCGTGGTGGACAGCGCCGTCTCCGGCACCGGCGGCTGCCCTTACGCGAAAGGCGCGACGGGCAACGTGGCCAGCGAGGACGTGGTCTACATGCTGCACGGCATGGGCATGGAGACCGGCGTCGACCTCGACCTGCTGGTGGCCACCGGCGCCTGGCTCGCCGCACAGCTGCACAAGGACACGTCCAGCCGCGTGACGCGGGCGCGCACGGCGGCGTGACGCGAAGCCTCACGGCAACTCAACGTTCGCCGGCTTCGAGCACGCCCCACCCGCAGGCCAGCAACGACATGCCGGCCACCGCCAGCAACAGTGCAATGGCCGGCATCGACCAGTCGCCGTGCAACCAGTCGCGCCAGCCGTCATGCAGCAATGGTGAACGCGACAGGCTCGCCCAACCGGCAGCCACGCCAGCGAGGACACCGCCCCACAGCGGCCAAGCGATGCGGCGCCGGCGTGCAGGCAAGCGCTGCATCACCCGTTCGCTGAATCCACCGTCGGGTATCGGCCCGTCGAAACCCCGTCGCAGCAGCGCCTCGATCCCGTCGTCGTGCACGTCATTCATGATGCGCTCTCCTCGTCATGGGTTTGCCACGCGGCCAGCCACGTCTTGAGTTTTGCCTTGCCACGCAGGGCGTGGGTCTTCACCGTGCCCAGCGGCATCGCCAGCACGTATGCGGCCTCTTCGTGGCTCAAGCCCATCTGCACGCAATGCAGCAGCACCGTCTGTTCGGCGGCGGACAGGCGCTGCATCGCGCGTTCGACATCCAGTTGCAGATCGACCGGCTGCGGCGAGGCCGGCAAGCGTTCGAGCTCGCCTTCGCCGGCCTCGGCGTCAGCCAAGGGCTGCTTGCGCCTTGCCTGGAGGAAACAACTGTAGGCGATGCGGTAAAGCCACGTCGAAAAACGGGCCTCGCCGCGGAACTGGCCGAGCTTGCGCCACGCCAGCAGGAAGGTTTCCTGCGCCAGGTCGTCGGCCGCGGCCTCATCGCCGTGCAGCAGCCGGCGCAGTTGCGCGCGCACCATGCCCTGGTGACGGCGCAGCAACTGTTCGAACGCCCTGCGATCGTTGTCCAGCAGGGCGCGCGCCACCAGTGCCTGGTCGATGCGCGCTTCGGCGACGCCGTCAGTCACGCCGGCCATCGCGCCGGTTCAGCCACCAGCTCGCGAGATAGCCCAGCCCGGTCATCAGCGGCAGCAAGCCCAACCCCCACAGGCTGCCGATGCTGCGACCGCTGTCGAGCTGGCCGGGCAGCGCGAGCAGGGTCGCCATCAGTCCGAGGCCGACGCTGATCAGCACCAGCGCGCGACGCCGTTCGGAATAGGCCACCTGCGGCTCCACCAGCAGTTGCGGCGGCAAGTCCACGCCCTTGTCGGCCAGTTGCATCAGGGTGCGGTAGCGCGCCTGCGTCTGCAGGTAGCGGTAGCGCAACAGGATCAGCACGATGAGGACCGGAGCCGACATCACGACGAAGGGAATGAAAAAGAATTCCATGGGTTTGCTCCAGCAGGTGTATCGAGCCGTGCGGGCCTGATGACGGGTGATTGAACGACGCGCTTTCCTGAGCTCAGTGCCTGGCGCCTTCGGCGGCAAGCAGATCGGCAATCTGCTCGGCCAGCAGCCAGTGCTGCGACGGTCCTTCGTTGCTGGTCAGTGCCACGGCTGCGCCGGTTTCCCAGACCATCTCCAGGTCGGCCGTGGTGCCTTCGATGCCGCCCTGGTGGCCGCGGATGTGGCGGCCGTGCGCGAGGCGCCCGTCGATGCCGGCACCGATGGCACCGGGGCCGCCGACATTCGGCACTTCGCCGTCGAACATCTTCGCCAGCGTGGTGGGCTTGAGCAGCTTGCCGCCGCGCAGGGCCGCGGCAAACCGCAGCAGGTCGGCATTGGTGGAATAGCCGCCGCCTGCGGGACTGCCCTTGTAGAGGCCCAGCACCCAGTTGGCCTTCCACTTGCGGGAGAACACCCCGTCGTCGTGGTAGTAGCCGACCGCCAGCCCGGGCACGATCTCGTCCTCGCTGTCGAAGCCGCTGGACGCCATGTGCGCGGGCTCGAAGATGTGACGCTGGATATAGTCGAAATAGTTTTCGCCGGAAGCGTTCTCGACAATGCGGCCGAGCAGGACGTAGCCGGCATTGCTGTAGCTCAACCCCCTGCCCGGCTCACCCACCTTGGGCTGGCGTGCGATCAGTCCCAGGTAGTCCACCGGATTGACGTAGCGCGTGGCATGCTCGAAATACTCCGGCACCATGAAATCGCCCAGGCCCGAAGTGTGATGCAGCAGCTCCCACACGGTGATCTTCTTCGCCGTCGCCTGGTCGGGGTATTCCGGCACCCACTTCGCCAGCGTGTCGTCCCACGACAGCTTGCCGGCCTCGACCAACTGCGCGATGGCGACCGCGGTGAACATCTTGCCGACCGAGGCGATGTGGAACTTCGTCTGGCGATCGACCGGCACGCCAAAGCCGCGGTCGGCCAAGCCCCGGCATTCGTCGAACACGGTCTTGCCGCCGTCGGCCACGCTGACGCAACCGGAGAAGTCGGACGTGCTCACCAGCCGGTCGAGCGCGGCATGGATCAACTTGCGCAACTCCTCGTGCGACACCGGCCCCTTGGGCCAGTCGGCGTACAACGGATTGTCCATCGGCACCAGCGCGGCCTGCGCGAGCCGATCCGCATGCGCCGGGTCGGCGACCAGCCAGAACAAGGCCGCCTGCCCATCGCGCCGGCCTTTGACGGCGACTTCGAGCAGTCCCGGCTGATGCGGATCGGTGCGCACGTCGAACACGTCCACGCCGCCTTCGTCGCGCACGGCCGAGGCCAGGCCAGCGACGAAATCCGCCTTGTCGTCCGCGGCGACGGACACGGCCAGGATGCCGGGAGCCCACTGGCGGATCTGCGCCGGACTGTCGGTATCGATATGCCGAACCAGCATGCCGGCGAGCTTTCCGACCGGCGTATCGGGCAGGCTGGCATGCGTTGCCCGGGCCGCCGCCATGGCCACGGGCGTACACACCGCGAAGGCCAGGGCCGAAGCCAGCAAGCGCCGCCGCTTGGCCGACCGGGTAGGTTGAGGGTGGTTCTGCATGGCACGCTCCAGATGGGTGTCCTGTCCGCACGGGCGCGGATGTCGAAGCCTTGGATGCAGCGAACCACGCCGTTGGATGCACCCCGCTGGCATCCATGCCGGGGAATGGAATAATCGGGCCTCCCCAACCGCCGGAGCCGACATGCCGCCGTTTCTGATCCGCCCCATCGAACCGCGCGACGACGCCGCGGTTGCCGCGATCATCCGCACGGTCATGCCCGAGTTCGGCGCGGACGGCCCCGGCTTTGCCATCCACGACGCCGAAGTCGGCGCGATGAGCGCGGCCTACGCGCAGCCGCGCAGCGGCTACTTCGTGGTCGAGCGCGACGGCAAGGTGATCGGCGGCTGCGGCATCGCGCCGCTGGCGAACGGCGAGCCGGACGTGTGCGAGCTGCGCAAGATGTATTTCCTGCCGGAGGCGCGCGGCATCGGCGCCGGCGCGGCGATGATGCAGCGCTGCCTCGATGCGGCGCGCGCCCACGGCTTCCGCCGCTGCTACCTGGAAACGCTCACCGGCATGGACGCCGCGCAGGCGCTGTACGCCAAGTCCGGCTTCACGCCGCTGTGTACGCCGCTGGGCGGCACCGGGCACTTCAGTTGCGACCGTTTCTTCATCCGCGAACTGTGACCGCCATGACCGCCATCCGCATCGCACGCGACGATGACGCCGCCGCCATCCACGCCATCTATGCCCCGCACATTGCCGCCGGCGTCGCCACTTTCGAAACCGCACTGCCCGGCGTCGAGACCATGCGCGAACGCATCCGCGCCCGCCTGCCGCACTATCCGTGGCTGGTCTGGGAAGAACGCGGCGATGTGTTGGCCTATGCCTACGCCGGGCGCTTCCGCGAACGCGCCGCCTACGACTGGATCGCCGAGACCTCGATCTACGTGCATCCCGACGGCCAGCGCCGCGGCATCGCCCGGCGCCTCTACGGCGCATTGCTCGACACCCTGACCCTGCAAGGGCTGACCCAGGCGGTGGGCGTGATCACCCTGCCCAACCCGGTCAGCGTGGGTTTCCACGAAGCCCAGGGCTTCAGCGCGGCCGGCGTCTGGCGCCAGTGCGGCTACAAACTCGGACAATGGTGGGACGTCGGCGTGTGGCAGAAGGAATTGCAAGCGGCGGCGAACCCGCCGCCGGCCGTCACGCCGTTCGCGGCGCTTGCCGCCACACAGGCGCTCGGCGCTCGGCTCGACCGGGTACTGTAAAAAAGGCGGCGCACCTGCCATGCAGGTGCGCCGCCCTTGCGGATACAGGCAATCCGCCTTTAGTGGTTGAGCAACAAGTCGACGATCACGCCCGTGGTGATCGCCACCAGCAGGAAATCGCCGTCGTCGCTGCGCACCCAGTGGTAGCCGCGCGGCGGCTCGCGCAAGTGCGCAGCCCGCCAGTCGTACACCACATAGCGGCTGCTGCGGTAATCCACCGGAAGATACCCGCCGCGCTTGTACCAACCCTCGTGGCGGCCGCGATCGCGCCAATCCTTGTAATGGCCGTAGGCGTGGCCGTGACCATGCCCATGGTCGTCGTCGTCGTCGCGGCTCATGTACGGAGCACCTCCGTCCCCATACGCCTGGCCACGATCGCCATCGTCCTGATGATGGCCGTTTCCGTGGCCGTTCCCGTGGCCGTGATCCTGCGCCAGCAAGGACCCGCTGCCCAACGCCAGCATCACGCCACACGCCATAGACAGACACAGCAGCTTTTTCATGTCGCTCTCCTCCCGATGGCTCATGGAATCCCCCGCATGGTATCGGCGACCGCACGATCGACCCGTGCGTCCCGGCACAAAACTCGCCCCCGGCGATTCAACCCCGCCTGAACCGCACGAACCCGGCGGATTTCAGGTTCAGTCTGCAGCAATCGGTGCCGCTAGGCTAACATTCGCGGTTTTCGGCATCCGTCTCGGGGAACTCCATGCAACTCGATCAAGTCAGGGCGATCATCACCGGCGGCGCTTCCGGTCTCGGCCACGCGGTGGCGCAGCATCTCGTCGCCCACGGCGCCAGGGTGGCCTTGTTCGACGTCAACGAGGAAAAGGGCCAGGCCGCGGCCAAGTCGTTGGGCGACGCGGCGCGCTTCTACAAGACCGACGTGACCAGCGAGGACGGCGTGGCCGCCAACGTGGCCGCCGCGCGCGAGGCGATGGGCGGGCTCAACGTGGTGATGAACTGCGCCGGCATCCTCGGCGCCGGCCGCGTGCTGGGCAAGGAAGGCCCGATGGCGCTGTCCACCTTCGCCAGCACCGTGATGGTGAACCTGGTCGGCAGCTTCAACGTGGCCAAGGCCGCCGCCGCGCTGATGCAGCACAACGAGGCGGGCGAGGACGGCGAGCGCGGCGTGATCGTCAACACCGCCAGCGTGGCCGCCTACGAGGGCCAGATCGGCCAGGCCGCGTACTCCGCGTCGAAGGGCGGCGTGGTCGGCATGACCTTGCCGATGGCGCGCGAGCTGGCGCGCTTCGGCATCCGCGTCAACACCATCGCGCCGGGCATCTTCTGGACGCCGATGGTGGACGGCATGCCGCCGCAGGTGCAGGAGTCGCTGTCCGCCTCGATCCCCTTCCCGTCGCGCCTCGGCAAGCCGGAGGAATTCGCGCAGACCGTGGCCTTCATCCTCGGCAACCGCTACGTCAATGGCGAGACGATCCGCCTCGATGGCGCGGTGCGCCTGCAACCCAAGTAATCCCAATCGCTTGAAGACACCCACGATGGAACGCACGCGCTGGCTGGTTCGCAGCAGGCAATGGGAAGCCACCCGCAGGCAAGGCTGGTTCCGCTACGCCGTGATCCGGAAGGCCATACCGCTGGCGCTTGGCGGACTGCTGGGAGAAGCCCTGGCAAGTCATCTGTTCCACCACGATCTGCACGAAGCCCTGGCCTCCGCCGCGGGGATGTTCGCCGTGATGGCTGTGCTTGCGACCGTGCACTGGATCGTCAACGAGCGTCGCTATCGCCAACTCACCTCATCTCTGCAGGATTCCTCACCGTGAAAGCATCCGACGTCAAGAAAGGCAACGTGGTCGAACACGACGGCACCGTGTACCAGGTGCGGGACATCGAGCGCAGCTCGCCCACCGCGCGCGGCGGCAACGTCACCTTCCGCTTCACCCTGTATTCGATTCCCGGCGGGCGCAAGTTCGACCTCAGCCTGCGCGCCGACGACGACCTGAAAGAGATGGAGCTGGTGCGCCGTGCCGCCAACTTCTCCTACAAGGACGGCGAGGCCTTCGTGTTCATGGACGCGGAGGACTACACCCAATACCTGCTCGACCCCGCCCTGGTCGGCGACAACGCCGGCTACATCGTCGAAGAAGTGGAAGGCTATTACGTGCAGCTGATCGACGACGCGCCGGTGGGCCTGCAGGTGCCCACCAGCGTGGCGCTCACCGTGGTGGACACCGCGCCGGAACTGAAGGGCGCCAGCGCCACCAAGCGCACCAAGCCGGCCAAGCTCAACACCGGCGTGGAGATCCAGGTGCCCGAGTACATCACCAACGACGAGAAGGTGTGGGTGAACACGCTGACCGGCGAGTTCGCCGGCCGGGCCTGACCGCAGCGCACGAATCGCGACGGGGTGCGGCGGGCATTCTTTGCCATACTCGCCGCTCCCTTCCCGCACGGCTCCGTCCATGTCTGCCAGCGGCTATTCCCTGCGCGCCCAGATCGTCGAGACACTGACGCACGTCAAGCGTCCGGACGTGCCGCTGTGGGTGGTGCTGCGCAATACCCTGGCGGTGGTGCTGCCGTTGGGCGTCGGGCTGGCCACGGGCTACCCGGACGTGGGTCTCGGCGTCGGCGCCGGCGCGCTGGACACGATGTTCTCCGACCAGCCGGGGCCTTATCGCCAGCGCATGCGCTGGCTGCTGCTGGCGACCCTGGCGGCCGGGCTGGCGGCCCTGATCGGCTTCACCATCGGCGGCCAGCTGCTGCCGATGCTGCTGGCCACCGCGGCCTTCGGCTTCTGCGGCGGCATGCTGGTGGTGTTCGGCGCGGACGCCGCACGCGTCGGCATGACCAGCATGATCCTGCTGGTGATCGCCGCCGCCACGCCGATCGAACCGAGGAACGCGCTGCTGGCCTCCCTGCTGATCGCCAGCGGCGGCCTGCTGCTGACCTTGTTCGCGGTGGCCGCGTGGCCGCTGCAACGCTACCGGCCGGAACGCCATGCGCTGGCCGGCGTCTATGCCGGCCTCGCCGAGCTGGCGCGCCAGCCTGTCGTGGACGATGGCCACAACCCCGCCCTCACCGACGCGATGACCACGCTGCAGCATGCCCTGCTTGGCCGCTACCGCGCGCATGGCCGCGCGATGGAGGCATTCACCGTGCTGCTGGAACTGGCCGAACGCATCCGGCTGGAGCTGACCGCGATCTCCGCACTGCACGCCGACTCCACCGCGCACGCACGCTACCGCGAGGACTCTGCGCGCGTACTGGACGCCATCGCGCAGGCGCTGGAAACCAACGAATCGCCGCTGCAGGCGCAGCAGGCGTTGCAGGCCCTGCGCGACGGCGCGCGCGCGATCCCTGCTTCCAACGGATTGACTGCGCACCTGCTCGCGCTGGACGGCCAGTTGGCCGCCGCCACGCGAAACGCGAACTGGGTCGGTAGCCGCGGCGAACTGCGTGCGGCGGCGGCGGAAACGCAGTTGCCGCGCACACTGCAGAGCAGCCCGACCTGGGCCGTGCTGCGCGCCAACCTCACGCCGCGCTCGGTGGCCTTCCGCCATGCCGTGCGCACGGCGGCGTGCCTCAGTGCGGCCCTGTTGGCGTCGCGCCTGCTCAAGCTTCCGCACGGCTACTGGTTGCCGATGACCACCGCC
The DNA here is from genome assembly GCA_040371205.1 of Rhodanobacter sp. Classification (NCBI taxonomy): domain Bacteria; kingdom Pseudomonadati; phylum Pseudomonadota; class Gammaproteobacteria; order Lysobacterales; family Rhodanobacteraceae; genus Rhodanobacter; species Rhodanobacter sp. The sequence goes on from AP031382.1 coordinate 2,474,901, forward strand.
ATCGTGCTGCGGGCGGATTTTGCCGCCACCTTCAACTTCGGCCTGCTGCGTGTGGTGGGCACCTTGCTGGGCCTGGTACTGACCACCGCCCTGCTGCACCTCACCCCGGCCTCGCCATGGGCGCATCTTGCGCTGATGGCGCTGCTCTGCATGCTGTTCCGCTGGCTGGCCAATGCGCACTACGGCATCGCCGTGGCCGCGCTCACCGGCACCGTGGTGATCCTGCTGTCGTTCGAAGGCGTCAACTCCGGCGTGGCCGTGGCCGACCGCGTGGTCAACACCGTGCTGGGCTGCGGCATGGCAATGGCCGCCTACCTGGCCTGGCCTACCTGGGAGCGCGTCCACGCGCGCAGCGCGTTCGCCGACATGCTGGACGCCTACGCCGGCTACCTGCGCGCGCTGGCCGAACCGAAACAGCGGGAGGCGCAGCGCGAGGCGCGCAGCCTGGCGCGTACCGCACGCAGCAATGCCGCCGCCTCGCTCGAACGCATGCGCACGGAGCCCGCCACGCCGCCCGCCCTGCTCGAACTGGCGCGCACGCTGTTCGCCAACGGCAACCGGCTTGCCCGCACCGCGATGGCGCTGGAGGCGATCGGCAACGCCGGAACGTCGCCGCCCGCCGCCATGAACACCTTCGTCGCCACCTGCGCGGATAGCGTGCAATCCATCGCGGCGGCGCTGCGCGAACAACGGGCCGCCGGCGACCTTCCCGACCTGCGCACCCTGCAGCAGGCGTTGGCCGCCCGGCTGGCATCGTCCGCCGAACCCGGTGGCGAGGGCCTCGCCCAGCTCAGCGACCGGCTGACCAACAACATCAACACCCTCGCCCACGTGCTGCGGCGAGCGAAATAAAGCGGGGAGCCGGGTGCGCTTCGGCCCCGAGAGGCGCATGCTCGCCGCCGGCCTACCGCGAACGCGCCACCTGCCATGAGTATCTCGAGCATCCACGGTGCACGATTGCAGTCCCCGAACGGGATTGCCGCGGCCACGTATGCGCAGCAAAAAAGCCTGGCGGGCGACGCGACGGCCAAGGCCGCCGCGACGAAGCCGAGCCTGCCGGCCGAAAACGCGGGCCAATTGGCTGCTGCCATCGCCTCGGCCATGGCACAGCTGGGGCTGGCAACTTCGCCTGGCCCTGCGACCGGCCCGACCGCCCGCAATACGGCCAGCGGCACGACGATGGCGGCAGGCGCGGCGCCGCGCGCCATCCTGCCCGGATCGCGGCAAGTGCGGCAGTACACGGAACTGGCCTCGACCTTCTCCAACCTGGCGCGGGCGCTGGATTCCGGGGCGGGAAACGCGCCGCCGGGCGCCGGCCAGACGCAGGGCCTGGCCGGCGTCCTGCAGGGTCTCTGGACTACGCTGGGCGCGGCATCGGGATCGGCCGCCGACACCGGCCAGCCGGCCATCCCCAACCTGCCGGCCTTCGTGCAATCGCTGGCCCGCCACTTCGGCGAAAGCGGCATTCCCCATTTGCGCGGGGGTGTTCGTCGACACCCAGGCCTGAGCGCCGGATGCGCGACGACCTGGGTTACCCGCGCCTCAGCCGATCAGTTCGCGCTGCAACCAGGCGCGCGCAAGCCGCCATTCGCGCTGTACGGTGCTGGTGGAGATGTCCATGGCCAGGGCGATCTGCTCCACGCTCATGCCCATGAAGAAGCGCATGCCCACGATATCCGCCTGGCGACGATCCAGCGTGGACAGGGTGTCGAGGCATTCGACCAGGGCGCTGTAGTCCACCCCGTCGGACAGTTCCATGGAGATTTCGGTGAGTTGCAGACGGTCCGCCTCACGCGGCCGCTTGGCGGCATTGCGGCGGCGCGCCGAATCCACCAGCACCTCGCGCATCGCGCGCGCCGCCACGCCCAGCAGATGCCGGCGGTTCGCCCAGTCCGGCGGTTTGCTGCCGCCGAACACCTTGAGGTAGGCCTCGTTGACCAGGGCGGTGGCGCTGAGCGTGCGCTCCATCTGCTCGTTGCCGAGCTGCGCGCGCGCGATGCCGCGCAGCGCGTCGTACATCTGGCGCAGGGCTTCGTTCAGCGCGTCGGGATCGCCGGCCTGCGCATCGTGCAGCAGGCGGGTCACCTCCACCGTGTCGTTCAATGTTTTGCTCCCGATTCGCCGGCTACCGGGCCGGCCCCGTCCGCCGGCGCATCCTGACACGGCGCCGGCGGCGAATCGACTGCCGCGACCGCCGCCGCGCGGTCAGGGCAGCCGTCCGGCTGCGGCGTGCCGTGTACCGGCCCGGCAAGATCGGCCACTGCGACCGAACCCAGCTGCGCCTGGCGCAACCGGGCATCCAACAACGTGGCCTCGACCACGCCGGGGTCGGTTGGTGCGGCCTTGCGCACGCGATTGAAGTCCACCAACTGCGCCAGCCACTGCGCCGCCTGCGCCGGATGGTGCTCGAGCAGCGCCGCGTCGCCCAGCCCGGCCAGGGCACGCCCCCAGGCATCGGGCATCGCGTGCGGCCCCGCCTTGCCCATCTGGGTCAATGCCGCGCCGAAAGATTGCGCCGCACCGGCGGCATCGCTCCGCGCCAGGGCCGCTTGGCCCAGCACCACCAGGGCGCTGCTGCGGTTTTCTGCGGCCCAGGCCAGGCCGGTGCGCGCACGCCGATCCAGCAGCGGCAATTCCGGCTGCAGCAGGTGCGCGGCATCGGCGGGCCGCCCCATCTGCACGTACACCTTGGCCAGTTCGGTCAGCGTGTACAAACGGAAATCGGGCGACACCGACGCAAAGGCCTGCGTGAGCCTGGCCGAACGCTCCAGCGCATCGCGCGCATCGGGCAGGTCGCCGCCCTGGGCCAGCGCCATGCCGAAGTAGGTGAGCATGCCGGACATGCCGGGGCCGACCGAGCCTACTTGCTTGTCGTAGTCGGCGATCGAGCGCCGGTACAGCGGCAGCGCGACGGCAGGATCGTGCCGCATCGACACCAGCGCCAGCACGAAGCGGTAGTAGACCAGCGCCGGGTCGTCCTTCGTGTAGAGCCGCTGGGCCTCGTCCATCGCCTGCTGCGCGCTGGCGACCGCACCGGCGGAATCGTCCATCGAACCCAGCGCCATGGCCAGCACGGCGCGCGCCTGCAGGTGCAGCTCGCGATCCGCCGGCGGGTTGGCGGCGAGCCGTGCGAGTATCCCGCGCACCTCCCGCGCGATGGCCCCGGCGCTCATGTCCGAGCCGCCGAGTTCGTCGTACAGCAGGTTGATGCGCACGCGCAGGATCGCATCGGCATGGTTGCCGCGCGCCCGCGACAGCAGGGCGATGGCCTCGCGGTCCAGCGGGATCGCCGCCGCCAGGTTGATCACCGTGGAGTAGCCACGCCCCAGCGCAGCCAGCACCTGCCCGCGCTCCAGCACGCTGGCGTCGTAGGAAGCTTGCAGCACGCGCGCCTCTTCCAGCAACGGAATCGCCTGCCCGCCCAGGCCCAGCTGGTTGTAGGCCCGGCCCATCGACAACAGCAGGCTGACCCGCACCGGCGCGGCGATGTCCTTGCGCGCCATCAGCGTGGCCGCGCCGCGGTCCAGCACGGCGCGCACGGTGACGTTGCTGCCATGCGCGTGGGTGGGATCGGCGTTCTCGAACAGGTTCTGCAAGAAGCCGGCGATGGCCGCGGTCTTGTCGCGCTCCAACTCCAGCCGCTGCATCTGCTGCATGCGCTGCACCGTGAAGGTCGCCAGCAACACCAGCACCAATGCCGCCGCGCCAACGGCCAGCGCGTGCCTGCGCAGATACAGGCGCATGCGATACCAGGCCGCACCCTGCCGCGCACGCACCGGCCGTGCGGCAAGGAAACGCCGCAGGTCGTCGGCCAACGCATCCACGCCGGCGTAGCGCTGGCATGGATCGCGCCGCAGCGCCTTCATCACGATGGCGTCGATGTCCGCCGGGACCTCGCGCCGCAACGGCACGGCGCCGGATTGACTCAGGCGCAGGCGACGGCTCGGCGGCAGCAGCTTGCCGGTGTCGATGGCCTGCGACAGGCTTACTGGCGAGACCTCGTCGTCGTCGCCGAACGGGCGCACGCCGCACACCAGCTGGTACAGCACCACACCCAGCGACCACACGTCGGCGCCGGTGCCCAGCGGCCGGCCGCGCAGTTGCTCGGGGCTGGCGTAGGCCAGGGTGAGCGCGCGCAGGTCGGTGCGCGTCTGCGTGGCGGCCACGCCGCCCACGTGATCGAGCAGGCGGGCGATGCCGAAGTCCAGCAGCTTGGGCTCGCCTTCGTCGGTGACCAGGATGTTGCCCGGCTTGAGGTCGCGGTGGATCACCAGGCGCTGGTGCGCGTAATGCACCGCCGCGCAGACCTTGAGGAAGAGCTGCACGCGCTCGCGCAACGGCAGTTGCTGCTGCTCGCACCAGCGGTCGATGCGCTCGCCATGCACGTACTCCAGCGCGAGGAACGAACGGCCATCGCAGGTGGTACCGCCGTCGATCAGGTGCGCGATATTGGGATGGCTGAGCGTGGCGAGGATGCGGCGCTCCTCGGCAAAACGCCGCAGCGGCTCGCAGCCTGGAGAGGCCTTGGTGTGCAGGAACTTGATCGCGACTTGCTGGCGCAGCTCGTCCGGCGTGCCTTCGTCCAGCGAGCGCTCGGCCAGGTACACCACGCCGCCGCCGCCCTCGCCCAGCTGCCGCAGGATGCGATAGCCGCTGCTGCCGGCCGTGTCGATCGTGGTGCCCACCACTTCCGGCGCCACGGCCAACCGCGGCAAGGTGGTGCCCAGGGTCGCTTCCGCCGCCTCCAGCATCCAGCGGACTTCGTTGCGCAGCGTGTCGTCGTCGCCGCAATGCACGGCAACGTAAGGCTCACGCTCCGCCTCAACCAGATCCAGCGCCGCTAGCGCGATCGGTTTCGCGCGGAGGTAACGGATTCGACGCCCCTCGTCCATTGCTCCCCCTGCCGCATCGTTCCGTGACGCATTTCACAGACTGGGGAGTATAGGCCAGCCTCGGGGCGGTTTGCCTGTGCCGCGGCGCCATGTGCGGCCGCGGCGCGACGCCCATCGCCCCAGGTTCTAAACTGCCGGGATGCTCAAGATCGACACCCACGCGCACATCCTGCCCCGCGACTGGCCGAACCTGGCCGCCCGGTTCGGGGACGACCGTTTCCCGGTGATGACCCACACCGACGGCCGGCATCGCATCTACAAGGACGGCAAGTTCTTCCGCGAAGTCTGGGATTCGGCCTTCGACGCGCAGATGCGCATCGACGACTACGCCCGCTTCGGGGTGGACGTGCAGGTGATCTCCACCGTGCCGGTACTGTTCTCGTACTGGGCGCCGGGCCACCAGGCGCTGGAGCTGCACCGGCACCTCAACGACCACATGGCCGGCATGTGCCGCGACTACCCGCGCCACTACGCCGGCATCGGCACGGTGCCGCTGCAGGCGCCCGAGCTCGCCGTGCGCGAGCTGGAGCGCTGCATCGACGAACTGGGCCTGCAGGGCGTGCAGGTCGGCTCGCACTGCAACGACTGGAACCTCGACGCCCCGGAGCTGTTCCCGTTCTTCGAGGCCGCCGCCGACCTCGGCGCCGCCGTGCTGGTGCATCCCTGGGACATGATGGGCATGGCCAGCATGCCGAAATACTGGCTGCCGTGGCTGGTGGGCATGCCGGCCGAGCAGGCGCGCGCCGCGTGCTGCCTCGCCTTCGGCGGCGTGCTGGAGCGGTTGCCGAAACTGCGCGTGATGCTGGCCCACGGCGGCGGCAGCTTCCCGTGGACGATCGGCCGCATCGAACACGGCTTCAAGATGCGCCCCGACCTGGTGGCCACCGACAACCCGCGCAATCCGCGCGAATACCTGAAGCGCTTCTACTTCGACTCCTGCGTGCACGACGACCGGGCGCTGCGCTGGTTGCTGGATGTGACGGGCGTCGAGCAGGTGATGCTCGGTACCGACTATCCTTTCCCGTTGGGCGAACAGGTGCCCGGCGAAAGCATCGAGGCCCTGGGCCTGGGCGATGCCGACCGTGCCCGGCTGTTCCACGGCACCGCGCTGGAATGGCTGGGCCTGCCCCTGCGCCGCTTCGCCCCCGACACCGCTGCCTGAGGATTTCGCATGGACTTTCCGCGCACCACCGTTGCCGCCATCGCGCTTGCCGTCGGCCTGTTCGTTGCCGCCCCCGCCCCGGCCGCCCAGGTCAGCATGGCCAGCGGCAGCGTGAGCTTCAACACGCCGGACGGCTGGATGGACATCCTGGAGACCAACGGCGACCCGGAAGTGCGCGCGTTCGAGGTACCCGACCCCTCGCCCACCGGCCAGACCGTGCTGGCGCGCGTCACGGTAACGGTGAAGAAGGTGTCCAACCTCGACGACTTCCGCGCCTACCAGAACGAGGCCGCGGCCAATGCGACCGCGCTGACGGGATACCGGCCCGGCGCCGGCTCCGACCCGAACAACCTCAGCTACACCGCCCAGGAAGCCGGAGTCGCCTCCAGCTACCGCGAGCGCTACTGGTTCAAGGGGAGCTACGCGATCCAGCTGCGTTGCGTGCGCCCCCAGCAGAGCCAGGCCGGCGCCGCGTGGACCGCCGCCTTCGACCGCGGCTGCGAATCGCTCGCCGCGCAACTGAAATAAATCGCGCCCACATCCTTCCCTGCCGGCAGGGAAGATCGGGGATGCGCACGCCTGCGCGCCGCGTCCCCAACCCCACAGGATTGCCGATGTCCTCCGACTACCAAGCCACCATCGCCTGGGCGCAAGCCGCCGATGCCGCCGATCCGCTGCGCGCGTTCCGCGACGAGTTCCTGATCCCTCCGCATGCAGGCCGCGACAGCGCGTACTTCTGCGGCAATTCGCTGGGCCTGCAGCCGCGCGCCGTGCGCAGCGCGCTGGCCGCCGAACTGGACGATTGGGCGCAACTCGGCGTGGAAGGCCACTTCAAGGGCCGCCTGCCGTGGATGGACTACCACGAGTTCGTGCGCGACCACCTCGCCGAAGTGGTCGGCGCGCAGCCGTCCGAAGTGGTGGCGATGAACACGCTGGGCGTGAACCTGCACCTGATGATGGCGAGCTTCTACCGCCCCACCGCCGAGCGCCCGGCGATCCTGATGGAAGCCGGCGCCTTTCCCACCGACCGCTACGCGCTGGAATCGCAGGTGCGCTTCCACGGCTTCGACCCGGCCACCGCATTGATCGAGCTGGAGCCCGACCAACCGAACAGCACGCTGTCGATGGCTGCCATCGAGCGCGCGCTGGCCGAGCACGGCTCGCGCATCGCGCTGGTGATGCTGCCCGGCGTGCAATACCGCACCGGACAGGCCTTCGACCTCGCCGCCATCACGGCGCTCGGCCACCGTCACGGCTGCACCGTGGGCTTCGACCTCGCCCACGCCGTGGGCAACCTGCCGATCCGGCTGCACGACAGCGGCGCCGACTTCGCGGTCTGGTGCAGCTACAAGTACCTCAACAGCGGCCCCGGTGCGGTGGGCGGCGCCTTCGTGCACGATCGCCATGCGCGCGCCGCGCTGCCGCGCTTCGCCGGCTGGTGGGGCCACGACAAGACCACCCGCTTCCGCATGGGGCCCGAGTTCGTGCCCACTCCCGGCGCGGACGGCTGGCAACTCAGCAACCCGCCGATCCTCGCGCTGGCGCCGCTGCGCATCTCGCTGGAAATCTTCCACCGCGCCGGCATGGCGCGGCTGCGCGAGAAATCGCTCAGGCTCACCGGCTACCTGGAGTGGCTGGTGAACTCGCAGCTCGCCGACGCGCTGGAGATCGTCACCCCGGCCGACCCCGCGCAACGCGGCGCGCAGCTTTCCATCCGCGTGCGCGGCGGCCGCGAACGCGGCCGCGCGCTGTTCGAACACCTGATGGAACACGGCGTGATCGGCGACTGGCGCGAGCCCGACGTCATCCGCATCTCGCCGGCGCCGCTGTACAACCGCCACGCGGACTGCCTGACGTTCGCGGAAGCGGTGCGCGCGTGGGCAGGTTGAAGTCCCCGATTCGCGGCGAACGCCTCAAGCGAAGCGCGGCGCGACCGACGTAAGCCACGCTTCGGCGACCTGCCCGGCTTCGGCCTCGTGAACCGCCAGCGCGTCGACCTCGACCGAATCCGCCGGGAAAGCCGTGTGCCGCTGTTTCCTGGTCGGCCACCATGTGGTCGACCGCGCCGTGTCTCCGTCTGAAACCCCGGCTACTGCGAGCACGCAGGGAGCACCCGATGCCGCATGCATGCAGGCGTCCTGTTGCTTGCAGCGCTATGCGCCAGCCCTGCTCTGCGCGTGCCGCACCTGACCTTCGCCGCGCACCACGAATCGCTCGATGGTGAGCGATTCGGCGCCCATCGGCCCGTAGGCGTGCAGGCGTGTGGTGGAGATGCCGATCTCCGCACCGAGGCCAATTTCGCCGCCGTCGCTGAAGCGCGAGGAAGCGTTGACCATCACCACCGCGGAGCGGATCGCCTGCACGAATCGCTGCGCCGCCGCCTCGTCGCGGGCGGCGATGACCTCGGTGTGGTCGGAGCCGTAGCGGCGGATGTGGGCGATGGCGCCGTCGAGATCGTCCACCACGCGCACGGCGAGGATCAGGTCGAGGAACTCGGCGGCGTAGTCCGCGTCGGTGACGGGCTTCGCATCGGGCACCAGCGCACGGGTGTCCGCATCGCCGCGCAGCTCCACGCCGCGCTCGCGCAGCGCCCGCGCGGCGCGCGGCAGGAAGCCGGCCGCCGCGTCGCGGTGCACCAGCAGCGTTTCCAGCGCGTTGCACACGCCGGGGCGCGAGGTCTTGCCGTCCACCAGCAGGTCCAGCGCGAGGTCGAGGTCGGCGCTGCGGTCCACGTAGAGATGGCAGACGCCCTTGTAGTGCTTGATGACCGGCACGCGCGCATGCTCGGCGACGAAGCGGATCAGCCCCTCGCCGCCGCGCGGGATGGCGAGGTCGACGATGTCCGTCAGCTGCAGCAGCTCGACCATGGCTTCGCGGCGCAGGTCTTCCATCAGCGTGACGACGGCCGCCGGCAACCCGTGCGCGTGCAGGGCGTCGTGCAGCGCTGCGGCAATGGCGGTGTTGGAATGGATCGCCTCGGAACCGCCGCGCAGGATCACCGCGTTGCCGGCCTTGAGGCATAGCGCCGCGGCGTCGGCGGTGACGTTGGGGCGCGCCTCGTAGATCATCGCCACTACGCCCAGCGGGATGCGCACGCGTTCGACCACCAGGCCGTTGGGACGCGTCTCGCGGCGCGTCACCCGGCCCACCGGGTCGGGCAATCCGGCCACTTCGCGCAAGGCGTTGGCGATGCCGGCCACGCGCGCCTCGTCCAGCCGCAGGCGGTCCAGCATCGCACCCTGCACGCCCTTGGCGGCGGCCTGCGCCAGGTCCTGCGCGTTCGCGGCGAGCACGTCGGCGCAGCGCACCTCCAGAGCCGCAGCCATGTCGCGCAGCAATGCAGCCTTGGCGGCGCCGTCCAGCGCGGCGATCGCCGGCACCGTCTCTCGGCAGGCCAGCGCCAGGGAACGGATCTCGCTCATGCGGTCATGCCTCCCGTGGTTTCGACGGCGACGAGATCGTCGCGGTGCACGACTTCGCTGCCGTAGCTGTAGCCGAGCAGCGCCTCGATGTCGCGACTGTGCCGGCCGGCAAGCCGGCGCACCTCGCCCGCGGCGTACTGGCTGAGACCACGCGCCACGGCCTTGCCGCCAGCGTCGACGATCTCCACCAGGTCGCCGCGCTGGAACTCGCCCTGCGCACCGGCCACGCCGCCCGGCAGCAGCGATGCGCGCCCGCCCGCCAGCGCACGCGCCGCGCCGTCATCCACGCGGATGCAGCCCGCGGCGGCCGGCGCGTGGCGCAGCCAGTACTTGCGCGCCTGCAGGCGCGTGGCGGCTGCATCGACCAGGGTGCCGCGCAGGCGGTCGCGGCCGAGCGCCGTCACCGTCGCCGCGTCGCGGCCGTTGAACAATGCCGTGGGAATGCCCGCCGCCGCGGCCTTGCCGGCCGCTTCCAGCTTGGTGCGCATGCCGCCGGTGCCGACCGCGCTGCCGCTGCCGCCGGCCATCGCCAGCACCTCGGGCGTGAGCGTCTCGACATGCTGGACCGGCGTCGCCCGCGGATCGCGTCGCGGGTCGGCGTCGTACAGCGCATCGATGTCGGAGGCGATCAGCAGCAGATCGGCATCGACCAGGGCGGCGACGATGGCGGCGAGGTTGTCGTTGTCGCCCAGCTTCAATTCGTCCACGGCCACGGTGTCGTTCTCGTTCACCACCGGCAGCACGTCCAGCGCCAGCAAGCCGCTCAGCGTGGCGCGCGCGTTGAGGTAACGGCGGCGGTTGCGCAGGTCGTCGTGGGTGAGCAGCACCTGCGCCACCGGCCGCGCAGCAAGGGACTGCCACAGCGCGATCATCGGCGTCTGGCCCAGCGCCGCCAGCGCCTGCCGCGCGGCGAGGTCGCCCGCGACCGGCGCATGCGCGCGCAGCAGGGCGCGTCCCGCGGCCACCGCGCCGGAGGAAACCAGCACCACTTGCCGGCCTGCGGCGTGGCTGGCCGCCACGAACCCGGCCAGGTTGGCCGCGTAGCGATCGGTCAGGCCGCCGCCGTCCGCTGCCAGCAGGTTGCTGCCGACCTTGAGCACGGCGCGGCGCCAGCTCGGCAACGGCTGTTCGCGCAAGTGCCCCGCACTTTCCACAACAGCCGCCATGATTGCCTCGTTCAGCCGTCTAGACGTCCAAGCCTAGCACGCAATTCGTGCAGGCGAAGATCGTTTCCCGCGCCCGGCGAAACGCGTTGCGCGAGGCTGCCTTCGGGCGTCCGGCCTTGTCCCGCCGAGGCCGCCGCCTCGGCGGCGGCGCGGTAGGCGTCGCGGAACGGCACGCCCGCGGCAGCCTGCTCGATGGCCACGTCGGTGGCGTACATCGCCGGCTCGATCGCCGCACGCATCGCGGCCCCGTTCCATTCCATCCGCGCCAGCAGGTCGGGTACCAGCTCCAGCGCCATCAGGCCGTGGCGCACGCCGTGGAAGATCGATCCCTTGGAGAACTGCAGGTCGCGCTGGTAGCCCGAGGGCAGCGACAGCAGCTGCTCGATCTCGGTGCGCGCGGCCGCCACGCTGGCGTAGCTGGCGCGCAGCAGCTCCACCACGTCGGGGTTGCGCTTGTTCGGCATGATCGAGCTGCCAGTGGTGTACTCGGCCGGCAGCTTCACGAAATCGAATTCGGCAGTGGTGAACAGCGACAGGTCCCAGGCCATGCGGCGCAGATCCAGCATCGCCGCGCCGATCGCCTCCAGCACCGCCATCTCGTACTTGCCGCGCGAGAGCTGCGCGTAGATGGGCGACACCTGCATGCGCATGAAACCGAGCGCCGCCGTGGTGTGCTCGCGGTCCAGCGGCAGGTTCACGCCGTAGCCGGCGGCGGTGCCCAGCGGGTTGGCGTCGACCAGCTCGCGCGTGCCGCGGGCGCGGAAGGCGTTGTCGATGAAGCCCTCGGCGAAACCGGCGAACCACATCGCAGTGGACGAGATCACCGCGCGCTGCAGGTGGGTATAGCCCGGCAGCGGAATGGCCGGCTGCGCGGCGCGCTGCAGACAGACCTCGGCGATGGCGCGGCAATGCGCCTCCAGCGCCTCAAGCTTTTCCTTCAGCCACAGCCGCGTGGCGACCAGGATCTGGTCGTTGCGGCTGCGCCCGGTGTGCACGCGACGGCCGGCGTCGCCCAGGCGCTCGGTGAGGCGCGCCTCGATGGCGGAATGGCCGTCCTCGTAGCGCTCGTCGAGCACGAAGCTGCCGTTGCGAAAGTCTTCCGCCAGCGCATCCAGCTCGCGCTTCAGCGCAGCCGCCTCGTCCGCGCTCACCACGCCGATGTTGGCCAGGCCTTCCACGTGCGCCTTGCTGGCGGCGATGTCGTGCAGGAAGAACTCGCGGTCGAGGATCACGTCGTCGCCGGCGAGGAAGCGCATGATCTTCGCGTCGATCTGGACGCCGCTTTTTTGCCAGAGGGGTTGGGTCACGGTGGCTCCTTGGCTCAGCCGAGCGGGATTGCGGTGTATTCGTCCACGCCGATGGCGCGGTTGATGTTCTGCATCGCCTGTGTCGCGGCACCCTTGAGCAGGTTGTCCAGTGTCGCTACCAGCACCACGCGCTTGCCGTCCGCCGACAGCGCGAAGCCGCCGATCTCGACGTGGTGCTTGTGGGCGATGCGGCTCACCCACGGCGCCTCGTCCAGCACGCTCACCAGTTTCTCGGTGCCGTAGGCATGGTGGAAGCGCGCGCGTATGTCCTCGCGCTTCGCCGGCCGGGCGAGATACAGGTTGGTAGTGACGGTGAGGCCGCGGAAATGCGGCGCCACGTGCGGCATGAACTCCACCGGCAAGCCGAGCTGGTAGCTGACTTCCTTCTCGTGCATGTGACCGGTGAGCGCATACGGCATCAGGTTGTCGCGCAGCTTGTCCGGGTCGTTCTTGTCCGACGGCGTGGTGCCCGCGCCGGAATAGCCGGACACGCCGAAGCACACCGGCGGCGCGGCCAGCAGCTCCTTCAGCGGCGCGATGGAAAGCTGCATCGCCGTGGCGTAGCAGCCGGGGTTGCTGATGCGCCGGCTTTGATTGGTACCGTCGCCGCGCCACTTGTGGCGGGTGAGTTCGGGCAGGCCGTAGTACCACGCCTGCTCGAAGCGGTAGTCGGCGGAAAGATCGACCAGCACCGTGTTCGGCGCATTCGCGTCGATGGCCTCCACGTAGGACGACGCCTTGCCGTTGGGCAGGGCGAGGATCACGACGTCGGCGCGCTTGGCCGCCACCGCGGCGGGATCGAGGCTTTCGTAGTGCAACTCGCCCGCGTAGGCGTCGCTGTGCTCGCTGACGCGCTGGCCGTCCAGCTCGCGCGAGGAGACGAAGCCCAGTTCCAGCGCCGGGTGCGCCGCGATCAGGCGGATCAGCTCCGCGCCGGTGTGGCCGCGCGCGCCGACGATGCCGATGCTTTTCTTCTGCTGTGTCATGCCGCCCTCACCCGATCAGCGTCGGCTGCCGCTGCGCGCAATGCGCCACGCAGCGGGCAATGGTGTCGAAATGGCCGTCGAGGCCGTACCAGAACACCTTCCATTTCTCCTGCTTGAAGCAGCCGTCGGACTCGGCGTAGTAGAAGATGTTGACCTGGTTGCCGTGGCGCGAACGCCAGAACAGTTGCGGATTTTCCTCGCGCATCACCTGCCACACGGCGCGGCCGAGGCCCTCGCCCTGCGCGTCGTCGAGCACGGCGAACTTGTCCAGATACGGCAATCCGTCCTCCAGCGTGAGGATCATCGCCGCGCGGTAGTTCTCGCTCACGTAGATGCGGTGCGGCGCGGTGCGCTCGAAATAGTCCGCCACCAGCTCGCGGCCGAAGCTGGATTCGATCAGCTCGCGCATGCGTGCACGGTCGATGCCTTCCCACGACTCGAAGCGCAGCACCTTCTCGCCGCGCCGCACCAGGGTGCCCGAACCCTTGTGGGTGAACAGCTCCTTGGCCAGCTCGGCAGGACGCGTGATCGACACCGACGAGGTGAGCGGCAGGCCGTTCAACAGGTCCGCGATCTGCTCGATCTTCAGGCGCATGCCGCCGTTGATCCACGGCTGCGCCATCAGGTGCTCGTACTCGGTGCTGAGGTTGATCGAGTCGATCAGCTTGCCCTCGCCGTCGAGCAGGCCACCGGTACCGGTGAGGAACACGATCTTGTACGGCTGCAGCATGCGCACCAGTTCGTTGGCGGCGACGTCGGCGTTGATGTTGAGGATCTGCCCCTCGTCGGTCTCGCCCAGGCTGGCGATTACCGGGATCGAGTTCGCGCGCAGGCTGGCCTCGATCGGCGCAAGGTTGATGCTCTCCACCTTGCCGACCATGCCCAGCGCCTCGCGGTCGAGGTAACTCGCCGCGAATACGCCCGAAGGCACGGCGGTGGCGCGCGTGTCCATCGCCTGCAACGCCTCGACCAGCTTGAGGTTCTGCTGCATGAACACCTTGCGCACGATGCCCAGCGCCTTCGGCGAGGTGACGCGCAGGCCGTTCACCGTCTGCTTGACGATACCGGCGGCGGACAGCTCCTCGTCCAGCTGCGGGCCGGCGCCGTGCAGCACGATGGGCGTGAGGCCCACCTGCTGCAAGAAGGTCAGCGAGGAGGCGAGGTCCTGCAGCTCGTCGCGCAGCACCGCACCGCCGACCTTCACCACGGCGAAGCGCTTGGCGTCGACTTCGGAAAAGCGCTTGAGGTATTGCTGGATTTCCTTGGCGCTGCCCATCGCCGACAGCAGGCGGACGATGGTCTTGCGCGTATGCGTATGGGCTTCCACGATGGATCAGCTCTTGTCGATGAGGTGGTGGATGGTTTCGGCGTAGTGCTGCAACTGCGCCAGCGACACCCATTCGTCGGCGGTGTGCGCCTGCGCGATGTCGCCGGGGCCGTAGACGAAGGCGATGTAGCCGGCGGCGGAGAACAGCGAGGCCTCGGTCCAGAAATCCACCGCGTTGCCCACGGGGATATCCAGCTCGTCGGCCAGGTCGCGCGCCGCCAGCCGGCGCGCCTCGGCGGTGGCCGTGTCGCCCGCCGGCAGCGAGGGGCCACGGAAGGTTTCCTCGAAATGCGCGGGCGCGACCTCGGCCAGCGCGCGGAAGCGTTCGAGCAGGTCGTCGGGATGCATGGTCGGCAGCGGCCGCATGCCGAAGCGCACCTCGGCGCTGGGCGCGATCATGTTGGCCTTGATGCCGCCTTCGATGCGGCCGACGTTGAAACGCAGGCCGGTGAGGCCGCCGAAGCGCTCGTGCGATTGCGCGGCCACGAAATCCAGCGCCGCATCGCCCCAGCGCACCGCCTGGTGCAGCGCGCTGTCGCCGGGCTTCTGCTCGCCCGAGGCATGGCCCGCGTGGCCGGCAAAGCGCATCAGCACCGACTGGATGCCGCGATGCGCCAGCACCGCCTCGCCCCTGGTGGGCTCGGCGACGATCACCGCGTCGTAGGCCGGCTTGCCCTTGAGGAAGCCGGCGATGCAGCGCGGATCGTTGGCCTCCTCGTCGGTGGTGAACAGCAGCGCCATGTCGCCGTCGCTGGCGTTCGCCACGGCGAGCAGCGCCGCCGCCGCACCCTTGATGTCGCAGGCGCCGAGGCCGATGGCGCGATCGTCCGTCACGCGCAGTTCGTGCGGGCTGGCCGTCCACGCCGGCGAATCGGGCACCGTATCCAGGTGCACGTTGAACAGCAGCCGCGGCCGGCCGCGCACCGCGTGCAGGCCCACCGCACCGGCGCCGTGGTCGGTCACCGTGATGGCGAAGCCGGGCAACTGCGCGCGGAGGTAGTCGAAGATGCCGCCCGTGGTGATCGCGCGCGGCGGGTTGCGGGTGTCGAACGACACCAGCGCCTTGAGATGTTGCAGGGTGGATTGCAGCAAGGGATTCATGGGTGGCCTGGCGCTCTCGTGTAGACGTCGCGGTCGAGTTTTTCCATCAGGGTCTGCGGCTGCGCGGGCGCGGCGAAACCGAAGCCGGCATACAGTCCGTGCGCGTCGCTGGTGGCGAGGCTGAAACGGCGCAGGCCCTGCAGTTGCGGATGCGCCATCACCGCCGCCACCAGCGCCTTGGAGTATCCCTGCCCGCGATGCTCCGGCAGCACGAACACGTCCGCGAGGTAACCGAAGGTGGCGCCGTCGGTGACCACGCGCGCGAACGCCACCTGCTGGCCGTCGACGTAGCCGCCGAAGCACAGCGAACCGGCGACCGCCCGCTCCACCGTCGCGCGCGGGATGCCGCGGCACCAGTAGGCCTCGGTGGCGAGGAAGCGGTGGATCAGCCCGAGGTCGAGGCTATCCTTGTCCGTGCTGACCTGCAGGACGGCCATGCGGCTCAGGCCTTGCCCGCCGGCCGGTTCACCTCGGCCCACAGCGTGCTGCTCATGCCGAACAGCTTGATGAAGCCCTCGGCCTCGGCCACGCCCCAATCGGCAGACTGCGCGTAGGTGGCGCCCTTGGCGTTGAGGATGTGTTTGGACGCGACGGCCACGGCGTGGACCGTGCCGCCGCTGGTCTCCAGCGTCACCTCGCCGTTGACGGTGGACTGGCTGGAGGCGAGGAAGGCTTCCAGGTCGCTCTTCAACGGATCGTGGAAGAAGCCTTCGTACACCACCTCCACCCACTTGCGCGCCACGTCCGGCTTGAAGCGGTTCTGCTGCTTGCTGAGCACGGCTTCTTCCAGCGCGCGGTGCGCGGCGAGCAGCGAGACCAGGCCGGGCGCCTCGAACACGATGCGGCCCTTGAGGCCGATGGTGGTGTCGCCGGTGTACATGCCGCGGCCCACGCCGTAGGGCGCGAACAGCGCGTTGAGCTTCGCCAGGATCGTGTGCCCTGCGAGCTTCTCGCCGTCCAGCGACACCGCCTCGCCCTGCTCGAAACCGATCTTCACCTGCAGCGGTTTGGACGGCCATTCGGCGCGCGGCTTGCACCAGCCGCGCGCGCCCTCGCCCGGGGCTTCCCATTTGTCGATCTCGCCGCCGGACATGGTGACGCCGAGCAGGTTCTCGTTGATGGTGTAGGCCTGCTGCTTGGCGCGCACGCCGAAGCCGCGCTCCTCCAGGAACTTCTGCTCGTAGGCGCGCGTCTGCGTGTGCTCCTTCTGGATCTCGCGGATCGGCGCCACGATCTCGTAGTCGCCCAGCGATTTCACCGCGAGGTCGAAGCGCACCTGGTCGTTGCCCATGCCGGTGCAGCCGTGAGCGATGGCGCGCGTGCCGAGTTCGGCGGCGCGCTGCAGCGCGGCCTCCACGATCAGGTAGCGGTCGGACACCAGCAGCGGGTACTGGCCCTGGTAGCCCTCGCCCGCCCACACGAAGGGCTTGACGAAACCGTTCCAGATCGCGGGGCCGCCATCAATCGTCACATGCGAAGCGACGCCCAGCTCCTTCGCGCGGTGCTCGATGAAGGCGCGCTCCTCGGCGTCCACACCGCCGGTATCGGCGAACACGGTGTGCACGGCCCAGCCGCGCTCCTTGAGGTAGGGCACGCAGAAGCTGGTGTCGAGGCCGCCGGAGAAGGCGAGGACGATGTCTTGGCTCATGGCTTGCGAATCCTGGTCGGGGAAGAGGTCAATCGGAGGAAACGACGATGCGCGGTTCGCAGCGCACCGGGAAATTCACGGAGTTGGCGATGAAGCAGGCATGGTGCGCAGCCTCGTGCGCAGCCAGCGCCTTGACGGGATCGCTGTCGGCGCGGATGGCGACCACCGGGCGCAGCACGACTTCGGCGAAGCGGCCGCCGTCGCCTTCGGTCACCATCGTGCCTTCGGCCGCGTCGTCGTAGGCCACGACCACCACGCCGGCCACGGTGGCCATGTGCAGGTACGACAACATGTGGCAGGTGGACAGCGCGGCCACCAGCATGTCTTCCGGATTGTGCTTGGTGGCGTCGCCGCGGAAGGTGGGATCGGACGAACCGGCGAGTTCCGGCTTGCCGGGCACGCGGATCACGTGGTTGCGGCTGTAGTTGCGGTAGCCGTCGGTGCCGCTGCCGCGGTTGCCGGTCCAGACCACGTCCACGCGGTAGCGATGCGTGTGGCTCATGACTTGCCCTCTTCCTGTCTGGCCATCCATTCGGCCAGCGTCGCGTCGCCGTCGCCGCCGCGGCGGCGCAGGCCGGCGATCACGCCGAGGCGGTTGCGCTCCGGATGATTCTGGCTGAGCTTGAACTTGCCTTCGATGTGCTCGACGGCGATCTCGACGCCGACGATGCCGCGCAGCAGCGTCTCGACGTGGTCGTCCGGCGCGTCGCCGACGCGCCACGGCCGGGGTTCGGCGGCTTCGTGATGGTCGGTCAGGCGTTCCAGCAGCGCACGCAGCCAGGCGGCGTCCTCGACGACCTTCAGGCGACCGCGCACATGCACCACCGCGTAGTTCCACGTGGGCACTTCGCGGTGCGTCTCCGCCTTGGTCGGATACCAGTTCGGGCTGACATAGCCCTGCGGGCCCTGGAAGATCGCCAGTACGGCGGCACCGTCCATCCGGGCCAATTCATTGCCACGCGCCACATGGCCGTGCAGCGCGCCGTCCACCAGCTCCAACGGGAAATGGTTGGCGGCGACGCCATCCGCCGCATTCGCCACCACGGTGGCGAACGGGTAATCGCGGATCAGCCCCTGCAGGACTTCCGGCCGCGTCTCGACGAACGACTTGGGCATGTACATGGCGGGCTCAGCGCTGGCCGATCAGCGACGCCATCACCGCCTTCTGCACGTGCAGGCGGTTCTCGGCTTCGTCGACGGCGATGCAGTACGGCGCATCCATCACGCCGTCGGTGGCCTTGACGTTGCGGCGCAGCGGCAGGCAATGGCTGAAGAGACCGTTATTGGTCAGCGCCATCTTGGCCTCGTCCACGATGAAGTGCTTGTGTGCGTCGCGGATGGGTTTCTCCTGCTCCCACTGGCCGAAGTAAGGCAACGCGCCCCAGCTCTTGGCATAGACCACGTCGGCGCCGGCATACGCCTCCTCGATATCGTGGCTGACCGTGAGCGAACCGCCGTTCTGCTCAGCGTTCAGACGTCCGAATTCCATGTAGCGCTCGTCCAGCACGTAGTCCGGTGTGGGGCACAACAGGGTCACGTCCATGCCCATCTTGGTGGCGATCAACAGCGCCGAATTGGCCACCGCGGTGTTGAGCGGCTTGGGGTGGTAGGTCCAGGTGAGCACGTACCTCTTCTTCGTGAGGTCACCCAGGTGCTCGCGCAGGGCCAGCGCATGCGCCAGCTCCTGGCAGGGGTGGGTAATCGTCTCCATGTTGATCACCGGCACCGTGGCGTACTGCGCGAAGGCCTTGATGACCTTGTCCTGGCGATCCACCGACCAGTCCTGGAACTTCGGGAAGGCACGCACCGCGATCAGGTCGACGTAGCGGCTCAGCACGCGCGCCACTTCGGCGATGTGTTCCTCGGTGTCGCCGTCCATCACGCTGCCGGCCTCGAACTCGATCGGCCACGCGTCCTTGCCCGGCGCCAGCACCACCGCATGCCCGCCGAGCTGGAACGTGCCCAGCTCGAAGCTGGTGCGCGTGCGCATCGAGGGATTGAAGAACAGCAGCGCCACCGACTTGCCGGCGAGCTGCGTGCCCGCGGGCGAACACTTGAAGGCAGCGGCCTGTTCAAGCAGCGCGTCGATCTCGGCGCGGCTCCAGTCCTGGGTGGTGAGGAAATGGCGGATGGTCATGGGTCGAATCGCCTCGATGGAATCGTTCTTGGTTGAAAGTCCGGCCGCGGACGGATCCGGGTGAAGCAAAGCCAAAAAGCAAAAACCCGGCACGCTGGCCGGGTTTTTCGTCGATACATGTGAAATGCGTGCGACAGCCTACCCGGCCGGATGTTCGTCCAGCGGTCGGCGCGCGCGCGACGTCATGCCAGCCGCCATGCGGGCGCTGGTCAGGACATTGGCGGTATAGACGGCTGTGGACACGGGAGGTTCCAGTCGGGCGAACCGTCATCATGACGGGATTTTCGCTGCCGTGCAACATGCGTCGCGGGCAGCACAAGCGGAGACGCCGCCTTGGCGGCGGCGTCTTCGGGAGTCAGTCGGCGGGAGTCACGCTCACCCTTACGCGCAGGCGCTCGCCCGGATCGTAGTTCATGCGGGACTCGTAGACCTCGCCGCGGTAGCGGTATTCCACGTCGTAGCCCACGATCTGGCGCTGCTCGCTCACCGTGTTGACCATGGTGCAATTGGTCTGGGTGGTTTCGTAGCTGCCGCCGTGATCGGAGACGCTGTTGCCCACCGCGCCGCCCGCGACCGCACCGACCACGGTGGCCGCACGGCGGCCATCACCCTTGCCGATGGTGCTGCCCAGTACGCCGCCCACCACCGCACCGAGGATGGTGCTCGCCGTGCTGTTGCCGCGGTCATGCTGGACTACCTGCTGGTCGTAGCACTGCTGGCGCGGCACGTTGGCCTGCACCACGCCGTACACCGGATCGACCCGCAGCACGTCCGCCCAACCGAAGTGGGCGTTGTCGTCCTGCTGGGCGCCCGGCGGCGGCCCGGGGTAACGCGCATCCTGCGCCTGGGCGCTGGTGGCAACCAGACCCAACATCAATGTGGCAACGAGAAACTTGGACATCGCAGGCTCCAGACGGCATTACGGGCGCAACTTCGGCGCATGGCGGATTGCAGCAAATGGACACTGAATCGAGGCTTAGAATTCCTTGGCCGCGACGTCATGCCGCCCCCTGCTTACTCCTTGTTAAGATGAGCGGCTGGCCCGCAGCCGCGGCCACCGCAGGAACACACGACATGCCGATCTCGCTCTACAGCAGCCTGACACGCCGCAGCGAAACCTTCGCACCGCTCGACCCGCAGCGCGTGACGATGTACGTGTGCGGGCCCACGGTCTACAACTACGTGCACATCGGCAACGCGCGCGGGCCGGTGGTATTCGACGTGCTGGCCCGGCTGCTGCGCCGGCATTACCCGCAGGTGGTCTACGCCCGCAACATCACCGACGTGGACGACAAGATCAACACTGCCGCGCTGGAGCAGGGCGTGGGCATCGAGGCCATCACCGGCAAATTCACGGCCGCCTATCGCGAGGACATGGCCGCGCTCGGCATCATCCCGCCGGACGTGGAGCCTTGCGCCACCGCGCACATCGGCCAGATCGTGACGATGATCGAAAAGCTGATTGCCGACGGCCACGCCTATGCCGCCGAAGGGCATGTGCTGTTCGACGTGGCCAGCTATCCGGACTACGGCAAGCTCTCCGGCCGCGACATCGAGGAGATGATCGCCGGCGCCCGCGTGGAGGTGGCGCCCTACAAGAAAAATCCCACCGACTTCGTGCTGTGGAAGCCTTCCACGCCCGAGTTGCCGGGCTGGGACAGTCCGTGGGGCCGCGGCCGCCCCGGCTGGCATATCGAGTGCTCGGCGATGTGCGAGGCGCACCTGGGCGAGACCATCGACATCCATGCCGGCGGCAACGACCTGCTGTTCCCGCACCACGAGAACGAGGTCGCGCAATCCACCTGCGCCCACGGCGGCAAGACTTTCGCGCGCTGGTGGCTGCACAACGGCATGCTCACCTTCGACGGCAGGAAGATGTCCAAGTCGCTGGGCAACGTATTGCAGCTCCATGAGCTGCTGAAGCGCCATCCGGCCGAAGCGTTGCGCCTGCGCCTGATGAGCGGCCACTACCGCCAGCCGCTGGACTGGTCCGATGCCGCCATCGCGCAGTCGGTCAGCACGCTGGACGGCTGGTACCGCGTGCTGCGCGACCTCGCCCATGTTGCGGTGGACGCCGCGCCGCTGCCGGTGCCGGAAGCCGTCGAAACCGCGCTGTGCGACGATCTCAACACGCCGCAGGCACTGGCCGAACTGTCCGTGCTGGCCGATGCCGCGCGCGTGCAGGGCACGCCCGAAGCCAAGTCCGCCCTGCTCGGCGGCGGCGCCCTGCTGGGCCTGCTGCAGCAGGATCCCGAGGCATGGTTCAAGCAGGCTGGCGACAACGACGTCGATGCTGCGCAGGTGGAAGCGTTGCTGGAGGAGCGCCGCGCCGCGCGCGCGGCGCGCGACTTTGCCCGCGCCGACGCGATCCGCGCCGAACTCTCCGCCATGGGCGTGACCATCGAGGACGGCGCGCAGGGCACGCGCTGGAGCGTCGCGAAATGACCGCCTCCGCCGACGAAGCGCAGCGCGAGATCGCCGAGGAGTTCGCCTACTTCAGCGAGTGGAGTGAGCGCTACCAGTATCTGATCGACCTCGGCAAGCAGTTGCCGCCCTTCCCCGACGAATACCGCACCGACGCCTGGCGCGTGCACGGCTGTCAGTCGATGGTGTGGCTGGTGCCCGGCGGCGACGCGGCGAAGATGCATTTCGCGGCGGCCAGCGATTCGGCCATCGTCTCCGGCCTGATTGCGCTGGTGCTGCGCGTGTATTCCGACCGCCCGGCAGCGGAGATCGTGGCCACCGAGCCGGATTTCATCCAAGCCATCGGCCTCGCCAAGCACCTCTCGCCCACGCGCTCGAACGGGCTGGCGGCGATGCTGGCCAAGCTGAAGAGCTATGCCGCCGCAGCCACGGACAGCAAGGCTTAGGAAAAGCACTAGGCCTCTCCGCCAACAAAAAGCCCCGCGCGAAGCGGGGCTTTTGCGAAGAGTCCGGCTTGACCCTTGCGCTCGCGAACGAGCGCAAGAGAGCCGCCGTCAATCTCCCATCTGTTTCTGCAGGTGCTCGCGGCGCTCCTGCGCATCCAGCGACAGGGTGGCGATCGGACGGGCATCGAGACGCTCGACGCCGATTTCCTCGTCGGTCTCCTCGCAGTAGCCGTAGCTGCCTTCCTCGATGCGGCGCAGCGCCTTGTCGATCTTGGAGATCAGCTTGCGGTAGCGGTCACGCGTGCGCAGCTCCAGCGAATTTTCCGTCTCGCGGGTGGCGCGCTCGGCCTCGTCGCCGACGTCGCGCACTTCGTCGCGCAGGTTGTCCATGGTCTGGCGGGATTCCTCGACGAGCTGGTCGCGCCAATCGCGCAGCTTGTTGCGGAAATAGGCCAGATGCATCGGGTTCATGTACTCCTCCTTGGAGGAGGGACGGTAACCCTTGGGCAAGGTGATCTGAGTGGTGGCCGGCAAGGCGTAGCGCCCGTCTTCACGGGTAACGCCGTTGTCGAGGTTTTTGGCTGCCGATTTATTCATTGCGGATGGGGCGTTTTTCGATGTCTTGTGGGAGATGCTGGCCGTGGCGTCTGCGGTGCGCGGCAAGACCATGGCCGTTGCGCTCGCCACCTTGCCCTTGGGCAGTGCGGCGGCGGGCTGCGAGGGTTTCTTTTCGGCCGCCGCCTTGGCATGGGCAACCGCCGGCTGGGGAGCGGCGGACTTGGCGGCGACCGCGGGTTTAGCCGCAGGCTTCTTGGCGACTGCCGGCTTGCCTGCCGGCTTGGCCGCCTTCTTTACTGCGGGCTTGGGCGCCGGCTTGGCGACTTTCTTGGCAGCCGGCTTGGCTACCGGTTTGGCGACTGCTTTCTTCGCGGCGGGCTTGATCGCTTTTTTTGCCGCAGGCTTGGCGACTTTCTTCGCCACCGGCTTTTTGGCCGGGGCCTTCGCCGCCGCAGGCTTCTTGGTGGCAGGTTTCTTTGCCGCCACCTTCTTGGCGGCCGGCTTGGGCGCCTTCTTCGCGACCGCCTTCTTGGCAGGCGCCTTCGCGCCTGCGGCTTTCGCCTTGGCGGAGGTGCTGCTGCCTGCCTTCCCCTTCGAAGCCTTGGCTGCGGTCGAACTGCGCGTGGTTTTCGCCATCTTCCTTCACCATTTTTGGCCTTGGCGGCCGGGTGTTATAGCCCATGTACCCTGCACCGGCAAGCCGGCGTCTGGGATACTCGCAACACTAACTGGCGACGAGTGGTTACAGCAACGTGAGCGTGTCGACCCGATTCCTGTTGTTCCTGCTGCGCCTCTACAAGCGCTGGCTCAGTCCCCTGGTCGGACAACACTGCCGTTTCTACCCCACTTGCTCGGATTATGCACGCGGCGCGATCGTGCGCTTCGGCCCCTGGCGCGGCTGCGCGCTCACCGCATGGCGGCTGCTGCGTTGCCAGCCCCTGTGCAGCGGCGGCGAAGACCCCGTGCCGGAGCGGTTCCATTTCGTGCGGTGCCGCCACCACGACGCATCGGGTGCGCCGCCCGTCCTTCCGCGGGCGGGCGAGGGGCCGTGATGGCTCAGGGCGCGCCGTAGCCGCCGGCCACGCCCTTGCTGGCGTAGGCCACCGCGTCGTGCGGGTGCAGGCTTTCCTGGTGCTCCACGCGCACATGGAAGTCGGCGAGCCGCTCGTCGACCTCGAGCGCCTGCTGGATGCGCCGTGCGGCATCCTCGCAGAACATCAGGTTGCTGCCGTTGGCCAGTGCGAAGGCCTGTTCGTCCTCGCGCTTGACGGCGGTCTGCACCGGCGTGCCCAGCGCCCGCTCCACACGATCCAGCGTGTCGACGAGGTCGAACGGCACACCGTCCTTCAGGCGCACCAGCAGGCGCGCCACACTGCGCTGCGCATGCGGCGTGGCGACGATGCCGCGCTCACTGCCCAGCCAGGCCAGCACGGCGACATGGTCGACCGGCGCGGCCGCATCGAAATCCTTGGCGAACTGCTCCTGGATCAACTGCCGCGACAGCGCCGCGGATGCGGGGCAGGTGGAGGAATAGACCACCTCGGTGCCCAGCTCCAGCCGGAAGCCCGACGGCCCCAGGCTCGCTTCCACCGATACCGGATAACTGCGCCAGCCGCTGTGCCCGCTGCGCAAGGCGTTGCGGCGCACCAGCGCATCGAAGCGGATGCTGAGGCGGGCACGGTCGGACAATTCGCCATGCGATTCGAGGAAGGCGCGCAACAGGTTTTCCAGCACCGCCGCGCTGAGCGTCTGCGTGCCCAGGTGGTGATCGACCAACAGGTACAGCCGCGACATGTGGATGCCGCGCTTGTCGGGCTGCACGAGGTTGACGAAGGCGCCGACCTGCGCGCTGGCGCGCTGCACCTCGCCGTCGCCGGCGTCGAAGCGCACCGGCACCTCGATGCCGTCCATGCCCACCCAGTCCAGCGCGCCGCGCAGATGCGGCTGCACCTGCGTGGCGACGTCGGGCATCAAGCGGGTGGTGTTCTCGTGGCTGTGCATGGGCGTACTCGTGGAGCAGAGTCGTCTATTTTGGGTCAGCCTGACGCATTGCAACAGGCAGCGACGGGAAACGCTGCGTTCAACCGGGCGCGAGCGAGCGCCAGCGCCGGGCGGCGCGCCACGCGGCGAAGGTGGTGCCGAAGCCGCCCTGCCCGCCCCGCTGCAGCACGCCCAACGGATCGGCCGCGCCACGCGCACGGCGCAGCCGCCGCGCGGCCTCGTGCGATTCCAGTGCACGGAACACGCCGAGCGGCCCGGGCAGGCGCGCGGCCTCGCGCCAGCTTGCCTGCAGGTCGGCCAGTTGCTCCTTGATCGCCGCGTCGCGCGCCGCGCTGCGCTGGCGCAGGGCGTGGCGGGCCAGGCCGTGGCGGGCCAGCCGCGCCATCGGCAACGGCAGGCGGTCGCGCTCGGCATCGTCCTCCAGCCGGCGCAGCGCATGCAGCAGGTGGCCGAGCACGGCCACCCGCGCGGCGCGTTCCGGCGGCGCCTCGTTGCCGTACCACCACGCGGTTTCCAGCGTTGCCAGCGCACCATGCAAGGCGCTGGCGGCAGCGAGCTGCGCGGAAAAGTCCGCCGCCGTGCCTTCTTCCAGTTGCGCCATCGCGGCCAGCACCGGCGCCAACCAGCGCTCGCCGGCGATGACGTGGGCGCGCTCGTCGTCGAACAGCACCTGGGTCAGCGGATGGCGGCCGCCGCTGGCGGCGGCGGCGGACAGTTCCTCAGCCCACCAGTTGAGCTTGCCCAGCGCCACATGCGGCTCGCGGATGCCGTAGGCGGCGGCAAGCAGCTCCTGCTCCAGCGCGGCCAGCGCGATGTGGCCGGGGTAGGTCGCCGGATCGACGAAGACCAGTGCCATGCGCTGCGCCGGTTGCACCGCCAGCCACTTGTCGACATAGCTCTGCCATGCGCCGTGGGTATCTGCCGGCTCGCTCACGCGGTCACCTGCAAGCCCAGCAACCCGGCCAGCTGACGCGGATGGTCCAGCACGGCGTCGGCGCCCCAGCTGTCCGGGTCGCCGCCGTCGAGGTAGCCCCAGCGCACCGCCACCGTGTAGAGCCCGGCGGCGTGGCCCGCCGTGATGTCGCGCGCATCGTCGCCCACGAACACGCTGCCCGCAGGCGCGATGCGCGCGTGCTCGCAGGCCAGCAGCAACGGCGCGGGATCGGGCTTCTTCACCGGCAGGGTATCGCCGCAGACCACCGCGCTGGCGCGCAGGTCCCAGTCCATGCGCTGGATCAGTTCCTCGGTGAGGAAGCCGGGCTTGTTGGTGACGATGCCCCAGCGCAGCTCGCGCGCCTCGATCGCTTCCAGCAGCGGCGTTATGCCGTCGAAGGGGCGCGTGTGCGTGGCCAGCATGCCCTGGTAAAGCTCGAGGTAGCGCGGCATGCGCGCCAGCAGCGCCTCGTCGTTCTCCTTGAAGGCGCAGCGCAGGATCGCGCGGCTGCCGCGCGAGACCACCTCGCGCACGGTGGCGTAATCCGGCGCAGGTGCGCCGGCTTCCGCGCAATAGGCCACCAGCGCGGCGTGCAGGTCGGGCGCGCTGTCAAGCAAGGTGCCGTCGAGATCGAACAGCACGCCTTCGATGTTCGCGGGCAAGGGCTTCATGCCGGCTTCCGTGCGCAGAGGATGTAGTTCACCGCGGCGGCACGGCTCAGCCATGCCTTGCGGTTGAACGGGTTGTAGCCGAGGCCGCTGACGTCCTCCAGCTCCAGCCCTTCTCTGCGCAGCAGGCGCGCCAGTTCGGACGGCTTGAGGAACTGCGCGTAGTGGTGCGTGCCGCGCGGCAGCAGGCGCATCACGTATTCGGCGCCGAGGATGGCCGCGCCGAACGCGGCCGGCGTGCGGTTGAGCGTGGACAGGAATACGCGTCCACCGGGCTTGAGCATGGCGGCGAGGTCGCGCACCAGCGCGGCGGGATCGGGCACGTGCTCGATCAGTTCCATGCAGCACACGGCGTCGAAGGCCTCCGGCTCGGCCGCGGCCAGTTCGGCCGAGGACTGCTTGCGGTAGTCCACCTGCAGGCCGGATTCGTGCAGGTGCAGGCGCGCGATGCCGATCACCTTGTCGCCCAGGTCGATGCCGGTGACCTGCGCGCCGGCGCGCGCCAGCGCCTCGCTGAGCAAGCCGCCGCCGCAGCCCACGTCGGCGACCTTGGCACCGCGCAGCTCCGCCCGCGCGGCGACGTAGCCGGCGCGCACAGGGTTGAGGTCGTGCAACGGCCGGGACTCGCCATCGGGATCCCACCAGCGCGCGGCAAGCTGGTCGAAGCGGGCGATCTCGGCGGGGCTGACATTGGCGGCGGTCATGTTCATGTCCTGAGTGAACGGGCGAGTTTATTGAAAAGCGCAACCGCGGATGGCCGCGGCCTGGTCATCGCGCCCGTCCCGAAAACTAAACCGCGAGCCATTCATGCACCGTGATGTCCCAGCCGCCGCTGGTATGCGCCGGATCGCGATGGGCTATGCCCAGCGCTTCCTCGAACGACCCGGCGCGCAGGAGATAGGCACCGCCGCTCTTGTCGCCGAACGGGCCGGACAATTCGTTGCGCCCTTGCGCCCGCAGGCTCTCGAGAAATTCGCGGTGCAGCGGAACGACTGCCGGATCGCACTGCGGACGGCGCATCAGCATCACGAGATAACGGTTCATGGCGTAACCCTTTCGAAAAACACGGCCCTGCATGGCCGCTTCGAGGTTTCATGCACGTGCGGGCGAATGAAAATCAATGCGTCGCGATGCGTTCGCGCCAGGCGCGCGTGCGGGCAAGGATGGCGTCCACGTCCATGCCCACCAGCTCGCGCGCGGCGAGCTTGCGGCGACCGGCGATCCATACGTCGCTGACCTGATGACGTCCCACGGCGTAGGCCAGTTGCGAGGCCACGTGGTACAGCGGCTGGGTTTCCAGGTCGGACAGCCGCACCGCGGCGAGGTCGGCCTGCTTGCCCGGCTCGATGGAACCGATCTTCGCGTCCAGCCCCATCGCCTTGGCACTGCCCAGTGTGGCCGCGCGCAACACGCTGGCGGCATCGAGCGCGGCCGCGTCCTGCGCCACGGCCTTGGCCAGCAGCGCGGCGGTGCGCAGTTCGCCGAACATGTCGAGGTCGTTGTTGGAGGCGCAACCGTCGGTGCCGATGGCGAGGTTCACGCCGGCCCTGCGCAGCTTTTCCGCCGGGCAGAAGCCCGAGGCCAGCTTGAGGTTGGACTCCGGGCAATGCACCACCGACACGCCGGCCTCGGCGCAGGCGGCGATCTCGCCGTCGGTGAGCTGGGTCATGTGCACGGCGATCAGGCGGTCGTTGACCAGGCCCAGCTTCTGCAGGCGCTGGAACGGGCGCAGGCCGCTCTTCTGCTTCTCTTCCTCGACCTCGTGCGCGGTCTCGTGCAGGTGCAGGTGCACCGGGATGTCGAGCTGGTCGGCCAGCACGCGGATGCGTTCGAAACTTTCGTCGGAGACGGTGTACGGCGCATGCGGCGCGAACGCGGTGGATACCAGCGCGTCACCGCGGAAGCTGTCGTGCACCTCGCCCGCGCGCTCGAAGTATTCGTCCTGCGACTTCGCCCAGGCGGTGGGGAACTCGATCACCGGCAGGCCGACCACCGCGCGGAAGCCCAGCTTGCGGTAGGTGGCGCCGATGGCGTCGGGGAAGAAGTAGTTCTCGTTGGCGCAGGTGGTGCCGCCGCGCAGCATCTCGGCCACCGCCAGTTCCACGCCGTCGCGCACGAATTCCGGCCCGATCACCTTGGCCTCGGCCGGCCAGATGTGCTGCTGCAGCCACACCATCAGCGGCAGGTCGTCGGCCAGCCCGCGCAGCAGGGTCATCGGGTTGTGCGTGTGGGCGTTGACCAGGCCGGGGATCAGCGCGTGTTCGGGCAGGCTGACAGTCTCGCGCGGCGCGTAGCGCGCGCGCGCGTCGGCGGTGGGCAACAGGGCCACGATGCGGTCGCCCTGCACCGCCACCGCGTGGTCTTCCAGCACCACGCCGTGCGGCTGCACCGGGACGATCCAGCGGGCTTCGATCAGCAGGTCGACGGATGGGGGCTGGGTTTCGCTCATGGCAAACGCTTCCAGTTGTTCAGATGCACAAAGGGCGGCTGGCCTTGCGGCGCCGCCCCTCGCTCGTTCGTCATGCCGGCTCGCGCCGGCCCGTCACTTGCCGACGCGGCTGACGTATTCGCCGGTGCGGGTGTCGACCTTGATCGTTTCGTCCTGGCCCACGAACAACGGCACGCGCACCACGGCGCCGGTTTCCAGCGTGGCCGGCTTGCCGCCGCCGCCGGAGGTGTCGCCGCGCACGCCGGGGTCGGTCTCGGTGATCTTCAGCTCGACGAAGTTCGGCGCCTGCACCGCGATGATCTCGCCGTTGAACAGCGTGACCACGCATTCTTCCTCGCCCTTCAGCCACTTCGCGGTGTCGCCGATGCCGGCCTTGGAGGCCTGGTGCTGCTCGAACGACTCCTGGTGCATGAAGTGCCAGAACTCGCCGTCGGAGTACAGGTACTGCATGTCGGTGTCGGTGACGTCGGCGACCTCGAAGCTGTCGCTGGACTTCATCGTCTGCTCGGTGGTGCGGCCGGTCTTCAGGTTGCGGATGAAGATGCGGGTGAACGCCTGGCCCTTGCCGGGCTTGATGAACTCGGCTTCGGTGATGATCCACGGATCGTTGTTGTGAAGGATCTTCATGCCCTTCTTGACGTCGTTGAGACCGGCGGTGGCCATGCGGTGAACTCCAAAGGTGAATGGTTCGTTGCCCGAGCGCCCCTCGTGCCGCAACGGCGGCTAAAATGGACGGTTCGAGGGTCCGGTACGGCCCGGACAAGGCCCCACATGATAACCGCAAGCCCCGGTGCACGCATTACATCCGCCGCCGACGCGCCCGCCGGCAACTGGCAGCAGGCATGGCGCGAAGCGGTCACCGACGCCGGCGAGTTGCTCGCCATGCTGGGCCTTTCGTCGCTGTCGGGGCGGCTCCCGCCGGCGGACGCCGGCTTCGCCTTGCGCGTGCCGCGCGGCTTCGTGGCCCGCATGCGCCACGGCGATGCGCGCGACCCGCTGCTGCTGCAGGTTCTGCCGCAGCTGGCGGAACTGGACGAGGTACCCGGCTTTGTCGCCGATGCGGTGGGCGACCTGGCCGCACGGGAGGCGCAAGGCGTCCTGCACAAGTACCACGGCCGCGCCTTGCTGATCGCCAGCGGCAGTTGCGCGGTGAACTGCCGCTACTGTTTCCGCCGGCATTTTCCCTACGGCGAGGAGATGGCCGCCGCCGGCCAATGGCGGAAGGCGCTGGAGCACGTGCGCCAGGACACCAGCATTCGCGAGCTGATCCTTTCCGGCGGCGATCCGCTGGCGCTGTCCACCGCCAAGCTGGCGGAGCTGTCGCGTGGACTGGCCGACATCCCCCACGTTACTCGGCTGCGCATCCACACCCGCCTGCCGGTGGTGCTGCCCGAGCGTATCGACGAGGCCTTCACGGATTGGCTCGCTAGGCTGCCCCTGCAAAAAGTGGTGGTACTGCACGCGAACCATGCCAACGAGTTCGATGTCCATGTCGATGCCGCCTGCGCGCGCCTGCGCGAGGCCGGCGCCACCCTGCTCAACCAATCGGTGCTGCTGCAAGGAATCAACGACGCTGCCGATACACTGGCTAACCTGTCCGAGCGCCTGTTCGCCGCCGGCGTGCTGCCGTACTACCTGCACCAGCTCGACCGGGTGCAGGGCGCCGCGCATTTCGAGGTGGACGACACCCGGGCACTGGCGCTGATGGACGCGTTGCGCGCCCGCCTGCCCGGCTACCTGGTGCCGCAGCTGGTGCGCGAGGTGCGCGGCGACCCGTCCAAGCGTCCGTTGTAGGCGTGTGTCCGGTCAGGCGCGTTCGGACGCCCGCTGGCAGTTGCGTCAACAATCCGCTACAACCCTGTTGCCACCGCCTCGCTCGCAAGGCGAACGGACTTACCCGCCCATCGCGACATCGGCTACACCATGAAAAAAGACTTCGTCATCCGCATCCTGTTCATCGAACATTCGGTCGAGGAGGCGGAACAGATCATCAGCCTGCTGCGCAACACCGGCATCGCGGTGCGTCCGGCGCGCGCCACCGCCGCCGACCAGGTGCAGGCCGCGCTGGTCGAACTGGAGCCGGACCTGGTGCTGTTCGACCCCGCGAACGGCGCGGTCACGCTGCCCGAGGTGGTGCGCATGCTGGATGTGCACGGCAACGACTACTCCCTGCTCGGCCTGGTCGGTACGCTGGACAACCACCAGATCACCGAACTGTTCGAACAAGGGGCGCAGGGCATCGCCGCACGCGGCATGCCAAGCCAGTTGCTCGCCGTGCTGCGGCGCGAATTCGAGGCCCTGCAGAACCGTCGCATGCTGCGGCGCCTGGAGGCCACCCAGCGCGAGCTGGAACGCCGCTGCGACGCGCTGCTCGACTCGTCCCGCGATGCCATCGCCTACGTGCACGAAGGCGTGCACGTGCGCGCCAACCAGGCCTACCTGGAAACCTTCGGCTACACGAACTTCGACGACCTGCTCGGCATGCCGATCCTCGACATGATCGACGCCAGCGACCTCGATGAATTCAAGAACCTGCTGCGCGGCCACACGCGCCAGGAAAAGCTGCCCAGCCAGGTCAGCCTGCACGCGCGCCGTGCCGACGGCAGCCAATTCGACGCCAACGTGGAATTCGCCCCGGCCACCTTCGAAGGCGAACCCTGCCTGCAGATCGTGTTCCGCCTCCAGGCAGCCGATCCGGCCATGCTCGAGCAACTGCAGCGCGATCCGGTTACCGGCCTGTACAACCGCGCACACATGCTGGAGCGCATCGACCACGCGGTGACCGACGCCGCCAAGGGCAAGAAGGGCCGGGCGCTGCTGCTGATCGAACCGGACAACTGGACCACGCTGGTGAGCGGCATCGGCCTCGGCAAGACCGACGAACTGCTGCTCGGCTTCTCCGACCGCGTGCGCATGCTGCTGGATACCGACGACATCGCCGGCATGCTGGCCGAACACACGCTGGGCGTGATCCTCGACTCCCGTTCCGACGAGGCCATCCGCGCGTGGATCGCCAGGCTGCAGCAAAGCATCGCCAGCGCGATCTTCGATGCCGGCTCGCGCTCGCTCGTGGTCACCGCCAGCGTCGGCGGTAGCCTGCTGGGCGAAAAGAACGCCAATGCCGAGTTGCTGCTCAACCAGGCCAGCCAGGCGCTGCGCTCGGCGCAGAGCCTGGGCAGCAACCAGTTGGAGCTGCACGACCCCGCCGCGCGCGAGAAGGCCGACGAGGAGCGCGAACGCTACTGGCTGGACCTGCTGCGCAAGGCGCTGGAAGGCAAGGGCCTGATGCTCTACCACCAGCACACCATCAGCCTGCAGGACGCCGAGGGCGACTTCTCGGAAATCCTGCTACGCATGGAAGGCCCCCAGGGCGAGGTGTTGCCCGGCTTCTTCATGCCGATCGCCGACAAGCACGGCCTCACCGGCGCCATCGACCGCTGGGTGCTCGACCAGGCCATCACCGCCCTGCAGCGGCGCGAAGGCATGGGCCAGCAGACCACGTTCTTCGTCAAGTTCACCGCCGCCTCGCTGCAGGACCCCACCTTCCTGGATTGGCTGGGCAAGCGCTTCACGCAGGCCGGGCTCAAGCGCGGCCGCCTGGTGCTCGAAATGACCGAAAGCAAGGTGATGACCCTGCTGCGCCCGGCGCAGGAGTTCCTCGCCGGCTGGAAAAAGCTCGGCGGGCGCTTCGCGCTGGAGCAATTCGGTTCGGGCCTCAACTCGTTCCAGTTGCTCGGCCACATCGACCCCGACTACCTCAAGATCGACCGCAGCTACATGGCCGACCTGGCGAAGTCGCCCGACAACCAGAAAAAGGTCGCGGAGATCTGCCAGCAGGCGCGCGAACTGAAGAAGCTGACCATCGCCGAATGGGTGGAAGACGCCACCAGCACCTCGTTGCTGTTCGCCGCGGGCGTGGACTTCGTGCAAGGCAACTTCCTGCAGATACCGCAACGGCTCGACTGACCCTGCCGGGGCCGCAGCGCGACTCCCGGCACGGCGCCGGCAACGGGCCGGCAAGCGACCGGCAGCCATGACGGCCACAAAAAACCCGCGGAGCGATCCGCGGGTTTTTGCATCGCCCCGAGACGGGCCGAGCGCGCTTATTCGGCGCTGGCGGCAGCAGCAGCCTTGTTCGCGGCCTTGATGGCGGCAGCGGCGGCGACGTCTTCCTTAATGCGGGCAGCCTTGCCTTCCAGGTTGCGCAGGTAGTACAGCTTGGCGCCGCGCACCTTGCCCTTGCGCTTCACTTCCAGCGACTCGATGGCCGGGCTGTGCGCCTGGAACACGCGCTCCACGCCGGTACCGTGGGAAATCTTGCGCACGGTGAAGGCCGAATGCAGGCCGCGGTTGCGCTTGGCGATGACGATGCCCTCGAAAGCCTGCACGCGCTCGCGATTGCCTTCCTTCACCTTGACGTTGACCACCACGGTGTCGCCGGCGCCGAATTCCGGCAATTGGCGGGTGATCTGCTCGGCTTCGAACTGCTGGATGATCTTGTTCATGGCGACCTCGATGGTTTGCGGGCATCCCTGACCGCGGGGTTTCTAGCAGCGGCTGTCCGTGGCCGCATTGTCATTGGTTAATTGCGATCATCCGGATCGCGAAGATCAAACAGCGGCCATCCGTGTCCGCACTCTTCAACTTCCACCCGCCGCGCGGTATTCGCGACGGAATTCTTCCAGCAACGCGCGGGATTCCGCATCCAGCACGCGTTGCGCCAACAGCTCCGGGCGCCTGAGCCAGGTCCGGCCCAGCGCCTGCTTCAGGCGCCAGCGGCGGATCGCCGCGTGGTCGCCGGAAAGCAGTACCGCCGGCACCTCGCCATACGCATCCCGCACCGGCTTCGCGTAATGCGGGCAGTCGAGCAGCCCGTTCGAGAACGAATCCTGCTCGGCCGACTGCGCGTCGTTCAACGCGCCGTCCTGCAACCTGCCCACCGCGTCGATCACCACGGCGGCACCCAACTCGCCGCCGGACAGCACATAATCGCCGATGGAAAGCTCCTCGTCGACCTCGTGCGCCAGCAAGCGCTCGTCCACTCCCTCGTAACGCCCGCAAAGCAGAGCGATGCGCGGCATCTTGGCCAGCGCCTCCACCCTGCCCTGCGTCAGCCGCGCTCCCTGCGGACTGAGGTAAATCACGTGCGCCGGTTCCGGCACCGCCTCGCGCACGGCCTTGAGGGCCGCCCGCAAGGGCTCGATCAGCATCACCATGCCGGGCCCGCCGCCGCAGGTGCGGCCGTCCACGGTGCGGTAATTGTCGGTGGCGTAGTCGCGCGGGTTCCAGGTTTCCACCTGCAGCAGCTCGCGTTGCTGCGCGCGCCCCACCACACCGACGGCGGCGCACTGGCGCATGAAGTCGGGAAACAGCGTGACGACATCGATGCGCATGGATCTCAAACTCCAGCCTTCAGAATTCGGGATCCCAGTCCACCACCATGCGCCCGCCGGACAAGTCCACCGAACGCACGTAATTGCCCTGGACGAAGGGGATCAGCCGCTCGCGCTCGCCGTCCCGCACCACCACCACGTCGTTGGCGCCGGTGGCGAACAGGTGACTGACCCGTCCGAGCACCGCGCCTTCGGTGGTGACGACCTCAAGCCCTTCGAGGTCGACCCAGTAATACTCGTCCTTGCCGGGAGGCGGCAGCTGCTCGCGGGCGACGTGGATGTCGCTGCCGACGAGGGCGGCTGCCGTGTCGCGGTCGTCCACGCCGGGCAGGCAGGCCACCAGGCCCTTGCCCTGCGGGCGCCCTTTCGCTCCCGCGACCTCCGTTACCGCACCCGGCGCCATTGAAAGCAACCAGGGGTGGTAGTCGAAGATCTTCGTGCGCGGCTCGGTCCAGGATTCGATCTTGACCCAGCCCTGCACGCCATACAGCCCGACGATGCGCCCGACCGGGACGCGCCGACCGGCTGCCGTCACGTTCAGGCCGCCTGCTGCTTGCCGGCTTCCTTGACGAGCGCAGCGACCTTGTCGCTCATCTGCGCGCCCTTGCCCACCCACTCCTGCACGCGGGCGACGTTCAGCTCCAGGCGCTTGTCCTTGCCCGAGGCGACCGGGTTGTAGAAACCCACGCTCTCGATGTTGCGGCCGTCGCGCTTGTTGCGCTGATCGGTGACCACGACGTGGTAGAACGGACGGCCCTTGGCGCCACCGCGCGAAAGACGAATCTTGACCATGATGAAAGCTCCAGAGATGCCGGTATACCGGCCTCGCGCACGCGTATCGTGCGCGGTGAATCCGGCATTTTAGGGGGATGTTATTGAAAAAGGAAGAGGTTGCGCGGTTCGCGACGCGGCTTGGCTCGAAAAGCCGAAGCCTTGCCTGATGCCTCGGAAGGGCTGTCCTGCCCTTCCCGGGCTCGCCAAGGCCGGCTTGCCGGCCTTGGCTCCGTTCCCATCGCCACGGCGATGGGAACGAGCGGACCATCCATGACCCGCGGGACGGCAGGCTCTGCCGGTCAGCGCATGGGCGGCATGCCGCCCATCCCGCCCATGCCCTTGAGCGCGCCGCTCATCTGGCGCAGCAGGCCCTTGCCGCCGCCCTTGGAGAGCTTGGACATCATCTTCTCCATCTGCATGTACTGCTTGAGCAGGCGGTTGACGTCGGCGGGCTGGGTGCCCGAGCCCTTGGCCACGCGGGCGCGGCGCGAGCCGTTCAGCAGGTCGGGATGGCGGCGCTCGCGGGGCGTCATCGAGCCGATGATCGCCACCATGCGCTTGATCTCGCCGTCGTTGACCTTGGACTTCACGCTGTCGGGCAGGCCGGAGACGCCGGGCAGTTTGTCCATCAGGCCGGCCAGGCCGCCCATGTTGCTCATCTGTTCCAACTGGTCGCGCATGTCCTCGAGGTCGAAGCGCTTGCCCTTCATCACCTTCTGGGCCAGCTTCTGCGCCTTCTCCTGGTCGACCTTGCGCTCGACCTCCTCGACCAGCGACAGCACGTCGCCCATGCCGAGGATGCGCTGCGCCAGGCGGTCCGGATGGAACGGCTCCAGCGCGTCGGTCTTTTCGCCGGCGCCGAGGAACTTGATCGGCCGGCCGGTGATGTAGCGCACCGACAGCGCCGCGCCGCCGCGGGCGTCGCCGTCGGTCTTGGTGAGCACCACGCCGGTGAGCGGCAGCGCGTCGGCGAAGGCCTTGGCGGTGGTGGCGGCGTCCTGGCCGGTCATCGAGTCGACCACGAACAGCGTCTCGACCGGGGTGATCGCGGCATGCAGCGCCTTGATCTCCGCCATCATCGCCTCGTCCACGTGCAGGCGGCCGGCGGTATCGACCAGCAGCACGTCGACCACTTCGCGGCGGGCCGCGGCGATGGCGTTCTTCGCGATGTCGACCGGGCTCTGCCCCGCCTCCGACGGGAAGAACTTCACGCCCACCTGCTCGGCCAGCGTGCGCAACTGCTCGATGGCGGCCGGACGGTACACGTCGCAGCTCACCACCATCACCTTTTTCTTCTTGCGCTCGGTGAGCAGGCGCGCCAGCTTGGCCACCGTGGTGGTCTTGCCGGCGCCCTGCAGGCCGGCCATCAGCACCACCGCCGGCGGCGTGACCGCGAGGTTCAGCTCGCTGTTGGCCGTGCCCATCACCGCGGTCAGCTCGTCGCTGACCACCTTCACCAGCGCCTGGCCGGGCGTGAGGCTCTTCATCACGTCCTGGCCCACCGCACGCACTTTCACGCGCTGGACCAGGGCCTGCACCACCGGCAGCGCCACGTCGGCCTCCAGCAGCGCGATACGCACTTCGCGCAAGGCTTCGCGGATGTTTTCCTCGGTCAGCCGGCCGCGGCCGCGCAGGCGGTTGACGGTGGCGGAGAGGCGTTGGCTGAGCGATTCGAACATGGGCGCGGCATCGGTATGAGCGAACGGGCGATTATAGCCGAGGCCGTCCGTGGCCTGTTCCCGGCTCAGCGGGCCGGCTGCGCCTTCACCCAGGCCGCGATGTCGGCGATCACGTGCGCGTCCACATGGGCAGGCACCTTGTAGTCGGCCGGCGTCCCCGTCTTGCCCGCGGGCATGAACAGGTGGCTGAGTCCGGGATAGAGGTGGAACGTGGTGTGCGAACGTCCGGCCAGCGACTGCTGCCAGCGCGCGAAGTCCAGCGAAGGCGAGACCTGGAAATCGCTACCGCCCTGCAGGATCAGCATGGCCGTCGTTATCGATTTCGCATCGGCCACCGTATCCACCTGCGACCAGCTCAGCCAGTAGGCCTGGGGAGCGCCAGCGAAATTGCCCCGCGGCGCGGATTGGCCGGGGCCGATAGCAGCCAGCAACTGCCGCTCCTTCGCGTCGGCCTGCACGGCCTGAGCGATGACCGCTGGTGAAGCGCCCTTTTTCGCGAGTTGCTCGCGCGTCTGCTGCGCCAGCACGTCGAAGATGTTCCGCGCCGGCGCCGCCATCAGCACCAGCCCGGCGAGTTGCGGATCGCGCTGGCCAATGCGCGGCGCCATCATCGCGCCCAGGCTATGGCCGAGCACGAACACGCGCTGCGGATCGACCGCCTTCTGCCGCGCCAGCAGTTGGGCTGCCGTCACCGCGTCGTCGGTCACTTCCGCGTCGATCACCATGCCCTTTGCGCTTTCCGGATGATCGAAGGTGCGCTTGTCATAGCGCAGCGAGGCGATGCCTGCGCGCGCCAGCCCTTCGGCGATGTCACGTAGCGGCTTGTTCGGGCCGATGGTCTCGTCCATGTCCTGCGGGCCGGAGCCGGCCACCAGTACCACGGCAGGGAACGGCCCGATGCCCGCTGGCAGGGTCAGCGCACCATGCAGCGGCCCGGCCGGCGTCGGCACATCCAGCGGCGACACCCGCACGCCATCGGTCTCGACATGCGCCTGCACCACCGTGGAAGCGAGCACCGCGGCAGGCACGAACCGATACGCGATGATCTTGCCCTGCGCATCGCACGCCGCGGCGAAGCCCAGTGGCATGTTGGCGAAACTCAACGTCGCAGCAGCGACGGCATGGCCGGCGAGGCTTCCTTGCCGCACCGCGTCGTGCGACCGATAGGCACCGAACGTGCCTTGCAACTGCTTCCAGATCTGCTCGAGCTTGGCGGCATCCAGCTTGCCCGCTACGGCATCGCTGAAGTCCTTGCGTGCACCGGCGTAGTCGCCATGCGTCAGGGCATCCAGCGACGCGGCCGCATGGGCCACACAGGCCGGCATAGGCACATCGGCAGCGCGAACGGCCGGAGCGGCCAGGATGGCTGCAGCCGACAACAAGGCGCACATGAGTTTCATCGTGCATCTCCTTCCAACGGATGGCGCCCCTCGAGGCGCCGATAGATGAAGTACGAATAGACAATGGGAATCAGGCAGGCGACCAACACCACGCCCAGCAAGAGCACATGCATGACGTGAAACGGCGCGCCGATCACCATGGCCACGCCGGCCAGCACGAACATCCAGCCGGCCAGCCGATGCGTGCGCTCCCACACGGCTTCGCTGGCCAACGTCCACGGCGTGCGGATGCCCATGAAGAAGTTGCGCCGCAGCTTACCCATGTAATTGCCCAGCACCATCAGCAGCACGCCGATCGACAAGTGCACGATGGTCGCCATGGGCACGGCATGGCCGGCGCTGGCCAGCATGGCTGCGATGCCGTGCACCAGCATCACGCCCTGGATCACCAGCATCATCAAGCCAAACACGCCAGCGAAGGATTCCATCCCGAAGCCCTTCGGCGAAATGCGCGGCAACACCGCCGTGAGCACGGCGAAACCCAGTATCAGCAGCGGCCACATGGCCGCGCCCCAGAACCGGGACGAATAGCCATTCGGTTGTCCGTTGATATCCCAATGGGTCGCCACGCGCGCAGGCATGTGCGGGTAAAGCCAGACCGCCACACCGACGGCGATGGCCACGAAGACGACGGAAACGATCAAGGAACGTGCGGGTTTCATCACTTGCCTCCAACCTTGCCCTTGGCGGGGAACAGATCCATCAACATCCGCGCGAGGTCCTCGAACACGGTGCTGTTGAGCGAATAGACGATGTACTGGCCGCGCCGCTCGGTGCGCACCAGGTCCGCGTGCTTGAGCACGGCGAAGTGGTGCGACAGCGAGGCCGGCGTGATGTCGAACGCCTCGCCGATTTCGCCGGCGGTGAGCGGACCGCCCTGCAGGCGCTTGAGAATCGCGCGCCGCGTGGGGTCGGCCATGGCCTTGAACACTTCCTGCTGCTTCATCGGGCATACCGCCTGTGGAACGTTTCTAGATATTTAGATATTTTTCTAAATATTGCAAGTGTCACTGCACCGATGAGAACCGTTCCGGTTGGACGGAAGCCTGTGCCACACTTTCGGAACCATGCCGCTTACGCTCCCTTCCATCGCCGCCATCGCGCTCTACCTGGGCGCGGCCGCCCTGCTCGGGGCGCCGCTGACCGGCTGCCCGCGCACGCCGCGACGCCTGGGTCTGGGCGCCGCCACGCTGGCCGTGCTGCTGCACATCGCGGTGCTGCTGGGCGCGCATGGCGGGCGGTTGGACCTGCACTTCTTCGCCGCGCTGTCGCTGGTCGCCAGCGTGGTGGCGGCACTGACCCTGCTGGTGAACCTGTCGAAGCCAGTGGCCGGCCTGGGCGTAATCGTGTTCCCGCTAGCCGCGCTGTTGCTGGCGCTGGACGTGTTCCTGGCGCCGCCCACCACGCCGAATCCGCTGGACTGGCAGATCAGCCTGCACGTGGCGATCGCCCTGCTCGGCTACAGCGTGCTGTCGATTGCCGCCGTGCTGGCGGTGCTGCTGGCGATACAGGAGCGGGCGCTGCGCACGCACCGGCCGATCCGGCTGGTACGCGCGCTGCCGCCGCTGACGCAAACCGAGTCACTGCTGTTTCGCCTGATCGGCACCGGTTTCGCCCTGCTCACGCTTACGCTGGTAAGCGGCGCGCTGTTCATCCAGAACATCCGCGCCCAGCACCTGGTCCACACCACCGTGCTCAGCGTGCTGGCGTGGCTGATCTTCGGCACCTTGCTGTGGGGTCGCTGGAAACACGGCTGGCGCGGACGCAGCGCGGTGAACCTGTGCCTGATCGGCATGGCCGTGCTGCTGCTGGCCTTCTTCGGCAGCAAGGCGGTGCTGGAGTTGGTGCTGCACCGGAATGTGTAGGTGCGATTCATCCGGAATCGCGGCTCGGCACCGTGATATGGCAAGCTTCAGATAGCTGTTTTGCCCGAGCGCCAACTGCGCGCCATTCATGGCCGCACTCTTCGGAACAGCCGGCACGATCAAGCAATCGCATTGCTTGCTTTGGGCAACCGCCACGGCAGCGTGACCCATCTCGCCTCGCCCTCGCCATGTCCCTACAGCAAATTCAGGTGCGTGTTCTGCACAACCACGCAGCGGTATCGCTCACTCGCCGCGCAGGCGCACGTCGCCGGGGGCTATTTCAGCGCGTTCGTCCGCACGCGCCACACGCTGCTCCTCGAAGAAACGCTGCACCTGCTGGCACACCGCCATGGTGTTGTCGCGCGCCAGTGCGGAGACGAGGAACCACGGCGCCTTCCAGTCGAGGCGACGCACGATATCCGCGGCCACCTGCTGGCGCTCGTCGTCGGGCAAGGCATCGGACTTGTTCAGCACCAGCCAGCGCGGACGTTCCAGCAGCTCCGGATTGAACTTGGCCAACTCGTGCTCGATGGCACGCACCTGCTCCACCGGGTCGGCGCCGTCGATGGGCGCGATGTCCACCAGGTGCAGCAGCAGGCTGGTGCGCGAGACATGACGCAGGAACTGGATGCCCAGGCCCGCACCGTCGGCCGCGCCTTCGATCAGCCCTGGAATGTCGGCGATCACGAAGCTCTGGTCGGTGCCTAGGCTCACCACGCCGAGATTCGGATGCAAGGTGGTGAACGGGTAATCCGCCACGCGCGGCGTCGCCGCCGACACCGCGCGGATGAAGGTGGACTTGCCCGCATTCGGAAACCCGAGCAAGCCCACGTCGGCCAGCAGGCGCAGTTCCAGCTTCAGCTCGCGCGACTCGCCCGGCGTACCGTGGGTGAACTGGCGCGGCGCGCGGTTCACCGAACTCTTGAAGTGGATGTTGCCGAGGCCGCCCTTGCCGCCTTGCGCCACCAGCAGGCGCTGGCCATGCGCGGTGAGGTCGCCGATCGTCTCGTCGGTATCGACGTTGGTGACCACGGTGCCCACCGGCACGCGGATCGTGGTGTCGTCGCCGCCCTTGCCGTACATGTCGCTGCCCCGGCCGTTCTCGCCGCGCTGGGCCTTGTAGCTGCGCTGATGGCGGAAATCGATCAAGGTGTTGATGCCCTCGTCGGCCACCAGCCACACCGAACCGCCGCTGCCGCCGTCGCCGCCGTTCGGACCGCCGAACGGGATGAATTTCTCGCGCCGGAAGCTCGCGCAGCCATTGCCGCCGTCGCCGGCCTGGACCTTGATGATGGCTTCGTCGACGAATTTCATGGCGTATGAACCGGGCGCGGGGAATCGGAAAGGGATCGGCGGAATGCCGGAGAAGCTTACTCGCGCAAGCCTCTCCGTCGCCTCATAAAACAAAAGCCCCGCCGAAGCGGGGCCTTCGCTGCAGCTTCGCGGAAGGTCAGGCCTTCACGACGCTGACGAAACGGCGGTTGTTCTCGCCGCGGACCTTGAACTCCACCGTGCCGTCCACCAGGGCGAACAGGGTGTGGTCGCGGCCGAGGCCCACGCCGGTGCCGGCATGGAACTGGGTGCCGCGCTGACGCACGATGATGTTGCCGGCCTCGATGGCCTGGCCGCCGTACACCTTCACGCCCAGGTACTTCGGGTTGGAATCGCGACCGTTGCGGGACGAACCTACGCCTTTTTTGTGTGCCATGACTATTTACTCCGGCTGTATCAGGCGTTGATGCCCGTGATCTCGACTTCGGTGAAGTGCTGGCGGTGGCCCTGCTGCTTCTTGTAGTGCTTGCGGCGGCGGAACTTGATGATGCGCACCTTGTCGGCGCGGCCGTGCTTGCGCACGGTGGCGGACACGGTGGCACCCGCCACGACCGGCGCACCGACGGTGATCGACTCGCCCTCGCCGACCAGCAGCACCTGGTCGAACTTCACGGCGGCGCCTTCTTCGGCGTCCAGCAGTTCCACGCGCAGGACGTCGCCCTGCTGCACGCGGTACTGCTTGCCGCCGGTCTTGATGACTGCGTAACTCATGGGAATGGCCCTTCTGTCGTTATTCTCTTGGGTTCCGTCACGGCCTTTCGGGCCGGACGAACCGCGGATTGTAGCCAGCCATCAGCACGTTGGTCAATTCCTGACCAACCTCCTGAAACTCGCACCTACGCAGGCAATAACTAACCTGCACGGTTTGGTATAGTCCACTTTTTCCCCTCGCGACCCCACGCATGGACACCATCCGCATCCGCGGTGCGCGCACGCACAACCTCAAGAACATCGATCTCGACCTGCCGCGAGACAAGCTGATCGTGATCACCGGCCTGTCCGGCTCGGGCAAGTCCTCGCTGGCGTTCGACACCATCTACGCGGAGGGGCAGCGGCGCTACGTCGAGTCGCTGTCGGCCTATGCGCGCCAGTTCCTGTCGATGATGGAGAAGCCCGACGTCGACCACATCGAGGGACTGTCGCCGGCCATCTCCATCGAGCAGAAATCCACCTCGCACAACCCGCGCTCCACCGTGGGCACGATCACCGAGGTGTACGACTACCTGCGCCTG
This sequence comes from Rhodanobacter sp., assembly GCA_040371205.1. Lineage (NCBI taxonomy): Bacteria > Pseudomonadati > Pseudomonadota > Gammaproteobacteria > Lysobacterales > Rhodanobacteraceae > Rhodanobacter > Rhodanobacter sp. The sequence continues at coordinate 2,517,204 of AP031382.1, forward strand.
CTGTATGCGCGCGTGGGCACGCCGCGCTGCCCCGACCACGGCATCCCGCTGGAGGCGCAAACAGTCAGCCAGATGGTGGACGCCACCCTCGCGCTGGATGCCGAGAAGCGCTACATGCTGCTGGCGCCGGTGGTGCGCGAACGCAAGGGCGAGCACGTGCAGGTGTTCGACCAACTGCGCGCGCAGGGCTTCGTGCGCGCCCGCGTGGACGGCGTGGTGCACGACCTCGACGCGGTGCCGCCGCTGGGCCTGCGCATCAAGCACACCATCGAGGCGGTGATCGACCGCTTCCGCCCGCGCGACGACATCAAGCAGCGCCTGGCCGAGTCGTTCGAGACCGCGCTGCGGCTGGGCGACGGGCTGGTGATCCTGGCGGACATGGACGAGCCGTCCGCCAAGGAACAACTGTTCTCCTCGCGCTATTCCTGCCCGGTGTGCGACTACTCGCTGCCGGAGCTGGAGCCGCGCCTGTTTTCGTTCAACTCGCCGGTGGGCGCCTGCCCGTCCTGCGACGGCCTCGGCGTGACCCAGGTGTTCGACCCCGCGCGCGTGGTGGGCCACCCGGAGCTGCCGCTGTCCGGCGGCGCGATCCGCGGCTGGGACCGGCGCAACCCGCACTACTTCCAGATGCTGCAGTCGCTGGCCGCGCACTACGGCTTCGACGTGGACGCCCGTTGGCAGGATCTGCCGAAGGCCACCCAGCAGGCGATCCTGCACGGCAGCGGCAAGGAGAAGATCGCCTTCCGCTACCTCACCGAACGCGGCGGTCGCGTCACGCGCGAGCACGCCTTCGAGGGCATCCTGCCCAACCTGGAACGCCGCTACAAGGAAACCGAATCCACCGCGGTGCGCGAGGAGCTGGCGAAGTACATAAGCGACCACCCTTGCCCCGAGTGCGGCGGCCAGCGCCTCAACCGCTCGGCCCGCAACGTGTTCGTGGCCGACCATGCGTTGCCCGCGCTCACCCACCGCTCCATCGACGACGCGCTGGCATTCTTCGCGGACCTCACGCTGACCGGCTGGCGCGGCGAGATCGCCGCGAAGATCGTCAAAGAGATCCGCGAGCGCCTCACCTTCCTCAACGACGTGGGCCTCAACTACCTCACGCTGGACCGCCAGGCCGACACGCTGTCCGGCGGCGAGGCGCAGCGCATCCGCCTGGCCTCGCAGATCGGCGCCGGTCTGGTCGGCGTGATGTACGTGCTGGACGAACCGTCCATCGGCCTGCACCAGCGCGACAACGAGCGCCTGCTCGGCACGCTCACCCGCCTGCGCGACCTCGGCAACACGGTGATCGTGGTCGAACACGACGAGGACGCCATACGCATGGCCGACCACGTGCTCGACATCGGCCCCGGCGCCGGCGTGCACGGCGGCGAGGTGGTGGCGCAGGGCACGGTGAAGGACATCCTGGCCTCCAAGCGCTCGGTCACCGGACAGTTCCTGTCCGGCGAACGCGCCATCGAAGTGCCGAAACAGCGCCGCCAGCCCAACGACGATTCGTACTGGTTGCGCCTGCACGGCGCCAGCGGCAACAACCTGAAGAATGTGGACCTGGACATCCCGGCCGGCCTGTTCACCTGCGTCACCGGCGTGTCCGGCTCGGGCAAGTCCACCCTGGTCAACGACACCTTGTTCCGCCTCGCCGCCAGCGAACTCAACGGCGCCAGCGCACAGCCCGCGCCGTACCAATCAGTGCAGGGCCTGCAGCTATTCGACAAGGTGGTGGACATCGACCAGTCGCCGATCGGCCGCACGCCGCGCTCCAACCCCGCCACCTACACCGGCCTGTTCACCCCGCTGCGCGAACTGTTCGCCCAGGTGCCCGAGGCGCGTGCGCGCGGCTACGAGCCCGGCCGCTTCAGCTTCAACGTGCGCGGCGGCCGCTGCGAGGCCTGCGAGGGCGACGGCATGCTGAAGGTGGAGATGCACTTCCTGCCCGACGTCTACGTGCCCTGCGACGTCTGCCACGGCAAGCGCTACAACCGCGAGACGCTGGAAATCCACTACAAGGGCCACACCATCGCCGACGTGCTGGACATGACGGTGGAAGACGCGCTGAAGCTGTTCGAGAACGTGCCGGTGATCGCGCGCAAGCTCGACACGCTGCGCGCGGTGGGCTTGGACTACATCAAACTCGGCCAGAGCGCGACCACGCTGTCCGGCGGCGAGGCGCAGCGCGTGAAGCTGTCCAAGGAACTCAGCAAGCGCGACACCGGCAACACGCTGTACATCCTCGACGAACCCACCACCGGCCTGCACTTCCACGACATCGAGCAGCTGCTCGACGTGCTGCACCAACTGGTCGACCAGGGCAACACGGTGGTGGTGATCGAACACAACCTCGACGTGATCAAGACCGCCGACTGGGTGGTCGACCTTGGCCCCGAGGGCGGCGCGGGCGGCGGCCGCATTCTGGTCAGCGGCACGCCGGAAACCGTGGCCGCCACGCCCGAGTCGCACACCGGCCGCTTCCTCGCGCCGCACCTGAAGCAGACCAGGGCCAAGCCCGCCGCCGCGAAGCGGACGAAAAACGAACTCAAGCACATCGCCTCGGCCGACAAGCACAAGCCGATGCGCGGAAAAAAGAAGAAGACCCCATGAGCACGACCGACCCCGCATCCCCCAAGCCCGCGCGCCGCGGCAAGAAGACCGAACCCGCAGCCGCTGCGCCGGCCATCGCCGAAGCGGCGCAGGCCGCGCCGCAACCGCTGTTCACCGCGGACATCGCCGCGCGCTGGCGCGACCTCGACGCCTTCAACCACGTCAACAATTCCAACTACCTCACCTACCTCGAAGAGGCCCGCCTGCAGTGGCTGAGCCACGTGCCCGGCCCGTGGTTCAGCGAGCACGCGATGCCGGTGATGGCCGCCGTGCAGCTCAACTACCGCCGCCCCATCGAATGGCCGGCGCAGCTGCACGTGGAACTCTTCTGCGAGCGCATCGGCAACAGCTCGATGACCATCGCCCACCGCATCGTCGACGCGCGCGACGGCGACATCCTCTTCTGCGACGGCCACGTGGTGATGGTGTGGATGGACCCGGCCAGCGGCAAGCCGGTGCCGCTGCCGGAGGCGATCCGGGCAGCGGCAACCTGAGTCACTTCACCAGGATCTCGTCCGCGAACAGCCAGGTGTTCCCCGCACCATCCGGGAAGGTAGCAGGCACCGTGGCATAGCGGCTCGCGGCAACCCGGATGTAGCGCGTTTCCAGCGGCTTGCCTGCATCGAACGCCACATGGAATACCCGTGCGCGCGGATCCAGCAGGTCGGCCCTGGGCTGCTGCGCATCGACCGTGGTCCAGTGCGTCCCGTCGCCGGAAACCTGGAAAGTCACCGTGCGCGGCGGCAGGATGCGCGAGCCGGTGTCCTGCATGAAATCCACCGCAATCGCGTGGATCGCGGTGGTTTTCTGCAGGTCGATGGTGGCGTCGATGTCGTGGTCGTTCCAGCCCGACCATTGGCCGTCGTGGAAGTCGTCGCCGCCCAGCACGCCGTCGGTCAGCGCGGTGGCGGGCGCGTACTTCGGCGACACCGGATGGACGAGGCTCAGCGGCTTGCCGGTGGCGAGGCTGTCCACCAGCGTGAAGCGGGTCGGCTCGTCGTAGCGCAGCCCCTTGCGATAGGGCACCACCTGCAGCGTTCCGGCGTGGCGCAAGGTCACCGTATCGGTGAACGATGGCGAGCTGGCCGCGGGCATGCCGCCACCCAGCCCGCCCGTGGTCAGCGTGTAGTGGTTCACCACATCGTCGAAACCGCGTTGCGCGTGCAGCTGCCAGCCGCCGTCTTTGTCCGCGGTGATCGTGTACTGCACCACCGCGCGATCCTCCGGCCCGTAGGCCACGTGCCAGGCATCCAGCCGTGGATATTGCGCCTGCAGGCGCTGCTGGAAATCCGCCCACGCCACCTCGTCGTGCGCGTCGCCGCGCCACAGGTTTTCCGCGAAGGCCAGCACGCGCGGGTACAGCTTGGATTCGGCGTTGTACGGGTTCGCACGCTCGCTCCACAGCGGCGCCTCGCCGCCCAGCAATTGCGCGCGGTGCGCCGCGAACACGGCGGCGTCCGTCTTCGCGTCATCCGGGCTGCTGTCGTTGGCGATGTCGGTCTGGAACACGTCCTTGACGGTGAGCGAGTCCAGCGCGCGGTCGATGTAGAACGGCCCGGCGACCACCACGCGATTGCCGTTCGCCAGCGCCTTGGCCTGCTCGTCCGCGCCGCGCCAGGCTTCGATGACGGCCTGCGTGTCGGCGCCGCCTTCGAGGATCTCGTCCCAGCCGACCAGGGTCTTGCCCTTGCTTTCGAGGTAACGCTGGATGCGCTTGATGAAGTAGCTCTGCAGGCCGTCCTCGTCCTTCAAGCCCAGCTTGTGCATCAAGGCCTGGCAGGACGCGCAGTCGTGCCAGGCGACCTTGGGCGTCTCGTCGCCGCCGATGTGCACGTACTTCGACGGGAACAGCGGCAGCACCTCGTCCAGCACGTTCTCCAGGAAGGTGAAGGTGCCCTCGTCGCCCACGCAGTCGATGTTCTTGTGCACGCCCCAGGCGGTGGTCACGGCCACCTGTTTCTTGTCGCACGACAGCTCGGGATAGGCCGCGATCGCCGCCACGCTGTGCCCCGGCATCTCGATCTCGGGGATCACGGTGATGTTGCGCTGGCGCGCATAGTCCACCACTTCGCGGATCTGCGCCTGCGTGTAGAAGCCGCCGTAGCGCGTGCCGTCCGCCTCGGTGCGCCAGGCGCCGACGCTGGTGAGCTTCGGATAGCGCTTGATCTGGATGCGCCAGCCCTGGTCGTCGGTGAGGTGCCAGTGGAAGGTGTTGATCTTGTAGTAGCTGAGCAGGTCGAGCTGCTTCTCGACGAAACTCACCGGATAGAAATGCCGGCTGACGTCCAGCATCACGCCGCGCCACGGATAGGCCGGCGCGTCCTCGATGCGCACCGCGGGAATGTCCACGCGCGCCGATTTCTCCAGTGGCAACAGCTGGCGCAGCGTCTGCACGCCCCAGAACAGGCCCTTCTCGGTGGAAGCGCTGATCGTGACGCCGGATGGCGTCACCGCGAGGCGATAGGCCTCCTCACCTCGCACCATGGGGTCGAGCTTCAGCACGATGGCGTGCGCGCCCTTGCCTTCGCGCACCCGCACGCCGGTCTGCGCCTGGATGGCCTCGCGCAGGAAACCGGCGATCTGCCGGCCGCGTGCGTCGTCGGGCGCCGTCACGCGCGTCTGCGCGTCGAGCCGGTAGTAACCCGGCTCCTCGGCGAGATGCCGCGGCTCGGGAACGATGGACACCGCCGCCGCAGCAGCACCGGAAATCAAAAGGCACAGGCCAAACATGCAGGCCGCCAACGGTCGAGACATTCGTGGCATTCCAAATGGAGTCGGGGGACGGGGCGCGGCGCCGGAAACCGCAGGCAACGCGCGGCGCGATACGAAAAGTAATACATAATCACGCACCGTGCGACGCCCATGCGCAACGGGCAGCCGGCGGCGACCGCCCCTGAACCGCCGCCAGCGGCGCCCGCCCTTCCCGGCGGGACAAGCGCCTCGCGCAGTTAAGATCGAACGGCCCATCAGGAGCTGCCTCATGAAACCGTGTGCCCTGCCCACCCTCGTGCTGGCCTGTGCCGCCAGCCTCGCCGCCGCCCCGGCCGCCAGCGCGATGCCCGCCACTCCCGGCGCCGACATCACCCTGTACCGCAGCGACAGCGCCGCGCTGTTCGCAAGCGGCAACGACGGCAACATCCAGGACGGCTACGCGGTGGTCCGCGAACGGCGTGCGCTCACGCTGCAACCGGGCGTGCAGGACATCACCCTCGGCAACCTGCCCGCACTGCTCGATCCGGAAGCGCTCTCGCTCGACTTTCCCGACGGCCGCACACAGGTGATTTCGCAACGCCTGCTGCTGGGCCAGGGCGGCAGCGCGGCGCTCGCCGGCCTGGTCGGTCGCGAGGTCACCGTGCTGGGCGACACCGGCCAGCCGCTGGTCGCCGGCACGTTGCTGCGCGCCGACGGTGACGGATTGACGATACGGAACCCGGCCGGCACCAGCTGGATTCACCAGTACGCCGGCATACGCGTCAGCGGCGACGGCTTTCCCGCCGGTTCCAGCCTACAGCTGCGCGTGGATGCCGCGCGCGGAGGCGACAGCGAAGCCGTGCTCAGCTATCCCACCGCGGGGCTCGGCTGGCACGCCGCCTATGTGGCTACGTTGCAGCCAGGCGAGGCCTGCCGCATGCAGTTCGAATCGCGCGCCAGCATCGCCAACCGCAGCGGGCGCGACTGGAACGACGCGCAGCTCACCCTGATCGCCGGCGAGCCGCATTTCGCCAAACCTGCCGCGCCGCGCCCGATGATGATGAAGGCCGCCGGCCCGTCGTTCTCCGCGGCGCAACTGCCGCAGCAGGAGCAGCTCGACAACTACCGTAGCTACCGCCTGCCCGCGCCGGTGAACCTGCCCGACGGCAGCGTGAGCCAAGTGCCGCTGTACGCCACGCGCGTCGTGGCGTGCGAACGCGACAACCTGGTCGAGAACGGCGGCACATGGCAGCCGCCGCAGCCCATGCTCGGCGAAGGCTTCGACAACGGCAGCGCCGGCCAGGTCACCAGCACGCTGCGTTTCACCGCCTTCGACAGCCTGCCTGCCGGCTACCTGCGCGTGCTCGCGCTGGATAGCCGCGGCGTGCCGCAATTCATCGGCGAAGGCCGCATCGAAGACACGCCCAAGGGCAGCGCCGCCAGCATCGCGCTGGGCAGCGCGTTCGACCTGCGCGCCACGCGCGAGCGCACGGCCCTCCACGTGGATCAGGCCGGCCGCACGCTGGACGAGGCGTTTCGCATCACGCTGACCAACGCCGGCAACAGCGCACGTACCGTCACCGTGCGCGAACACCCCAACCGCTGGCGCGAATGGAAGCTGGCCTCGTCGAGCATCGCACCGGCCCGGCAGACTGCCGACACGCTGGAATTCCGCGTGCAGGTGCCCGCCGGCGGCAAGGCCGTGCTGAACTATGCCGTGCGCTACAGTTGGACGGCGGATCAGCATCCGCAGCCGTAACCGGAGCCGCTCCATGATCGAAATCATCCGCCACGAAGCCGTCGCCGAGATCCGCCTCGCGCGCCCGCCGGTCAATGCGCTGAATCTCGAGATGCTGCAGTCGCTGCATGCCGCGCTGGACGAATGCGTCCGCAGCGATGCGCGCGGCATCGTGCTGTCCGGCGTGCCGGGCATGTTCTCCGCCGGGGTGGACGTGCCGGCCCTGCTGCAAGCGGATCGCGGCGGCGTACTGGCGTTCTGGCGCGAGTTCTTCGCCACCGCAGCCGCGCTGGCCTGCTCGCCGGTGCCGGTGGTCGCCGCCATCACCGGCCACAGCCCGGCCGGCGGCGCGGTGCTGGCCTTGATGTGCGACTACCGCGTGATGGCGCAGGGCCCCTACAAGATCGGCCTCAACGAGGTGCAGGTGGGCCTGTCCGTGCCCGACTGCATCCAGCTCGCGCTGCGCCGCGTGGTGGGCGCCTACCGCGCCGAACGCCTGCTGGTGGCCGGCGCGATGATCGACGCGCAGCATGCGCTGGCCAGCGGCTTCATGGACGAGATCACCGGCATCGACCAGGTGGTCACGCGCGCGCTGCACTGGATGCACGAGCTGCTCGCCCTGCCCCAGCACGCCATGCTCGCCACCCGTCGCGTGGCCCGCGCCGACCTGATCGCCGCCTACGCCGACGTGGATGCGCTGCCTGTCGCCGATTTCGTCGAGGGCTTCTATCACCCGCAGACCCAGGCCACGCTGCAAGCACTGGTGGCCCGGCTCAAGGGCAAGGGCTGAGTCGCCGCGAAGGCGGGGCCCTGCGCAGGTCTGTACGCCCGTCATGCGGCCCGCTGCGACGGCCGGCACACGAATTGCTCTTGACGGCGTGAGGCAGAGAAAGCAAAAGGCCCGGCGGATTCCCGCCGGGCCTTTCATTTGAAGCGTCGCCAGGGTCAGCCCTTCTTGGCCTTGGTCAGCAACTGATCCAGCAGCGAGATCGCCAGGTCGATCTCCTCGTGGGTGATGTCCAGCGACGGCGCGAAGGTAATCACGTTCTTGTACCAGCCGCCCACGTCGAGCACGAGGCCGATCTTCTTGCCGTTGTGCTCCAGGTCGCCGGCCAGGCCGATGTCGACCATCTTGTCGAGCAGCGCCTTGTTCGGCGTGAAACCGTCGTCGGTGCAGATCTCGGCGCGCAGCGCGAGGCCGAGGCCGTCGACGTCGCCGATTTCCTTATGCTTCTTCTGCAGCCCGCGCAGGCCTTCGAGGAAGTGCGCACCCTTCTTCGGCACGGTGGTCTCGTAGTCCAGCTCGTAGCCCATCCGGATCACTTCCAGACCCAGCGAGGTGCCCAACGGGTTGGAGTTGAAGGTGGAGTGCGTGGAGCCCGGCGGGAAGATCGTCGGGTTGATCAGCTCCTCGCGCGCCCACAGGCCCGACAGCGGATTGAGGCCGTTGGTCAGCGCCTTGCCGAACACCACGATGTCCGGCGTCACGCCGAAGTTCTCGATCGACCACAGCTTGCCGGTGCGCCAGAAGCCCATCTGGATCTCGTCGGACACCATCAGGATACCGTACTGGTCCAGCACCTTCTTCAGGCCCTTGAAGAAGCCCATCGGCGGGACGACGTAGCCGCCGGTGCCCTGGATCGGCTCGACGTAGAACGCGGCGTATTCGCACTGATTGGTCTTGGGGTCCCACACGCCGTTGTATTCGGTCTCGAACAGGCGCTCGAACTGGCGCACGCAGCTGTCGGAATACTCTTCCGGCGTCATGCCCTTGGGGCGGCGGAACGGATACGGGAACGGCAGGAACATCGCGCGCTCGCCAAAGTGGCCGAAGCGGCGGCGGTAGCGGTAGCTGGAGGTGATCGACGAGGCACCCAGCGTGCGGCCGTGGTAGCCGCCCTCGAAGGCGAACATCAGGCTCTTGCCGTTCTTGAAGTTGCGCACCAGCTTGAGCGAATCCTCGATCGCCTGCGCGCCGCCCACGTTGAAGTGCACGCGGCCGTCGAGGCCGAACTTCTGCTTGGCGTCCAGCGCGATGGTCTTGGCCAGCTCGATGCGGGTCTGGTGCAGGTACTGGCTGGCCACCTGCGGCAGCACGTCGATCTGCTTCTTCAGCGCGTCGTTGAGGCGCTTGTTGCCGTAGCCGAAGTTGACCGCCGAGTACCACATCTGCAGGTCGAGGAACGGCGTGCCGGCCGTGTCGTACATGTAGCTGCCTTCGCCGTGGCGGAAGATCTTCGGCGGATCCACATAGTGCACGGTGTCGCCGAAGGAGCTGTATTTGGCTTCGTCGGCGAGCAGCTGCGCGTCGTCGATGAAACCGACGGCGTTCTTGTCGATGTTCATGGTCGGATTCCGGGGAACGGTTTCGGGGGATGCAACGGACAGCAGGGCGGCGGTCAGGCCGCCGCCGCTTCGTGATAGCGCGCGTGGTGCACCAGGGTGCCGTCGAGCAGACGCGGCAGGAATTCGAGCGCGTCCTCGAAGCCGGTGATCGGCATGTACGGGATGCCGGCGGCGCGGCAGTGCTCGATCAGGCGGTGCTTGGCGAACACGAAGTCCACGCGGTCGGCCGCGCAGAAATCCGAGGCGCCGTCGCCGATCAGCAGGGTCTTCGCGCCGGTGGTGCGCGCTTGCGCCACGCAGGCGCATTTGCAGGTACCGCTGCGGCAGCCTTCGGCCTGGAACGGCGAGGTCAGCTGCCACTGCTTCGGCGGCGTGGCCGGCGCCAGGTGGTTGGCGGCCAGCGGCAGGTTGTCCAGGCCGTAGCGGCCGAGGATCTGGTGGATGGCGTAGTCGAGGCCGTCGCTGACGATGCGGATCGGCACGCCGAGTTCGCGCGCCTTGGCCACGAAGCCCGGGAAGGCATGGTCGATCCACAGCTCGCGCAGGTGTTCGTCCAGCTCGCTGCGGGTCATCTGCAGCAGTTCGACCTGGCCCGACATGCATTCGCGCGAGCCGATGCGGCCGGCGCGCCAGTCCTGCTCCAGCACTTCCCAGCCGGGACGGCCGAAACGGTCGAGCAACGAGTCGATCACGTCCTCGACGGAGATGGTGCCGTCGAAATCACACAGGATGGTCCAGCCCGACATCGGGAATCCACGCCAGTCAACAATGGCAGGCAGGGTAGGCAGGCTGCCTTTCGGCCTCCTTTCCCGGGCCGGCGGCGGATCAGCGGTCGTCGCGCGTCCAGATCGCGCCGCCCTCCTCGCGTACCGGGAAGCACGCGATGGGCTCGTAGGCCGGCGGACAGGTCACCGCGCCGCTGCGCAGGTCGAAACGCGCGCCGTGGCGCGGGCATTCCACCTCGAATCCGTGCACTTCCCCGCCGGCAAGGTCGCCGCCGTCATGCGTGCAGACGTCCTCGACCGCGTACAGGTCGCCGTCGATGTTGTACACGGCGATCGGCGTGTCGCCGTCGAACACCAGCCTGAACTCGCCCGGCAGCAGCTCGCTGCGCGTCCCCACCCTCACCCAGCCCTCGTCGGTCAGGCTCATGCCAGCTCCTTGCGCAGCACCTCGAAGCGCAGGTCGTCGCGGCGCGGGATACCGAAGCGCTCGTCGCCGTAGGGGAATGGCTGGAATTCGCCGGTGCGGCGGTAGCCGCGGCGTTCGTAGAAGGCAATCAGCTCCGCGCGCTGCACGATGGTCGTCATATGCATCGCGCGGCAGCCCCATTCGTCGCGCACGATGCGCTCGGCCTCGGCCATGACGGCCTTGCCCACCCCGCTGCCTTGCAGCAGCGGATCGACCGCGAACAGGCCGAAGTAGCCGGAATCGCCCTGCCGCTCGATGTGGCAACACGCCAGCAATGCGTTATCGCGTTCGGCCAGCAGGACCATGCTGTACGGCTGCGCCAGCCGCATCGAAACATCGGCGGCGTCGGTGCGCTGGCCATCCAGCAGATCGGACTCGGTGGTCCACCCGCGCCGGCCGGAATCGCCGCGATAGGCGGATTCGACCAGGGCGACGATGGCACGGATATCGGCCAGGACGGCCGGGCGGAAACTCGGGGCGGTAAGTTCGGACATGCGGGAATGGTAGAACTTCGGCGAGCCGGAGTGGCAAGCGCGGCGACCGGATGCGCCGTTGCCCCGTGCGGCAGGCACGTGCGCCATCGTTCCCCTTGACCGCAAGCGGAAACGCGAAGCACGCCCCAGCCTCCAACCCACCCGCGGCGCCAGCCCGCGCGTCAAGCTGTCCCCCATCCTGCCTATCTGGCACCATCCCACGGTTGCCCGCACCCGAACCCCCTGCATGAACCTGCAAGCCAACTACGAACAGATCCCGCTCAAGGAATACGCCGAGCGCGCCTACCTCGACTACTCGATGTACGTGGTGCTGGACCGCGCCCTGCCCTTCGTGGGCGACGGGCTCAAGCCGGTGCAGCGGCGCATCGTGTACGCGATGAGCGAGCTGGGCCTGGCCGCCACGGCCAAGCCCAAGAAATCCGCGCGCACCATCGGCGACGTGATCGGCAAGTTCCATCCGCACGGCGACACCTCGTGCTACGAGGCGATGGTGCTGATGGCGCAGCCGTTCTCCTACCGCTACCCGCTGGTGGACGGCCAGGGCAACTTCGGCTCGCCGGACGACCCCAAGAGCTTCGCGGCGATGCGCTACACCGAGAGCAAGCTCAGCCCGATCGCCGAGGCGCTGCTGGGCGAGCTGGGCCAGGGCACGGTGGACTGGGTGCCGAACTTCGACGGCACGCTGGAGGAACCCTCGTGGCTGCCCGCGCGCGTGCCGCACGTGCTGCTCAACGGCTCGATGGGCATCGCGGTGGGCATGGCCACCGACATCCCGCCGCACAACCTGCGCGAACTGGTCGCCGCCTGCATCCATTTGCTGGATGAACCCGAGGCCACGGTGGCGCAATTGTGCGAATACGTGAAAGGCCCGGACTACCCCACCGAGGCGGAGATCATCACTCCGCGCAACGAGCTGCTGGCGATGTACCAGAACGGCACCGGCTCGGTGCGCGCCCGCGCGGTGTACGTGCGCGAGGAAGGCAACATCGTGATCACCGCGCTGCCGCACCAGGTCAGCCCGTCGAAGATCCTGGAGCAGATCGCCGCGCAGATGCGCGCGAAGAAGCTGCCGATGATCGAGGACCTGCGCGACGAATCCGACCACGAGAACCCGATCCGGCTGGTGCTGGTGCCGCGCTCCAGCCGCGTCGACGCCGACGAGCTGATGCCGCACCTGTTCGCCACCACGGACCTCGAAAAGAGCTTCCGCGTCAACCTCAACATGATCGGCCTGGACGGCCGCCCGCAGGTGAAGGATCTGAAGAAGATCCTCGGCGAGTGGCTGACCTTCCGCACCAGCACCGTCACGCGCCGGCTCAACCACCGCCTCGCCAAGGTGGAGCGCCGCCTGCACCTGCTGGAAGGCCTGCGCATCGCCTACCTCAACCTGGACGAGGTGATCCGCATCATCCGCACCGAGGAGGAACCGAAGGCCGTGCTGATGGCGCGCTTCGGCCTCAGCGAGGAGCAGACCGACTACATCCTCGAAACCCGCCTGCGCCAGCTGGCGCGGCTGGAGGAGATGAAGATCAACGGCGAGCGCGACCAGTTGGAAGAGGAGCGCGCGCGCATCAACGTGCTGCTGAAGTCGCCGGCCAAGCTCAAGGGCCTGATCAAGGACGAGCTGCGCGCCGACGCCGAGAAGTACGGCGACGCCCGCCGTTCGCCGCTGGTGGAGCGCGAGGCCGCGCAGGCGCTGGACGAGAGCGCGCTGGTGGCCAGCGAACCGGTCACCGTGGTGCTCAGCCAGAAGGGCTGGATCCGCGCCGCCAAGGGCCACGACATCGACGCCGAGGGCTTGAGCTACCGCGAAGGCGACGGCCTGCTCGCCACCGCGAAGGCGCGCACCACCCAGCAGGTGGCGGTGATCGACTCCACCGGCCGCAGCTATTCCACGCCGGCGCACACCTTGCCTTCCGCACGCGGCAACGGTGAGCCGCTGACCGGCCGCTTCACGCCGCCACCAGGCGCCAGCTTCGACGCCATCGTCGCCGGCGACAACGACACCCGGCTGATCCTCGCCACCGACTTCGGCTACGGCTTCGTCACCCGCTTCGAGGCGCTCACCGGCCGCAACAAGGCCGGCAAGCAGATCATCTCGCTCAGCGACGGCGCGAAGGTGCTGGCGCCGCAGGCCAGCGCCGACCCGGCGCGCGACCGCATCGTGGTGGTCACCAGCGAAGGCCACCTGCTGATGTTCTCGGTGGCCGAGCTGCCCGAACTGGACAAGGGCAAGGGCAACAAGCTGATCGAGGTGCCGAAGAAGCAGCTGGCGGAAGGCGAGCGCGTGGCCGGCATCGCGGTGGTCGCCGAAGGCAAGGGCGAGGTCACGATGTACGCCGGTGCACGCAAACTCACCCTGAAATGGGCCGACCTGGTCGAATACGGCGGCAACCGCGCCAGCCGCGGCGGCCTGCTGCCGCGCGGCCTGCGCCGGGTGGAGCGCATCGAGACCACCGGCTGAACCGCGGAGGCGGGTTGAACCATGCGCCTTCCGCGGCGTCCAAGCCTTGTATGCACAAACGCCGATTCGCGCGTTGGACGCGGCAAGCCCCGGAGTTACCCATGAAGACCACCCGCATCGCCACCGCCTTCCTCGCCGCCAGCCTGCTGGCCGGCACGGCCTGGGCGCAGACATCGTCCAACCAGGCGCCGCCGCCGCTCAACCTCAAGCTGCCGCAGGTCAACCACATGCCGTCCGACCTGCCGGCGGCCGCCAGCAGCACGGCCAAACCCGCCGCCAGCGCAAGCACGGCCCAGCCCGGCAGCGCGCCCGGCGCCTATTACGGCGACACCAGCGGCCGCATGGGCAACGCCGACGACGGCACCGCCAGCGCGCAGACCTGCGACGACTCCACCTACAACCAGCCGCAGATGCACGGCAGCGTGGGCATGGGCGTGATGGCCGGCAACCACATGAGCGGCAACTACCAGTCGGGCACGGTCAGCGTCAGCAAGAACCTCGGCGACTGCGACCATCCCAAGGGCGGCGTCAGCTTCTCCATCGGCGTGAGCCAGGGGAATTTCCACGGGCGCGGTTGGTAGGGGCACCCGCCGCGCCATCAGGCGCGGCCATCTGCATGACTCACGAGCAAGCCCGGGGCATCGGCATCACAGCCGCGTGACCGACCACGACTGCATGCGGCCGTCCTTGTACGGCATCACGCCGTGGAACGGGCGCGCGTCGTCGTCGAACACCAGCGGCAGGAAGTGGCGGTCGCCCTCCCACATCGGCAGCTCCATCAGCCGGTCGCGCGCCACCCACTCCAACGTGCCCTCGGGGTTGCTCGCCAGCGGCGTGCCCTCGTAGCGGTCGATCAGGAAGATGAAGCCCAGCCAGTCCTCGCCCTGCTTGCCGAAGCCGGGCCAGTTGAGCGTGCCGCGCAATTGCATCGACAGGCACTCGATGCCGGCCTCCTCGCGGATCTCGCGGCGCATGCAGGCGGCGATGTCCTCGCCCGGCTCCATCTTGCCGCCGAGGCCGTTGTACTTGCCTAGGTGCTGGTCGTCGGGGCGCGCGTTGCGGTGGATCATCAACACCCGCGTGCGGTCGGGCGAGAGCACGTAGCCGAGCGTGGCGACGATGGGCATGTAGGGCATGGCGAAGCAGCCGCGCAAAACGGTCATTGTAACGGCGCCGGCCATGGCCACGCCGCAGGCTTGCATCGACCCGCGCAAGGCGGCGACCATCGTCCCCATGCGCACCACGTTCAGCCCACGCCCCGCCCTACGCCTCGCACGCCGGCTCCTGCTGCTGGCCTTCTCCGCCGCAGCGGCCGGATGCAGCGCATCGTCGCACGGACCGGTGAGCCGCGAACTGGTGTACCAGGGCCAGAACTACCGCGTGGTGACGCTGGACCTGAAGCGCGACCCGCTCACCCTGCACTGGCGCGACCCGGCCAGCGGCGAGCCCTACGGCGACATCGAGACCCTGCAGCAATGGGGCGAGGCGCGCGGCCTGCGCCTGCTGTTCGCCGCCAACGCCGGCATCTACGACCGCGAGAACAAGCCGCTGGGCCTGCACGTGGAAGACGGCAAGACGCTGGTGCCGCTGAACATGGCGCACGGCAACCCCGCCTCGGGCAACTTCTCGCTGCTGCCGAACGGCGTGTTCGCGATCTACCCCGACGGCCACGCCGCGGTGCGCACCAGCGCCGCGTTCAAGGCCGACGGCAAGCCCGCGCGCTGGGCCACGCAATCCGGGCCGATGCTGGTGATCGACGGCCAGATCAACCCCAACTTCGTGGACGACTCGGGCAGCCTGAAATGGCGCAGCGGGGTGTGCGCGACATCGCCCGAGAAGGTGGCGTTCGCGGTGAGCGAAGTGCCGGTGAATTTCCACGACTTCGCCGAACTGTTCCGCGACAAGCTCGGCTGCCGCGACGCGCTCTACCTGGACGGCAGCATCTCGCAGATCTTCGTCGAGGGCGCCGGCTATGCCGGCGCGCCGGCCTTCCTGGTGAAGCCCTATGCGGGCATCTTCGCGGTGTTCGTGCCGCAGCGCTGAGGTGGGCGCCGCTCAGGGCAGCCGGTAGTCGAACGTGTAGGTATGCCCACCCTGCGCGTCGATGTGGATGGTCAGGGTGCCGGCCAGCCCTTCGAGCTCGTCCGTGCCCGAGTCCGGCACCACGCTCACCTGCAACGCGGATGCGCCGCGCTCCATCGTGCCGGTGTGCTGCAGCACGAAGGCGCCCTTCCGTCCATGCAGGGTGCCGGTCACGCGCTCCATCGCCACGTAGCCCGCCGAGCCGTCCACCGCGCTGCGGTACGCCAGCATCTCGCCGAGACTGTACGCGGCGAGGTCGCCGTTGAACTGCTTGTCGATGCCCATGCGGCCCAGCCCGCTGTCGGCATGGGCGGACGGCTGCGGTTCGAGTTTCACCGTGAAACTGCCAGTGGCTTGCATGCGTACCTCTCCGTCGATCGGGTCTCGGCGATGATCGCGGCCGGCGCCCGCGCATTCCAGCCGCATGCCTTGCCGACGACGAGGAGAGTACGACACCCATGCGCCCCGCGGCGTGCGGTGCAGGCCGCCGGACGAGGGCGCACCGGGCATGCGCGGAAATCCGCCCTGGCGTCAGTCCGCCAGCATGCGTGCGCAGATCGCCTCGTACAGGTCCGGCAGGCGCTGCAGTTCGGCCACGTCCACGCATTCGTCCACCTTGTGGATGGTGGCATTGACCGGGCCGAGTTCCACCACTTCCGCGCCCAGCGGCGCGATGAAGCGGCCGTCCGAGGTGCCGCCCCCGGTGCTCTGTTCGGGTTCGATGCCGCACAGCTCGCGGCACACCGTCACCACGGTTTCGCGCAGCCGCCCGCCCGGCGGGGTGAGGAAGGGCTCGCCGGAGAGGTTCCACGCCAGCGCGCAATCCAGCCCGTGCCGGCGCAGGATCGCCTCGGTGCGCGCGCGCAAATCCTCGGCACGGCTGGCGGTGCAGTAGCGGAAGTTGATGAGTGCGGTGAGTTCGCCGGGGATCACGTTGGTGGCGCCGGTGCCCGCGTTGAGGTTGGAGACCTGGAACGAAGTGGGCGGGAAATCCGCGTTGCCCTCGTCCCAGCGCTCGGCGGCGAGTTCCGCCAGCGCCGGCGCGAAGGCGTGGATCGGGTTCAACGCCTTCTCCGGATACGCCACGTGGCCCTGCACCCCGCGCACGGTGAGCGTGCCGGAGAGCGAGCCGCGCCGACCCACGCGGATCAGGTCGCCGAGCTTCTCCTTCGCCGAGGGTTCGCCCACCACGCACCAGTCGATGCGCTCGCCGCGGGCGCGGAAGCCCTCGGCCACCTTGCGCACGCCGTCGAGGTTGGTCGGGCCTTCCTCGTCGCTGGTGAGCAGCAGCGCCACGCGGCCGGCGTGATGCGGATGCGCCGACACGAAGCGCTCCAGCGCCACCGCCATTGCCGCCACCGAGCCCTTCATGTCGGCGGCGCCGCGGCCATACAACTTCCCGTCGCGAATCGCCGGCTCGAACGGCGGGCTCTGCCACGAGGTTTCCGGGCCGCTGGGCACCACGTCGGTGTGGCCGAGGAAGGCGAGTGTCGGCCCGCCGTCGCCGTGCACGGCCCAGAGGTTGTCGACCTCGCCGTGGCGCAGGTGTTCGATACGGAAGCCCGCGCGCCGCAGGCGTTCGGCCAGCAGCGCCTGGCAACCGGCATCGTCCGGCGTCACCGAGCGGCGGCGGATCAGTTCGCAGGCAAGGTCGAGGACATCGGACATCGGTGTATCAGCGCGGGCAGTCGAGATTTGGCAGCATAGCAAGCTGCCCCTAGCCGGCGACCATCGTGCCCAGCAGGCGCCCCACGCCCCAGGTGATCGAAGCCGCGGCCAGGGTGATCACGAATTGCCGCGCGATCGAGAACAGCATGCCGCGCCCGGTGAACAACGACGTGCCGGTGCCGATCAGCGCCAACCCGGCGGCAGCGGCGCCCATGCTGCCCAGCAACGCGGCGTGGCCGTGCAGGAACAGGTACGGCGCCACCGGGAAGGCGGCGCCGAAGGCGAACAGGCAGAACGAGGACAGCGAGGCGCCCCAGGCCGAGCCGCCCAGTTCGTCGGGATCGATGCCCAGATCCTCGCGCACCACGGTGTCCAGCGCGGCGCGCGGCGTCTCCGCGAGGTGCCCGGCCAGGTGCTCGGCTTCGGCATCGCCCATCCCTTTCTCTCGGTAGATGCCGGCGATGTGGCGCATGCCATCTTCCGGCGCCACCGCGAGGCGTTCGGCGCGCTCGGTGATCTGCGCCTGATAGAACTCGCGCGAGCTGTTCACGCTGAGCCACTCGCCCAGCGCCATCGAGCAGGCGCCGGCGACCAGTCCGGCGAGGCCGGCCAGCAGCACGGCGCGGTCGTTGGCGGCGGCGCCGGCCATGCCCATCACCAGGCTGAGGTTGGACACCAGCCCGTCGTTGGCGCCCAGCACCGCGGCGCGCAGCGTGTTGCCGCTCTGCGCGCGATGGTTGTGCCCGCGCGCGACACGCGCCTGCGACGGCAGGAAATGGTCGCGATGGCCGCTGCGGTCCACCGGCGTCGCATCGTGGTCGGCGTGTTCCAGCCGCACCACGGTGGGCATCACGAATTCGGTACCGAAGGCCTGCGCGAACCAGCCCAACACCCGCACGCGCGCACCGATACGCGGCGACGGCACGGCGGTACCGGCCTCGCGCAGCCGCGATTCCCAGAACGCCGCGTTGGCCTGCTCGCCCTCGGCGATGCGACGGTAGGCATGCGCCAGGCGCTCGTCGGTGGCCGCCTCGGCCAGACGCGCATACAACGCAGCGTTGTCGCGCTCGATGCGCAGGTTGATGCGGTAACGGCGGATGCGGTGGTCGAGCATGGGTTCAGTCGTCCCGTTCGTCGTCGCGCTGCTCCAGCCAGACCGGCATCGCCAGCAGCACGATGGCGAAGCGGAACGCGCGCATGGATGCCGCGCTCGAGATGTGCTGCGCCCTCAGCGCCCGAACAGTTTCTTGAAACCGTTGTCGCTGAAGCCCACGCTGACGCTGCCGTCCTCCTTCAACACCACCGGGCGGCGCACCAGCGCGGGATGCTCCTTCAAAAGCAGGGTCCACTCCGGATCGCTGCCGGGGTTCTTGCGCTGCGGCAGCAGGTTGCGCCAGGTGGTGGACGACTTGTTGACCAACGCCTCCCAGCCGCCGAGCTGCGCCGCCCAAGCCTTGAGCGTGGCCGCCGGCACCGGGTTGGCGCGGTAGTCCACGAAGGTGTACGGCACCGCGAAGCGGTCCAGCCAGTTGCGCGCCTTGCGGCAGGTGTCGCAGGTGGTCAGGCCGTAGAGGGTCGTCATGCTTTGTCACCTCGTCGTGCGTCGTCGACGCGACGCATCAAGTCTTCTGCAATGGGATTGCGCGCGAATGGATTGAACTGAAAAGTCGGCCGCTTCGGTATGAAAGCGATTTCGTCACCCAACTCGCAAGGAACGCGAAGGCGCAACGTCACATTTTTTGGACTGCGGAACTGTCCCATGCTGACATTCATCATGTTTGCCAACGGCACCCGCACTTCCACCGACCCCTTGCGTACCAATAGGAAACTGCCGCCGTCGCGCACTTCATCGGCCAGCACCCACACGAGTTTGCGAAAGAGAAAATACCCAAAAGCCATCATGACCAAGGGTTGGATGATGAATATCGGTTGCTTCGATGCGTGAGTGAAAGTAACAGCGACGAATAAGGTCAAGAATCCAAACCAGAACGCAGGAAAGACAACCTTGTAGAAAAAGGTGCCGCCGTAGGAAAGCTTCTCCATCCTGCCCACTGTTTTCGGCTCCATCACTCGCCACTCCTCAGCAGTTCGTTGATCGAGGTCTTGCTGCGCGTCTTTTCGTCCACCTGCTTCACGATGATCGCGGCGTACAGGCTGTGCGAGCCGTCCTTCGCGGGCAGGTTGCCGGCCACCACCACGCTGCCGGCGGGCACGCGGCCGTAGCTGATCTCGCCGGTCATGCGGTTGTAGATGCGGGTGGACTGGCCGAGGAACACGCCCATGCCGATCACGCTGCCCTTCTCCACCACCACGCCCTCGACCACCTCCGAGCGTGCGCCGATGAAGCAGTGGTCCTCGATGATGGTGGGATTGGCCTGCAGCGGCTCCAGCACGCCGCCGATGCCCACGCCGCCGGACAGGTGCACGCCCGCGCCGATCTGCGCGCAGGAGCCCACGGTGGCCCAGGTATCGACCATGGTGCCGGCGCCGACATGGGCACCGATGTTGACGTAGCTCGGCATCAGCACGGCGTCCTTGGCCACATGCGCCCCGCGGCGCACCAGCGCGCCGGGCACCACGCGTGCGCCGAGTCCCTGCAGTTCCGCGTCGTCGCCGTGGGCAAAGCGCAACGGCACCTTGTCGAAGGCCAGCGCCGGGCCGCCGTCCACCACGCGGTTGCCGTTGATGCGGAAGTACAACAGCACCGCCTTCTTCAGCCACGGGTTGACGGTCCAACCGCCCTGCCCGTCCGGCCCGGCCACGCGCAGCTCGCCGGATTCGAGCAGGTCCAGCGCCTGCTCCACGGCGGGCCTCAGGTGGGTTTCGATCTCGCTCTGGCTGAGTTCGTTGCGGCGCTCGAAGGCGTCGTCAATCAGGGATTCGATGCTGGTCATGGCGAATGGACGTCCAAATCTTCGGAAAGAAACGCCCCATTGTGCCTGCCCTTGCTGCGCCGCGAAACCGCCTACCACGCCCGCTCATTCAAGCTTCATGACGGTTGTCCGATAACCCGACCACATAAGACCGCGCGATGCGCGGCCTGCCGCGAGGGTGCGATGGATGGATGGGGTGCCGCCATAGCCAAACCAACCCGGCGCCACACGCATCTTGCCCGCGTGCTGGCGCTGCTGGTGCTTTGCCTGCCAGCCGTCGCCCTTGCCGCTCCCGCCGCCACCGCATCCGTCTCGACCGCCACCAGCGCGCCCACGAACGACGCCGGCCTGCCTTTCATCCGCAATTTTTCGCCCAGCGACTACGGCGCCGCCGCGCAAAACTGGGCGCTGGCGCAGGATCGCGAAGGCGTGATCTACGTGGGCAACGTCGAAGGCTATGTGCTGAGTTTCGACGGCGCGCACTGGCAACGCATCCCGGTACCCAACCATGCCACGGTGCGCTCGCTGGCGCTGGGCCCGGATGACCGCATCTATGTGGGCACCGTGGGCGATCTCGGTTACCTGAAGCCGGACGGCAGCGGACAACTGTCCTTCGTCTCGCTGCGCAACGCGCTGCCGCCGGGCGAGCGCGATTTCGCCGACGTATGGAGCGTCTTCCCCACGGCCGACGGCGTGTACTTCGTCACCATCAACCGGCTGTTCCGCTATCGCAACGGCACAATGAAGGTGTGGAAGCCCAGTACCACCTTCCACACCAGCTTCATGGTCGAAGGCCGGCTGTATCTGCGCGAGGCAGGTCTAGGCCTGTTGCAACTCGACGGCGACCGGCTGGCGCTCTCGCCCGACGGCGCACGCTTTGCCGACGAAAAGATCTACGCGCTGCTGCCGTGGCGCGGGCCGGACGCGCAGCCGGGCGACCTGCTGGCGGGGACGCGCGCACATGGGTGGTTCATCCGCCACGACGGTATCTGGCGCCCCTGGAGCACCGAGGCCGACGCGGCGATCCGCAAGGCCCAGCTGTACGACGCGACCTGGCTGGCCGACGGCCGGCTGGTGGCGCTCACGATTCACGCCGGGCTGTTCGTGCTGGATGCGCAAGGCCACCTGCTGCGCACCCTGAACCGCAGCAGCGGGCTGGCCACGAACTCCGCGATTGCGCTGATGCAGGGGCGCGAACACGGCTTGTGGGTGGCCGAGGGCAGCGGCGTCGCACGCATCGACATGGGGTCGCCGCTGACCCATTTCGGCGTGCGTGCCGGGTTGCCGGAGGATGCGCTGCTGCTGCAACGCCATGCCGGCACGCTCTACGTGGGCGCCACCGACGGGCTGTATCGCCTGGTGACCGGCACCGACCCGCACGTCGAGCGAGTGCCGAAGGTGGCCGGGCCGATCTGGGACTTCACCGAAGTCGGCGACCAATTGCTGGTGGCCTGCGACGACGGCGTGTTCGCCGGTACCGGCGATAGCTTCCAGCCCGTGCGCCTGGTTCGCCGGAATGCGCTCTCGTCCGCCGCGCTGTCGCTGTGGCACTCCACCACCGATCCGGCGCGCGTGTTCGTGGGCTACCCGGACGGCGTCGGCACCTTGCGCCACGAGGGCCACCGGTGGATCGACGAAGGCCTCATCGCCGGCGTGCCGCTGGAAGTGCACAGCATCCGCCAGGACGCCGCGGGCAACGTGTGGCTCAGCCCCTGGGTGGGGGGCGCGATGCGCCTGAGCCTGCCGCCGGCGTGGCAAGGGCCGCATGATCCGCGCCCGGTCAAGGTGGACCGCTACGGCTCCGCCGAGGGCCTGTCCACCGAGCGCAATGACCTCGTCGCCATCGACGGCAAGCTGCGCTTCGTCACCGCACTGGGCATCTACCGCTTCGACGCGGCCACCTCGCGTTTCAGCCCCGATCCGGCATTCGCCAGCCTGTTCCCCGACGGTCCGCAGCAGATCGACGATGTGCACCAAAACCGCGACGGTTCGCTGTGGATCTACGCCACCGTCGCCGACGGCTCCAAGCAGATCGGCCACGCCGTGCGCGACGGCAGGCACTGGCGCTGGCAACCCGTGCCGCTGCAGCCGCTGGACGGCATCGGCATCTCGGACTTTCTGGACGACCCCGACGGCACCGTCTGGATAGCCGGCGACAAGGGCCTGTTCCGCTACCAATCCACGCGCCCCGTCCCGGTGGATGCGCGATTGCGCACCCTGCTGCGCGGGGTGTTCGGCCAGGACGACCGCGTGCCGTTCGCCGGCAACCCTGCGGGAACGGGTGCCCCCGAGATCCCGTGGAATCAGAACTCGATCCGCTTCGAATTCGCCCTGCCCAGCTACGCGCACGCCGACACCAACCGGTACCAGACCTGGCTGCAGGGACTGGACCGCGGCTGGTCGCCATGGCGCGAAGACGCCTACCGCGAATACACCAACCTGCCCGACGGGCTTTACCGCTTCCATGTCCGCGGCCGCAACCTGTACGGGCAGGAAGGCCGCGAAGCCGTGTTCGATTTCCGCGTCCTGCCGCCGTGGTACCGCACGACCTGGGCCTGGCTGCTCTGGGCGGCCTGCGGCGCGCTGGCGCTGAGCCTGCTGGTCCGCTGGCGCTCGCATGCCTTGCGCCAGCGCAACCGGGCACTGGCCATGCTGGTGTCCAGGCGCACCACCGAGCTGGCGCAGGCCAACGAAGCGCTGCGGGAGGCAAATGCCGCGCTGGCGCAGCAGGTTTTCGTCGACTCGCTCACCGGCCTCAAGAACCGGCGCTACCTCGACGGCCACATCGAGCACGACCTGGCCAACGCCCGGCGGCATGGCCCGGAACTGCAGATGTACCTGCTGTTCCTGATCGTGGACGTCGACCACTTCAAGCAGATCAACGACAGCCATGGCCACGCCGCCGGCGACCTCGTGCTGCAACAGTTCCGCGACGTGCTGCTGTCGGTGGTGCGCGAATCCGACACCGCGGTGCGCTATGGGGGCGAGGAATTCCTCATCGTCGCGCGCTTCGCCCTGCCGGGCACCGGCCCGCAATACGCCGAGCGCGTCCGCGCCGCGGTGGCCGCCCACCGCTTTGTGCTGGACGGCGGGCAGAGCCTGAGCCTCAGCTGTTCGCTCGGTTTCGCCAGTTACCCGCTCTTTACCAGCGCGCCGGACCGGCTGGCGTGGGAACAGGTGGTCAACATCGCCGACGAATGCCTGTACGCGGCGAAACGGCATGGCCGCAACGCCTGGGCCGGTGTGCTGCCGGCAGCCGCACCGCCAGACGCCGAGGTGGCCGAGGCGCTGCGCGAGGCGTTGGCACGCCTGCCGGAACCGGGGCCGCTGCCCGTGGCGGCGTCATGGACTTGCGCAAAACCGCCGGAAGCTATGAAGTGAGCGCATCCTTGGCCATGTCCATCCCGCAGAAGGAGCCTCCGTGCCGCGGCGTCCCATCGACACGACCGAACTGACCATCGGCCGCCCTATCCGCTTCAATGCCTACGACGCCCGGGGCAACGTGCTGCTGAGCTATGGCCAGATCATCCAGACCGTGGCCCAGCGCGACATGCTGCTGCAGAACGGCCTGTTCTACGGTTCCGACGAGGAATGCCGCAGCCCGCTGCCGCCGCAGTTGGCGGAGCCTTCGCTGTCGCCGCTGGCGCGCGTGCTCGACGCGCGGCGGCGCCTGCATGCCCTGCTGACCGACCCCGAGCCGACGGATTTCCCGATCGCGCTGGCCGGCATCGCCGCGCAGGTGCGCGAAGCTTGCCGGACCAATCCCGACGTGACCCTGGCCAGCATGCTGCTGCGCACCGAGGGTCCGTACAGCAGCCGACATGCGGTGAACGCCGCCATCGCCTGCCAGATCACCAGCGCGGCGCTGGAGCTGGAGCCCGACGAATCCATCGCCACGGTCTCGGCCGCCCTGACGATGAACATCGGCATGTTCGCCCTGCACGACGTGCTGGCCACCCGCAAGGCGCCGCTGACCGACACGCAGCAGGCGGCGGTACGCGGGCATTGCGAGGCCGGCGTGGCACGCCTGCGCGAACTGGGCATCGACGACGAACGCTGGCTGGAGGCGGTGGGCGACCATCACGAACGCAGCGACGGCAGCGGCTATCCCACCGGCAAGCACGGCGACGACATCGGCCAGCCGGCACGCCTGCTGGCCGTGGCCGACGTGTATTGCGCGCGCGTCGCCGGCCGCGACTACCGCCCGCCGCTGCAATCCACGCAGGCCCTGCGCTGGATGTTCCTCAACGAGGGCGCGGCGCTGGACATGAACATGGCCAAGGTGTTCATCAAGACCCTGGGCATCTACCCACCCGGCACCGGCGTGCGCCTGCGCAACGGCTCGATCGCCGTGGTGATCCAGCGCGGCACGGCCGGCCACCAGCCGGTGGTGGCGTCGCTCACCACCCACAACGGCCTGCGGCTGGCCTCGCCGATACGCCGCGGCGGCGACGTGGACGCGCACACCATCGTCGAGGTGGTGAACCTCTGGCAGTTGGGCATGCCCGTGAGCATGGAGGCGTTGTGGGGCGCCGACGCGGTGGATTGAGCGCCGCTTAAAACGGTCGGTTATCCCAACCGGGCCAGCAGGGCTTGCCGCAGGTGTTGCTGCTGTGCCTCGTCCAACGGCGTATCGCTGCGGTCGGTGAGCTGGAAGAAATCTTCCACCCGCTCGCCGAAAGTGGCGATGCGCGCGTCGTGCACGCGCGTCTCGCAGGCCACCAGCACCTGCGCCACCGCGGCCAGCAGGCCGGGGCGGTCGCTGCACACCAGGGCCATGCGGGTGCGGCCGTCGGCCTGCCGGAAATCGATGCGCGGCGGCATCTGGAAATGCTTGAGCTGGCGCGACATGCTGCGTCGCGGCGGCAGAATCTGCCCGCCCTGCGACAAGGCGCGCTGCATGCGCTGGCGCAATTCCTCGGCGCGGTCCGCGCTGGCCGGCTGCTGGCCGTCCGCCTCCAGCAGCAAGAAAGTGTCCATCGCCATGCCGGCGCTGGAACCGAGGATGCGCGCTTCCACCACCGAGAAGTGCAGCCGGTCCAGCATCGCGGTGACGCTGGCGAACAGGCCGTCGCGGTCCGGCGTGCACACGAACAGCTCGGTGCTGCCGCGCACCGACAGCGGGTGCACCGCGACCAGCGGCCACGCGCCGTTCGCGCGCACGATGGCGGCGGTCTGCCACGCGATCTGCTCGGGACGGTGGCGCAGGAAGCTGGACGCCGGGAACACGCTCCACGCATGCTCGGCCGCTTCCGCGGCGATGCCTTCGTCCTGCAGCAGGATCAGTGCCTGCGCGCGGCAGGCCTCGATACGCGCCGCGGCGTCGTGCCCGGGCCGGGTGTCGCTGCGCAGCGCCTGCCGCGCGGCGGCGTAGAGATCGGCCAGCAGGCGGTCCTTCCAGCCGTTCCAAAGCTTCGGGCTGGTACCGATGATGTCGGCCACGGTGAGCAGGTAGAGCCGCCCCAGCCGCTCGCGATCGCCCACGGCGTCGGCGAACTTGCGCACCACGTCGGGATCGGTGATGTCCTGGCGCTGCGCGGTGGTGCTCATCAGCAGGTGCCAGCGCACCAGCCACGCCACGCGCTCGCCGTCGGCCGCGGGCAGGCCCAGCTTGGCGCAGAACGCGTGCGCATCGCCTTCGCCCAGCACGGAGTGGTCGCCGCCGCGGCCCTTGGCGATGTCGTGGAACAGGCCGGCCAGCAGCATCAGCTCCGGTTGGGCGAGGCTGGCCCAGACGTCGCAGGCGACCGGAAATTCGCCGCGCGCCGCCGGATCGGCGAAGCGCGCCATCTGGCGCAGCACGCGCAGCGTGTGTTCGTCCACCGTGTAGACGTGGAACAGGTCGTACTGCATGCGCCCGAACACCTTGCCGAACGCAGGCAGGATCGCGGCAAGCAGGCCATGCCGGTTCATCCGCCACAGCGCATCCACCGCCGGCGCGCCGCGCTTGAGCAGGCGCAGGAAGGCCGCCAGCACCGCGGGATCGTCGGCCAGCCTGCCGTCGTGCAGCGCGGTGGCCTGGTGGATGCGGCGCATGGTGTCGGCGGTGAAACCGATCAGGCCGGGCTCGTCCAGCCGCGCGATGAAGATTTCCACCAACGCCGCCGGGCGCCGCGCGAACAGCTCGGGATCGCGCGCCGCCAGCCGCGTGCCGTGGCGCACAAAGTCCTCGCCCACCGGCTTCGCCTCGCCGGGCGGCTCCAGCAGCTCGACGAAGCGCTCGGCGATCTGCACGCCCAGCCGTTCGACCTGGCTGGCCGCACGGTAGTAACCCTGCATGAACTGTTCGACGCCGAGATTCTTCTCGTGCTCGTCCTCGAAGCCCAGCCGCACGGCCAGCGCGCGCTGGTAGTCGAACAGCAGGCGCTCCTCCGGCCGGCCGGCTTCCAGGTGCAGCGCCCAGCGATAGCGCCGCAGCGTGGTTTCGGCCTCGCACAGGCTGGCGCGTTCGGCGGGATCGAGCAGGCCGGCCTCCTGCATCGCCTCGAAACCGCCAGCATGCGCGAGCCGGCGTCCCAGCCAGCGCAGCGAGTCCAGCGTGCGCAGCCCGCCAGGACCATCCTTGAGATTGGGTTCGAGGTTGCTGGCGGTATCGTTGTGGCGCGCGTGCCGGACATCGCGCTCAGCCAGCCGCGCCGCAAGGTAGTCGCGCGGCGGCCACAGCGCGGGATCGTCCACGATGGCGCGCAGCGCGGCCTCCAGCGCGATATCGCCGGCCATCCACTTCGCATCGAGCAGGCTGGTGAACACGCTGGCGTCCTCGGCGGCCAGCGCACGGCACTGCGCCGGCTCGCGCACCGCGTGGCCGACCTTGAGGCCGACGTCCCACAGCGTGGCGAAACACTGCTCCAGCGCCCGCAAACGCGCCGGCTCGGGGCGTTCGGCCAGCACCAGCAGATCCACGTCGGAACGCGGAAACAGCAGGCCGCGGCCGAACCCGCCCACCGCGAACAGCGCGGCGCCGTTCACTTCGCCCAGGCAGGCCGTCCAGACATGCACCACGATGCGGGCCACTGCTTCGGCACGCCGCCGTGCCAGCACACTGGCGTCGGCGCCCGCGCGGAAAGCGGTCGCCAGGTCGCGGTCCACGTCGCCCAGCAATTGCCGCAGCGCACGCCGCGCATCGGTCGATACGCCCGAACGCGGCACGACCGCGGGCAAGCGCGGCAAGGGTGGGAGCGCAACACTCATCGGCGGGACCGGGCATGGCGTGGAAGAAGCTTCAGTCTGCCACGCCCGCCGTGTTCACCGCAGGAACTCAGGCATCCGGCCAGGGCGTGAGGATCTCGAAGCCGTCGGCGGTGACCGCGATGGTGTGCTCCCACTGCGCGGAGAGCGAATGGTCCTTGGTGACCACGGTCCAGCCATCGGGCAGCTGCTTGGTCTGCGGCTTGCCGGCATTGACCATCGGCTCGACCGTGAAGGTCATGCCTTCCTGAAGCGGAACGCCGGTGCCGGGCTTGCCGTAGTGCAGCACCTGCGGCTCGTCGTGGTAGACCTTGCCGATGCCGTGGCCGCAGTACTCGCGCACCACGCTGAAGCCGGCGGCCTCGGCGTGCTGCTGGATCGCGTGGCCCACGTCGCCCAAGGTGGCACCCGGCCTCACCGCCTGGATGCCGCGCATCATCGCCTCGTGGGTGGTCTCCACCAGCCGCTTGGCCAGCACCGAGGGCGTGCCCACGAAATACATGCGGCTGGTGTCGCCGTGCCAGCCGTCCTTGATGACGGTGACGTCGAGGTTGACGATGTCGCCGTCCTTCAGCACCTTGCCGGGGCTGGGGATGCCGTGGCAGATCACGTGGTTGACCGAGGTGCACAGCGTCTTGGGAAAGCCGTGGTAGCCCACGTTGGCGGGCACCGCCTTCTGCACGTTGACGATGTGCTCGTAGGCGATGCGGTCCAGTTCCTCGGTGGTGACGCCGGGCTTGACGTGGTCCTTCAGCATGGCCAGCACCTCGGCGGCCAGCCGGCCGGCCTCGCGCATGCCTTCAAGGTCTTTCGGGGATTTCAGGGTGATGGCCATGGCGGTAGTCCAGATGGCGGCACTGCCGGCACCGGTCAAGCCGGCATCCACGGGCAACTTGCCGCCGCGCCGGCATGCCGGCTACAATCTCGCAGTTTTGCAGACCGCCGTCGAGGTTTTCGACCGGCGCGCACTGCGAGGCGAAATGGGATTGTAACCGCGTCGCGGCAGCATCCCAAACCCAACGCCACACACGCATCGGCACCGTTCTTCGGGGTGCCGCGCGCAGCCTTCGCTGCCGCGGTCGAAGCCGGGGATGCGTGGAGGTCCCAACCCCCGGGCCACCTGAAAAGGCCCACTGCAAGGAGTTACACCATGGCTCAAGTCACCATGCGCGAGATGCTCGAAGCCGGCGTGCATTTCGGTCACCAGACCCGTTACTGGAACCCGAAGATGGGTCCGTACATCTTCGGCGCCCGCGGCAAGATCCACATCATCAACCTCGAGAAGACCCTGCCGCTGTTCACCGACGCGATGAACTTCCTGTCGGGCCTGGCGCAGAAGCGCGGCACCATCCTGTTCGTGGGCACCAAGCGCTCCGCCCGCGAGGCGCTGGCCGAGGAAGCCACCCGCGCCGGCATGCCCTTCGTCACCGCGCGCTGGCTGGGCGGCATGCTCACCAACTTCCGCACCGTGAAGCAGTCGGTGTCCAAGCTCAAGGAGCTGGAAGCCGCCGAGACCGACGGCAGCTTCGACAAGCTGGTCAAGCACGAAGTGCTGGCCCGCCGCCGCGAGCGCGAGAAGCTGGAGAACTCGCTGGGCGGCATCAAGAACATGAACCGCCTGCCCGACGCGCTGTTCGTGATCGACATCGGCCACGAGGACATCGCCGTGCAGGAAGCCCGCAAGCTGGGCATCCCGGTGGTGGCGGTGGTCGACACCAACTACAACCCGGAACTGGTGGACTACGCGATCCCCGGCAACGACGACGCGATCCGCGCGATCCAGCTGTACGCCCGCGCCGCCGCCGACTCGATCCTGGAAGGCAAGGCCGCCGCGCCGGCCGCCGCCCAGGGCGACGCCGACGAGTTCGTCGAGCTGGACGAGGAAGGCAACCCGGTCGCCAAGGCCGAGCGCAACGAGCGCAAGGCGGCCCCGCGCCGCGACCGCGACGCCGCCCCGCGCAAGGGCGCCGGCGCCCCGCGCCGCGACGGTGGCCGCGAAGGCCGCGCTCCGCGCGACGCCAAGTAAGCCGATGCGGTGGCGGGCAACCGCCGCCGCGACGACAAGCCATCCCGGCGTCGTGGCGCGATCCGCCACGGCGCCCCGAGCATTCGAGGAATACCGATGAGCAATATCTCCGCCCAACTCGTGAAGGAACTGCGCGAGCGTTCCGGCGCCGGCATGATGGAGTGCAAGAAGGCGCTGGTCGAGAACAACGGCGACATCGACGCCGCCATGGAGTGGCTGCGCAAGACCGGCATGGTCAAGGCCGAGAAGAAGGCCGACCGCATCGCCGCCGAAGGCCGCATCGCCGCCGCCCAGGCCGGCGGCAAGGCCGTGCTGGTCGAGGTCAACAGCGAGACCGACTTCGTCGCCAAGGCACCGAACTTCATCGAGTTCACCAACGCCGTCGCCGAGGCCGCGCTGAAGGCGAGCGCCGGCGACATCGAGACCGTGAAGGCTGCCGCCTTCCCGGATGCCGCCAGCATCGAGGAAGCCGCCAAGGCGCAGACCGCGACCATCGGCGAAAAGATCGAAGTGCGCCGCGCCGCGCGCGTCGAGAACGACGGCCCGCTGGCCACCTACTCGCACGGCGGCAAGATCGGCGTGATCGTGGCGCTCAAGGGCGGCTCGGACGAACTGGCCAAGGGCATCGCCATGCACGTGGCGGCGATGAACCCGCCCTACGTGAAGGCCGAGGACGTCCCCGCCGACTTCGTCGCCAAGGAAAAGGAAATCGCCCTGGCCGCAATGTCGGACAAGGAAAAGGCCAAGCCGGCCGACATCCTGGAAAAGATCGTCTCGGGCAAGATCAACAAGATCGTCTCCGAGGTCACCCTGGTCGGCCAGCCCTACGTGCTGGATACCAACGTCACCGTGGGCGACGCGCTGAAGAAGGAAGGCGCCGACGTGATCTCGGTGGTGCGCCTGGCCGTGGGCGAGGGCATCGAGAAGGTGCAGGAAGACTACCTGGCCGAAGTCGCCAAGGCGATGCAGGGCTGAAGCCCTGCATCGCTGCGCCCATGAATGGGCGCACGCGAAGCGGAGCCCGATTCGCCCTGCGAATCAGGCGAGTCAAAAAAGGGACAGGAGCCCCTTTTTTTACCATCAGGCACAGCGCACTGGCCTTCCAAAAAAAGCCGAGCACAAAAAAAGCCGCGGACATCCGCGGCTTTTTTCATGCCCGAAGCAAGCGCCTCACCCGCGCAGCGCTTCCACCGTCGGCGCCACCTGCGCCTCGCGATTCAACTCCCGCCCAAGCGCCTCCAGCCGCAACGCCAGTTGTCCCGCATCCGGCGCACATACCGTGGCGTGCCCCACCTTGCGGCCGGCACGCGCCGACTTGCCGTAGTCGTGCCAGTGCGCGTCGACGCTGCGCAGCACGGGCGCCGGGTCGGGCAACTCGCCGATCCAGTTGAACATCGCCGACGGCCCGCGGGCGCCCGTGTCGCCCAGCGGAAGACCGAGCACGGCGCGCACGTGGTTCTCGAACTGGCTGGCGTGCGCGCCCTCGATGGTCCAATGGCCTGAGTTGTGTACGCGCGGCGCCATCTCGTTGCCGAGCAGCTCACCGTCCTTCACGAACAGCTCCAGCGCGAACACGCCCACGTAATCCAGCCGCTCGGCCAGCGTGCGCGCCAGCGCGGTGGCGCGCGGCTGCAGCGCTTCGATGTCGGGCGCCGGCGCCAGGCTCATCGACAACACGCCGTCCACATGCCAGTTGCGGGTCAGCGGCCAGGTGCGGAAATCGCTGTCGCGGCCGCGCACCGCCAGTACCGACAGTTCACGCTGGAACGGCACGAAGGCTTCCAGGATCAGCCCGTGCTTTTCCGCCTGCGCGCCCAGCGCGGCCCAGGCCGCATCGGCATCGGCCGGCGACTTCAGGCGGAACTGGCCCTTGCCGTCGTAGCCCAGCCGGCGCGTCTTGAGGATGGCCGGCGCGCCCACCGCGGCCAGCGCGCGGTCGAGTCCGGCGCGGTCGTCCACCGCCATGAATTCGGGCGTGTGCAGGCCGCACTCGCGGAACAGGGTTTTCTCGGCAAGGCGATCCTGGGCCACCGCCAGCGCCCGCGGATTCGGGAACACCGCCACGCGCTCGGCCAGCCACTGCGCCGTCTCGGCCGGCACGTTCTCGAAGTCGAAGGTGACCACGTCGACCTTGCGCGCGAAGTCCTCCAGCGCGGCGTAGTCGGTCCAGTCCGCCTTGACCAGCGGCGCGACCTGGCCCGCGCAGGCGTCGGGCGCGCTGTCCACCACCAGGCTGTTCACGCCCAGCGGCGCGGCGGCCAGCGCCAACATGCGCGCCAACTGGCCGCCACCGAGGATGCCGAGCACGGGCTGCCGCGCCCCGCTCATGCGCGCGGATCCGGCTGGTCGAGCACCGCCCGGGTCTGCTTGGCGCGCCAGTTCTCCAGCGCCTGCGCAAGGCGGGTGTCGTGCAAGGCCAGCACAGCGGCGGCGAGCAACCCCGCATTCACGGCGCCGGCGCGACCGATCGCGAGCGTCCCCACCGGAATGCCGGCCGGCATCTGCGCGATGGAAAGCAGGGAATCCATGCCGTTCAAGGCTTTGGACTGCACCGGCACGCCGAACACCGGCAGCCGGGTCTTGGCCGCCAGCATGCCCGGCAGATGGGCGGCGCCGCCGGCTCCGGCCACGATCACCTGGATACCGCGCGCCGCCGCCTGTTCGGCGTAGCTGAACAACAGATCCGGCGTGCGGTGCGCGGACACCACCTGCACCTCGTGCGCCACGCCCAACTCGGCGAGTACGGCCGAGGCATGCTCCATGGTTTCCCAGTCCGAGCGCGAGCCCATTACCACGCCGACCCGCGGCGTTTCCGTCGTTGCTGTCATGGTTCGGCTGCCCAAAAGTGGTTATTGTACGGGCTTTCCGGCTTCATCACGATTTCAGCCCATGGACAAGCGCTTGCTCGATATCCTCTGTTGCCCGGTCAGCAAGACGCCGGTGCGCCTGCTGGCGCGCGCCGAGCTGGATGCGCTGAACGGCGCCATCGCCGCGGGCGACGTGGCAACGACCACCGGCAGCCCGGTGCGCGAACGGCTGGACGAAGGCCTCATCACCACCGACCGCAAGCTGGTCTATCGTGTCGCCGACGGCATCCCGGTGATGCTGCCCGAGGAAGGCATCGGCACGGCCCAGTTGCGCGATTTCCCGGCCGCCGCCTGAGGCCACGCTTACACGCACCGAATCCCCGCCGATGGATCGGCGATCAGCCCGACGGACATCCGGTATGGCCATGAACGACGCCTACGAACCGCCCAAGATCGTGTCACTGACGCCGCGTTCCGACGCCGCCACGGGCGAACGGGTCGGGGAGTTGCTGAATGCCGTGCGGGGCATTGCCGGCAAGCGTCTGCAGCTGTGCCTGGGCAACCTGTTCGAGCACGTGGACGATGCCTTGTTCGACCTCGCCGAGAAGGCCGAGAACAATGCCACCCAGACCCATTACTTCGACGGCATGCGCGAGGTCCGCAAGCGCCGCCCCGCCGTCGAGCGCAACTTCCTCGCCGCGGTAAACCTCGAGATGGGCGGCATGACCGGCCGCACCGCGACATCCGCGGCGCCGGCGCCGGCCACCGCCGAACTCTCGCTGGTG
Organism: Rhodanobacter sp.; assembly: GCA_040371205.1. Classification (NCBI taxonomy): domain Bacteria; kingdom Pseudomonadati; phylum Pseudomonadota; class Gammaproteobacteria; order Lysobacterales; family Rhodanobacteraceae; genus Rhodanobacter; species Rhodanobacter sp. Next base: position 2,550,161 of record AP031382.1, read on the forward strand.
GCGGACACCGATCTGGAAGAATCGCTGGCGATCACCAGCATGAGCAGCAAGCACGAGAACCGGCTCGCACGCGACCTGTTCGCACTCAACCAGCGCCTCTCGGTGATCTGCGGCGGCCGCAAGATCGAGGACGCCAGCAACCCCATCGCGCCCGCAGCTTTGTCGCAGGCCTTCCGCCAAGCGCTCAAGGAGCTGACCGCGGACATGCGCGTCAAGCTGCTGATCTACAAGTTGTTCGACCGCTACGTACTGTCCACGCTGGAAGAGCTGTACGCCGAGGCGAACGACACGCTCGCACGTGCCGGCGTCTTGCCGCAGCTGCGCGTCGCCGCATCGCGCAGCAGCAGCGCCGCGCCGCGCGGAACCGCACCGGCCGCGTCCGCCGCCACGGCATCGCCCGGCACGGACGATGTGGCCGACATCGCCGCCACCGAGCTGCTGCAGACCCTGCACAGCCTGTTCGCCGCCCGCCGCGGCGGCGAATCCCGCGCGCCGGCACGGGCCGGCGATGCCGGCAACCCGCCGCCTTCCGCCGGCGAGCTGCTGGGCGCGCTCAGCGTGCTGCAGACCCAACTTGCGGCCGGTCATATCCAGCAGTCGCCGTCCATGGTCGACGGCACCGGCAATTTCGACCGCGAGGCCGTCTCGCAGCTCAAGGAGCAGCTGCTGGGCCAGCTCGGCGCGCTGCGCGGCGCACGCCCCAGCCACGTGGCCGGCATGGACGAGGACACCATCGACCTGGTCGGCATGCTGTTCGAGTTCATCCTCGAAGACCACACCTTGCCGCCCGAAATGCAGGCGCTGCTGGCGCGCCTGCAGATTCCGTACCTCAAGGCCGCCATCCTCGACCGCAAGCTGTTCGCGCACCGCCAGCATCCGGCGCGCCGCCTGCTCGACGTGCTGGCCGAGCAGGCCAAGGGTTGGTCGGCCGATTCCGACCGCGACGGCCGCCTGCACGACAAGATCAAGAGCATCGTCGACCAGTTGCTCCACGAGTTCGACGACGACCTCGGCATCTTCGAGCGCTTGCTGGCCGACCTGCAGCAGTTCAACGAATCCAGCCGCCGCCGCTCCGAACTGGCCGAACAGCGCGTGGCCGAATCCACCCGCGGCCGCGAGAAGCTCGAACAGGCGCGCCGGCGCGCCGCGCGCGAAATCGTCGACCGCATCGGCGGCCGCCAGTTGCCGCCGCTGGTGCATGAAGTGCTGGCGCGCGCCTGGGCCAACCACCTCGTGCTGGTGCAACTGCGCCAGGGCGAGGAATCCAGCGAATTCCGCGATGCGCTGCGCTTCGTGGACGATTTCATCGCCAGCACGCGGCCGGCCCCGGATGCCGCCACGCGCCAGCATTTGCGCCAGTTGCTGCCGGGCATCGAGCGCATGCTGCGCCTGGGCCTGGCCAACGTGGCCTTCCAGCAACCGGACATCGAACGCCTGCTGGCCCAGCTGCACGACTGGTACAGCCAGCAACTCGGCGAACCGCGCCCGTCCGCGCCCGTCGTGCCGCCCGTCGCCAATGCCCCGACCGCCGAGGCCATCGCCGCGGCCGCGATTCCCGAGAGCATCCAGCCCATCATCGACGCAAACGCCGAGGCCGAAGACGAGCTGCCCGAGGAGAGCGTGCCGGTAGACACCAACAGCCCCGAATGGCGGCAGGTCGAGGCCTTGCAACCTGGCGTGTGGCTGGAGTTCCAGCTGCCCGATGAGCCGATGGCGCGCGCCAAGCTCTCGTGGATCAGCCCGATGAGCGGCCGCTACCTGTTCGTGAACCGGCGCGGGTTGAAAGTGGCGGACTATTCGCCGCAGGAACTGGCCGTGGTGCTGGCCAGCGGCCACGCGCAGGTGCTGGCCACCAACGCGCTGTTCGACCGCGCGATGAGCGCCATCGTCGGCCGCCTGCGCCAGCCCGAGACGCCCGATGCCGGCACGGACACCGAATGACACCAGTTCTTCCGTTCGACCCGCCCAAGCCCGAACAGATCGCTGCCGACGTCGAGCGCGCCTTTGCCGAGGATATCGGCAAAGGCGATGCCACCGCCGAACTGCTGCCGGCCGACGGCGTGGCCGAAGCCGCGCTGACCTGCCGCGACGACGCGGTGATCGCCGGCGCCCCCTGGTTCGACGCCTGCTTCCGGCGCCTCGACCCGACCGTGCGCATCGACTGGCAAGTCGGCGACGGCGAGCGCGCCGCGCCCGGCACGGTGATCTGCCGGCTGGCCGGAAACGCCCGCTCGCTGGTCAGCGCCGAGCGCTCGGCGCTCAACTTCCTGCAGCTGCTGTCCGCCACCGCCACCGCCACCGCGGCCTACGTGGCCGCCGTGGCCGGCACCGGCACGCGCGTGCTCGACACCCGCAAGACCCTGCCTGGCCTGCGCCTGGCGCAGAAGTACGCCGTGCGTTGCGGCGGCGGCCACAACCACCGCATCGGCCTGTACGACGCGATCCTCGTCAAGGAAAACCACATCATCGCCGCCGGCGGCATCGCTCCCGCCGCGGCGGCCGCGCGGCGCCTGCATCCCGGCCTGCTGCTCGAGGTCGAGGTGGAGAATCTCGGCGAATTGCAGCAGGCGCTGGATGCCGGCGTGGACCGCGTCATGCTCGACAACTTCGATGTGCCGCTGATGCGCGAAGCGGTAAAACTCGCTGCCGGCCGCGTGCCGCTGGAGGTTTCCGGCAACGTCGACCTCGCCACCATCGGCGAATACGCGCGCACCGGCGTGGACTTCGTCTCGGTGGGCGCGCTGACCAAGCACGTGCATGCAGTCGACCTCTCGCTGCGGTTGCGGCTGGGCTGAGCGAAGACGCGGCTTGCGCACCGCCCCGCCCGCCCACACACTGCCAGCATGATGGGCAACGCCGATGATCTCCTGCTTCTGCTGGCGCTGGTCGCCGTGATCGCGCTTTGGCTGAAACTGAGCCGCGCACGCGAGCACGCGGCGACCGAGGCTCGCATGCAATGCGGGCGCTACGGCGTGCAACTGCTGGATGAGACCGTCGGTCTGCGTGCGCTGCGCTTGCGCCATGCCGACGGACGGCTAAGGCTGGAACGCTGCTACGGCTTCGAGGTAAGCATCGACGGCGCGGACCGCGAGCCGGCCTCGCTGTGGATGCTCGGCGACCGCTTGAGCGAATTGCGCCTGCCCACGGTAGTGCTCGCGGCGGCGGAGCCCGCCTCCGTACCCGCACGGCATGCGGCGACGGCCGAGACTGCGGACGAGGCGCCCACGGGCCGCAACGTGATTCCGCTGCGCCCGCGCCGCCGCCCCGACGGCGGCGACACGCGGCACTGACGGTCGCCTACCTACTTGATCACCCGCAGGAAAGGCGCGCCGCGCTTCGGCTTGCCGTCGCCGGCGCCGCCCTGGCTCGACGGCGGCTCGTCCGGCGCGGTCGGCGGGGGGTCGCCGCCTTCGTCGTCGGTCGGGAACATCATGCCCTGCCCGTTCTCCTGCGCGTACAGCGCAAGCACCGAGCCCACCGGAATACGCACTGTATGGCTGACGCCGGAGAAGCGTGCGGAAAAGCCGATCCAGTCGTTGCCCAGCTCCAGGTTCGCGACCGCGCGCATCGCGATGTTCAGCACCACCTGGCCGTTCTTGATCACTTGCGGCGGCACGCGCACGCCTTCGCCGGTGGCATCGATCAGGAGGTACGGGGTCAGGCCGTTGTCGCTGATCCAGTCGTAGATCGCCCGCAACAGGTACGGACGATTGGAGGTCATCGGTCGCGCTACATCGTTCATCAGGGTCGCATGGCCTTTTCTTGCTCGGTCATGCTGCGCGCAAAACCCTGGCTGTGGAAGAGCCGTTCGCCGTAATCCATGATCGGCTTGCCCTCGCGCCCAAGATCCACGCCCAGCCACGGCAGCCGCCAGACCACCGGCGCGACCAGGCAGTCGGCCAGGCTCATCTCGGGGTTGAGAAAGAATTTGGATGCCTTGAACAGCGGCAACGCAGCCAGCAGGTGGGCGCGCAAGCGCTTGCGCGCCGGCTCGGCGGGACGGCCGCCGGCACGGATGGTCTCCACCTCGGTCAGCCAGTCCTTCTCGATGCGCACCGCGGCCACGCGAAGACGCGCGCGGGACAACGGGTCGATCGGCATCAGCGGCGGATGCGGATAGCGCTCGTCGAGGTATTCGCAGACCACGCTGGCGTCGTACAGGGTCAGGTCGCGGTCCACCAGGGTGGGCGTGCTGCCGTAGGGGTTGAGGTCGAGAAGATCTTCCGGCGGTTTGCCGGGATCGACCAGCACGCGCTCGTAGCTGACGCCCTTGGCGGCCAGCACCAGCCTGGCGCGATGACATTGGATGTCGTCGGCCGTGGTGTAGAGGGTAAGTGCATTACGCGAGCGGGCGCTTGGAACCATTGCGCAGTATTCCTGTTGCGGTTGCGCGGCTGCAGCGGCCAACAGCCGCCGCAGCCGATGGGTGTCTCCCCCGGAAAGTCAGTGCACGTCTTTCCAGTATTCCTTCTTGAGCAGATACGCCAGCAGGGTGAACAGCGCCAGGAACAGCAGCACCCAGATGCCGTAATGGTGCCGCTGCAGGGCCGCCGGTTCCGAAACGTACTCCAGGAAATTCACCAGGTCACGTGTCGCCTGCTGGTACTGGGCCGGGGTCAGCTTGCCGGGGTGGGCCAGATCGAGCTTCTCCACCTCGTCGCTGCCGGGCTTCATCACCGCGGTCTGCTCGCCCTGCAGCTCCCACAGCGGGAACGGCATCGCCGCGTTCGGCAAGGTGGTGTTGTTCCAGCCGATCGGGCTCTTCGGGTCGAGGTAGAAGGTGTTGAGGTAGGTGTAGACCCAGTCGGCGCCCTTGGCGCTGACCTCCAGCGAAAGGTCGGGCGGATCCTTGCCGAACCACTTGCCCGCATCGTCCGCCGGCATGTGCGACAACACCGGCTCGTCGAACTTGGCGCCGGTGAAGTTCAGGTTCTGCATCACCTGCTGCTCGCTCAGCCCGAGGTCGTCGGCCATGCGCGAGTAACGCAGGTACTTCAGCGAGTGGCAGCCCACGCAGTAGTTGAAGAACAGCCGGGCGCCCCGCTGCAGCGAAGCCTGGTCGCGGATGTTGGCGCCGGACGCCATCAACTGGCCGCCTTCCTCGGCGCGCGCCGCCGGCTGGACGGCGAACAGCAACCCCAGGGTCAGTGCGAGCGCGGGGAAAAAGCGCTTCATCAAGAGCGTCGGCTTAGTCATGCGTCGTCACCCGATCCGGAACCGGCTTGGTCTTTTCCCAGCCGAGATGTGTGTACAGCCACAGGAACACGAAGAAGCCGAAGTAGGTCAGCGTCATGATGCGGCCGAAGACGTTGTCCCACAGCGTGATGTCGATGTTCGCGCCGAAGATCCGCGGGAAATACTCGTCGGTGAGGTCCATGCCGATCGCCATCAGGCACAGGAACGCGATCACGAAGATCGTGAGCGCCACCTTGTAGCCGGTGCCGCGGTAGCGGATCGACTTGACCGGGCCCACGTCGATCCACGGCAGCGCGAACAGCAGTGCGATGGAGCCGAACATGCCGATCACGCCCCACACCGCGGTGCCGAACGCCGAGGGGATCATGCGCACGATGGCGTAGAACGCGGTGAAGTACCACACCGGCTTGATCTGCGCGGGCGTGACCAGGTTGTTGGCCGCGATGGAGTTGTCGTGCTCCAGGAACCAGCCGCCGAAGGTCGGCGCGAAGAAGATGATGAAGGCCGCGATCAGCAGGAAGAAGCCCACGCCGACCAGGTCCTTCACCGTGTAGTACGGATGGAACGGAATGGCGTCGGCAGGCTTCGATGCGTCCCAGCGGTTGCCCTTGGGCCCGTGCTTGACGTCCACGCCGTCGGGGTTGTTGGAACCCACCTCGTGCAGCGCGGCCAGGTGCAGCACCACCAGCAGCAGCAGCACGATCGGCAGCGCGATCACGTGCAGCGCGAAGAAGCGGTTGAGCGTGGCGTCGGCGGGCAGGAAGTCGCCCATGATCCATTCGACCAGGTGGCCGCCGATCACCGGGATGGTGCCGAACAGCGACACGATCACCTTGGCGCCCCAGAACGACATGTTGCCCCACGGCAGCACGTAGCCCATGAAGGCCTCGGCCATCAGCACCAGGAAGATCAGCATGCCGAGCAGCCACACCAGCTCGCGCGGCTTCTTGAACGAGCCGTACATGATGCCGCGGAACATGTGCAGGAACACCACCACGAAGAACAGCGAGGCGCCGGTGGTGTGCATGTAGCGGATCAGCCAGCCCCACTCCACGTCGCGCATGATGTACTGCACCGAGTCGAACGCGCCGGCCGCGCTCGGGTCGTAGTTCATCGTGAGGAAGATGCCGGTGACGATCTGGTTGACCAGAACCAGCAGAGCAAGCGAACCGAAGTAGTACCAGAGGTTGAAGTTCTTCGGCGCGTAGTACTCGGTCATGTGCTTGCGGTACGTCGGCGCGAGGCCGGGCGCACGCTCGTTGACCCAGCCGCCGATGCGGGCGAATACGTTGGCCATCACGCGCCCTCCTTCGGACCCACGCCGATCTGCACGGTGCTGTCGTCGACGAAGTGGTAGGGCGGGATCACCATGTTCTTCGGCGCGGGCACGCCCTGGTACACGCGGCCGGCCATGTCGTAGCGCGAATGGTGGCAGGGGCAGTAGTAGCCGCCCTGCCAGTCCGGATCGAACGGTTCGGGCTTCATCTCGCCCACGTAGTTCGGCACGCAGCCCAGGTGGGTGCAGATGCCGACCATCACCAGCCACTCCGGCTTGATCGAACGCGTCTCGTTCTGCGCGTACTTCGGCTGCTGGTCGGCGGAGGAGCCGTCGGACTTGGGGTCGACCAGACGGGGGTCCTGCTTCGGCAGGGCCGCCAACTGTTGCGGCGTGCGGTTGACGATGAAGACCGGCAGGCTGCGCCAGGCGACGATCAGCTGCTGGCCGGATTCGATCTTCTTGAGGGATTGGGTGACCGGAGCTCCGGCGGCTTTGGCTCGCGCGCTGGGTTCCCACGACTTGATGAAGGGCACGGCTGCCGAAACGATTCCCACGCCACCGACCACTGCGGTGGCTGACGTGAGAAACCGGCGGCGGCCATGATCGACGACTTCGTTCGCCATCAGGCTCTCCGGTACTTACTGCGTCAGGATGGGCTTGCGCCCGGCACTTAGATTGGAACCCCTAAAAATCTCGTTAGTCTAGCGTCAGCCCACACACCGTACAATAAAAGGGCCGCGGCCTCACGGCGCTGTCCGCCGCCGTCAGCCTACCCTACTGTTCGCCCGCCCGTCACGGATTTGCAGCACGACATGAAACATGCCGCCGGCACACTTGCCTTTATCGCCCGTTGTGTCGTCGTCGGCCTGGCCGCGGCCTTCGTGATCGGCCTGTTCTGGCCGGCCAGCGGCGAGCGCCTGCGCGAGCGCCTGCACCTGCCGGCCGCCGGCTCGCCGGCCGGCAGCCCGGCCGCGCCGGCTCCGGTCTCCTACGCCGATGCGGTCGCCGTCGCGGCCCCTTCGGTGGTGAACATCTACGCCGACAAGATCGTCAACGAGCCGGCGATCAAGATGTACGACAACCCCATCCTGCAGCAACTGCTCGGCGGCACCCTCACCACCTACGCACGGCGCGAAAAGACGCTGGGTTCCGGGGTAATCGTCAACGCGAAGGGTTACGTACTCACCAACTACCACGTGATCGCGCAGGCCACCGACATCCAGGTGCTGCTGTACGACGGCCGGGTGGCCAAGGCCACCGTGGTCGGCTTCGACGAGGCCACCGACCTCGCGGTGCTTAAGATCGACGCCGGCAACCTGCCGGTGATCCGCTTCGCCGAACACAAGCCCCGCCCCGGCGACGTGGTGCTGGCCATCGGCAACCCGCTGGGCCTCAACCAGACCGTGACCATGGGCATCGTCAGCGCGGTGGGCCGCCAGCTGAGCAATTTCGGCGCGGAGGATTTCATCCAGACCGATGCGGCGATCAACCAGGGCAACTCCGGCGGCGCCCTGGTGAACGCCGAGGGCAAGCTGGTGGGCATCAACGCCTTGCTGATCGGCAAGGCCAGCAACGCCGAAGGCATCGGCTTCGCCATCCCGACGGCCACCGCGAAGTGGGTGCTGGACCAGATCGTCACCACCGGACACGTGGTGCGCGGCTGGCTGGGCGCGGATTACACCTTCGTGCCGGTGGCTGCCAACAGCGGCCTGCCCGCGGCGGCGCGCGGCGCCCTGGTCACCGACGTGTACCCCGGCAGCCCCGCCGCGCTGGCCGGCATCCAGCCGCGCGACATCCTGCTGCGCATCGGCAACGACAACATCCGCGACCCCGCCGACCTGCGGCGACGCGAATCCGCCATTAAACCGGGCACCCGGGTGGAGGTTTCCGGCCTGCGCAACGGCAGCCCGTTCCACACCGAAGCCACGCTCACGGAGCGCCCGCCGATGACCGCGGAGGCGACCAGCGCAAGCAGCGCCGGCCTGCCGTGAGTCAGCCCGGCCGCGCTACCGCCAATGGCGGGTGCAGCGCGGCCGCATACCGTTTGCGCAGGGTGTCCACGCGCTGCACGTAAACCTGGGTTTCCGCGTAAGGCGGCACGCCGTCGTACCTTTGCACCGCGGCGGGGCCGGCATTGTAGGCCGCGGCGGCAAGGTGCTCGTCGCCGTTGAAGGTGCGCAGCAGCAGGGCCAGATAGCGCGCGCCGCCCCGGATGTTCTGGCCGCTGTCGAACGCGTCCAGCACGCCCATGTCGTTGGCCGTGCCCGGCATCAGCTGCATCAGGCCCTGCGCGCCCTTGATCGACAGGGCGCGCGGATTGAACGCGCTCTCGGCATGGATGATCGCGCGGATGAAGGCCTCGTCCACGCCGTATTCCACGCTGGCCGAGCGGATCGCATCGGCATAGTCGGTGAGGTCGAGCGGCACGCTGCCCCAGTGGATGTTCGAATGCAGGTTGCAGGCGAAGCAGGTGGCGATGTAGGTGAACAGCATCTTCGCCGTTCGCGCGGCGCGGCCGGCGGGCGGGATGTTGGTGTATTCCACGCTGCCGTCGGCGCGCGCGATGCGGTACACCGCGCCGCGCAGCACGCGGTCGCCCGGAGCAGCGGCCGGCATGTCGGGCAAGGCGGCGGCCGTGCCGCTGGACTGACGGTAGGTCCAGTGCCCGCGCAGGGCCGCAGGCACCGCCGAAGCGGGCGGCGAGGCCGCTTCCGACGACTGCTTAGCCGTTGTCAGCACACGGCCACTCACGGTGGACAACAAGGCCGCGGCCACGGCGGCCTGCGACCGCGTGCCCACCACCGTGCCGCGCACATGCTGCAGCGAGGCCGCCGGCACCTGCGGCGACGAAGCCCCGTAGCTGCCCAGCTTGCGACAGTCGCGATAACCCGCCGGGCTGCCGGTGAAGACCACTTCGCCGCTGCTGCCGGTACAACGGTACAAGGTGCCCGCATGCGCCTTCGGCAGCCAGGACAACGCCGCCAGCAAGACGCAGCCCAGCACGATCCACGCAGGAATCGGACGGGATGGCGGGGAACCGGCGCCGGTCAGGCCGACACTCCCCTGGTGGCGCTTGGTGTCGAACATGGCGGAAGTGTGCCGCCGCACGGCGCCCGCGCCAAGGGCACGCGCAGCGCCTCGTGCGCCGCGTTCCTGTGCAGAAGCATCCCAAGTGCCTGATCCGAATGGCGCCTGGCGGCTGGCCAGCGTAAAATGCGCGGTTCGGCGCCGTCTGCGTCGCGCCCCGCACAACCACGGCATGCATACCATGAGCGGCAAGCTTTTCATCAAGACCCACGGCTGCCAGATGAACGAGTACGACTCGGCCAAGATGGCCGACGTGCTCAAGGCCTCGCACGGCCTGGAGCTGACCCAGGACGAGTCCGAGGCGGACGTGATCCTGGTCAACACCTGCTCGATCCGCGAGAAGGCGCAGGAGAAGGTGTTCAGCCAGCTCGGCCGCTGGAAGGAGCACAAACAAGGCGGCAAGCCGGTCTTGATTGGTGTGGGTGGATGCGTGGCGTCGCAGGAGGGCGAGGCCATCATCAAGCGCGCGCCCTTCGTCGACCTGGTGTTCGGCCCGCAGACCCTGCACCGCCTGCCCGAGCTGATCGAGTCGCGCCGCGCAAGCGGCAAGCCGCAGGTGGACATCTCCTTCCCCGAGATCGAGAAGTTCGACAAGCTGCCCGAGCCGCGCGCCGAAGGCCCCACCGCCTTCGTCTCGATCATGGAAGGCTGCTCGAAATACTGTTCCTATTGCGTGGTGCCCTACACCCGCGGCACCGAGATCAGCCGGCCGTTCGACGACGTGCTGGTGGAAGTGGCGCGGCTCGCCGAACAGGGCGTGCGCGAGGTGAACCTGCTGGGCCAGAACGTCAACGCCTACCGTGGCCCCACGCACGACGGCGGCATCGCCGACCTCGCCGTGCTGATCCACGCCATCGCGCAGATCGAGGGTATCGGCCGCATCCGTTTCACCACCTCGCATCCGCTGGAGTTCTCCGACTCGCTGATCGAGGCCTACGCCAGCGTGCCCAAGCTGGCCAACTTCCTGCACCTGCCGGTGCAGGCCGGCTCCGACCGCATCCTCAGCGCGATGAAGCGCGGCTACACCGCGCTGGAGTTCAAGCAGAAGATCCGCAAGCTGCGCGCGGTGCGCCCGGACATCTGCGTGTCGTCCGACTTCATCGTGGGCTTCCCTGGCGAGACCGATGAGGATTTCGGCAAGACCATGCAGCTGATCGAGGACATCGGCTTCGACCAGAGCTTCAGCTTCATCTTCTCCGCCCGCCCTGGCACGCCCGCCGCGAGCCTCGCCGACGACACGCCGATGGCGGTGAAGCACCAGCGGCTGGAGCGCCTGCAGGCCGCGATCAACGCCAAGGCGAAGACGATCAACGAGGCGATGGTCGGCAGCGTGCAGCGCGTGCTGGTGGAAAAGCCCAGCGCCAAGAACCCCAACGAACTCGCCGGCCGCACCGAGAACATGCGCTACGTGAACTTCCCCGGCGACGCGCGCATGATCGGCCGCTTCGTCGACGTGCTGATCACCGAGGCCATGGCCAATTCGCTGCGCGGACGCGTGCATGCACTGGCCGAAGAAGCCGCCTGAGCTTTACTCCCTCTCCCCTCCGGGGAAAGGGCCGGGGTGAGGGGCCAGTCTGGCCGCAAGCCCCACAGCTTTCCGCAAGACCACCCCCTCACCTCAATCCTCTCCCCGGAGGGGAGAGGAAGCCAAAAGCATGACCCCAGGCCTCCACGAACGCGACTTCGCCCTAGCCCCGGAAGACAACGCCCGGCTCGCCAGCCTGTGCGGTCCGTTCGACGAGCACCTGCGCCAGATCGAGCTGCGCCTGGGTGTGGAGATCGACCACCGCGGCAACCTGTTCAAGGCGATCGGCGAGGAAGCCGCCGCACGCAGCGCCGAGAAGGTGTTGCGCGCGCTCTACGCGGTCACCGAGAACGAGACCTTGAACGGCGCCAGGATCAACCTGCACCTGGCCGAATCCGGCGTCGACGCGCTCGCGGCAGACGCCGGCCAAGGCGCGCAGGAAGTCGCCATCAAGGTGAAGCGCGGCGTGATCAAGGGCCGCGGCCCGAACCAGGCGCGCTACCTGCACGCCATCGCGCGCCACGACATCAACTTCGGCGTCGGCCCGGCCGGCACCGGCAAGACCTATCTCGCCGTGGCCAGCGCGGTGGAGGCGCTGGAAGCCAACCGCGTGCAGCGCGTGCTGCTGGTGCGCCCGGCGGTGGAAGCCGGCGAGAAGCTGGGCTTCCTGCCGGGCGACCTCAGCCAGAAAGTCGATCCCTATCTACGCCCGCTGTACGACGCGCTGTACGAGATGCTCGGCTTCGAGAAGGTGGCCAAGCTGATCGAGCGCAACGTGATCGAGATCGCGCCGCTCGCGTACATGCGCGGGCGCACCCTCAACGATTCCTACGTGATCCTCGACGAGGCGCAGAACACCACCGTCGAGCAGATGAAGATGTTCCTGACCCGCATCGGCTTCGGCTCGGTGGCGGTGATCACCGGCGACGTCAGCCAGGTCGACCTGCCGCGCAACGTGCGCTCCGGGCTGCGCCACGCGGTGGAGGTGCTGCGCGGCGTGGACGGCATCAGCTTCACCTTCTTCACCTCGCGCGACGTGGTGCGCCACCCGCTGGTGGCGAAGATCGTGCGTGCCTACGAGGCGTTCGAGCAGGCATCCGAGGAACAGGCGCGGTGAGCACGACGATGCTGCACGTGGGTTACGCCGTGCCGCGCGCCGGCATTCCCTCGCCCGCCAGCTTCCGCCGCTGGGTGGAGGCCGCGCTGCGCGGCGCGAAGCGGCGCAAGGCCACCGAGCTGTCCATCCGCATCGTCGGCGCCGACGAAGGCCGCACGCTCAACCGCGACTACCGCGGCAAGGACTACGCCACCAACGTGCTCTCCTTCGAGGCCGAGCTGCCGCCTGACCTCAAGCTGCCGCTGGTCGGCGACATGGTGGTCTGCGCCCCCGTGGTGGCGCGCGAGGCCGCCGAGCAGGGCAAGCACGCACGCGACCACTGGGCCCACCTCACCGTGCACGGCACTCTGCACCTGCTCGGCTACGACCACGTCGTCGCCGCGGAAGCCGAGACGATGGAGGCGCTGGAAACCCGCATCCTTGCCGGCTTGGGCATCGCCGATCCCTACGCGTGAAGCGTGCCGGCAGGCGCTTGCGCCCTGAACTGTCACGCTTTTTCCGCTAGACTCGTGCTTCCGCCCGCGACCGGGCAGTTGCAACCCGAGTAATGAACGACGACCCCGGCAGTACCAGCGGCCCGGCCCATCGCACCTGGTGGGATCGACTGGGCCACCTGTTTTCCGGCGAGCCGCGCAACCGCGCGGAACTGATCGACGAATTGCGCGCCGCCCAGGTCAACGGCCTGCTCGGCGCCGACACCCTGCCCATGCTGGAAGGCGCGCTCAAGGTCACCGAATTGAGCGTGGACGACGTGATGGTGCCGCGCGTGCAGATCGTGATGATCGCCGCCGACGCGCCGCTCTCCGACATCCTCGCCGCGGTGGTCGAGTCCGGCCACTCGCGTTTTCCCGTGCACGGCGAGGACAAGGACGAGATCCTCGGCGTGCTGCTGGCCAAGGACCTGCTGAAGTACTTCGGCAACGGCGTCGATTTCGACATCCGCGCGATCCTGCGACCGGCGGTGCTGATTCCCGAGTCGATGCGCCTCAACGTGCTGCTGGCCGAGTTCCGCCGCAGCCGCAACCACATGGCGATGGTGGTGGACGAGTACGGCGGCGTGGCCGGCCTGATCACCATCGAGGACGTGCTGGAGCAGATCGTCGGCGAGATCGACGACGAACACGACGACGCAGACGAACCGGCGCAGATCCATGCCCAGGCCGACGGCTCGTGGCTGGTCAGCGCGCTCACGCCCATCGAGGACTTCAACGAGGAAGTCGGCGCGAACTTCTCCGACGGGGAATTCGACACCATCGGCGGCCTCGTCACCGCCGAGTTTGGCCACCTGCCCGAAGCGGGCGAGGAAACGGCGGTGGGCGAATTCCTGTTCCACGTCACCGAAGCCGATGACCGCCGCGTGCAGCAGTTCCGCGTCGCGCGCCGCCACGACCATGGTTGAAGCCGCTCCCCTTCTCCCCCCGGGAGTACGCGGAGAGGGGCCATGGATGGCCCCGGCTTTGGGGAGCGAGGAAGGTGACCCGAAGGGCCGGATGAGGGTTCGGCGAAACCCGGACATCACGCTCCGCCCGCCTGCCGGCACCCTCTCCCGCAGGGAGAGGGCTTCACGCGTGTGTGCCCGGCTTTGCCTGCTGCTCGCATGCATCCTGGCGATGGCCATCGCCCCGGCCCATGCCGGCGTCGCCAACGCCCCCGGCGCCAACCTGGAGGTCTCGCTGGTCACCTACGGCCCAGGCGACATCTACTGGGAGCGCTTCGGCCACGACGCGATCGAACTGCGCGACACCGTCAGCGGCGAGGCGGTGAACTTCAATTACGGCGTATTCGATTTCAACGAGAAGAACTTCTTTCTGAACTTCGCGCGCGGCCGCATGCACTACCTGATGGATGCCGAATCCACCGGCGACGAAGAAAGCTACTACGTGCAGGTCGGCCGCTCGATCACCCGCCAGCGCCTCGCGCTCAGCCCGGAGCAGGCCGCCGCCCTGCGCGATTTCCTGCTGTGGAACCTGCGCCCCGAGAACGCCGGCTACAACTACGACTACTACGCCGACAACTGCACCACCCGCGTGCGCGACGCGCTGGACAAGGCATTGGGCGGCATCATCAAGGCGCACTTGGTCACGCAACCCGGCGGCATGACCTATCGCCAGCAGACCGACCGCCTGATGAGCACCCAGCCCTGGCTGATGCTGCTGCTCGACCTCGGCCTCGGCCCCTACGCCGACCAGCCGCTCAATGCATGGCAGGAAAGCTTCCTTCCCTACGAACTGCAGGACAATCTGCGCGGCATCCGCGTGCCCGACGGCCACGGCGGCACGCAATCGCTGGTGCAGGACGAACAACTGCTGTCGCCCAACCACGTCGCCGTGCCGCCCGCGCAGGCGCCCGACCTGCGCCTGCCGCTGGGCGCGGCGGGCCTGGCCCTCGCCAGCATGCTGATGCTGGGCACGCGCCGTTGGCCGATGATCCACGCCGTGCTGGCCACGCTCTGGTTGCTGATCGCGGGCAGTGTGGGTCTGCTGCTGCTCGCGTTGTGGACGCTCACCAGCCACCACGCCGCCTGGGCCAACGCCAACCTGCTCCTGTTCAGCCCGCTCGCCTTACTGCTGCTGCGCGCACCATGGCGCCTGCGCCGCGGCTACGCCGCCTCGCGTTTCGCCGACATCGTGCTGGCGCTGCAACTGATCGCCGCACTCACCGCCATCCTGCTGCACCTGCTGCCCGGCACCGTGCAGCAGAACCAGCCGTGGATACTGTTCGCCCTGCCGGTGTGGCTGGCATTGGCGTGGAGCTTGCGGCAGACCCGATTCACACGTTATTGAGCCGGTAGCTGGACTCACCGCTGAACAGCCGATCGGCTGTTCGCATCGACGTCCAGTTTCGTCTTCATCGCCGGGCCGAGCGAAGCAGCAAAGCTCCCAGTCAGATGCTGGTTGTCACGAAACACCACCAAACCATTCTGCTCTGCCGAACATACATGGTCCGGGCAAATGAGGGGATTCATGTCCAACATCCCGACATTCGCATAGCGGCTCGCTGCCTCGCCCAGCCATCGATACACCTGATCCGCATGCGTGTCGTTGGCGGATGCGCTGCAAGCCTGTTGCAGGCCAAGCCAAGCAGGCCGCCCTGCATGCATGGCCAGGCAATCCGGGCCATCAAAAGGCAACATGGGCGTGTCGCGCAGCAACCACACGTGCCCTGCCGCCGGACTGAGTACTGCCAACACCTTGGACGTGCCGGCTACCCATTGTTCGCGCGAAAAACCATTCGTATCGACGGTCCCTAGCAACACCACATCCGGCCTGATTCTGACGAGTTGCTGCAAGGCATGTTCCCGCCACGTCGCACAAGCGGTGTACTCCTTGCCGATGCGGCTGTAGAAGAACGGTTCGTCCACCATCGGGCAGGATGACTTGGTAAGTACCAGCAGACGCCAGCCAGGCCGATCAAAGGCCTCGGCCACCGCAGGGAACCACTGTCCGGCATGGCTGTCGCCCATCAGTACAGCCGTATGTGTCGCATCGGCGGGGCCGAAGCTGCAAATGCGCACCCGATCGCTGTGGTACCAGTCGTCGCAGCCCATTCCATAGATTATCGGGGCATCGCCATGCGCCATGGCGTAACGTCGCATGGCAGGCGACTGCATCCTATCGACGGCACGGTTGTTCCAAACCACACAAAGGCTGTTGGCCAGTAGCATCAGTGCAAGAGCGCCGAAAATCGTGACGCGGGGCCACGTCAGGAACTGAGACCGGCTGCGGATCGGCGACTCTATGAACCGGCACGACAGCCAAGCCAGCAACAGCGAGAGCACTACCCACGCGACACGATACTTCGGCGCGTCGGAACCCGACACCGCATGTCCCAGCAGCAGGATGGGCCAATGCCATAGGTACCACGAGTAGGATATGCCGCCGATCCACTGGAACGGGCGCCACGACAGCAACCGTGATACTCCCGCCACCGATGGCAAGGTCGTACAGCCCGCCGCGACTACGGCTGCAGCGCCCAGTGTGGGCACCAGCGCATAGCCGCCCGGATAGGGAATATCTGCACTGAATGCCAGACCGGCATAGACAATAAGCGCCAACCCAAGCCAGCCGATGGCACGCGGCACCCAGGCGCGACGCTCCCACCCGTACACGCCATGGGCGACTCCCGGCGCCTTGAAATAAAGCCAGACCAACGCACCGGTGGCGAACTGCCAAGCACGCAAGGGCATCATGTAAAACGCCAGTTGTGGCGCCGTGTAGCTCAGCCAGATGCAGGCCACGAAACTTGCAATCGTCACTGCGAGCATGCCGATCTTCAGGCGCGCCACGCCCCGCTCGCCATCGCGTCCGAGCAACCACACCAGCAACACCGGCCAGATCAGGTAGAACTGCTCCTCCACACCCAACGACCAAGTGTGCAGAAACAGGTTCGTCTCGGTGCCGGGAGAAAAGTAATCCAGTCGTGCGAAGGCGAAATGGATGTTGCTGAGCCACACCGCCGCCATCGCCGCGGCAGACGACTGCGCACGTTGCTCCGTCGGAGCCAGCAACAGCGAGGCCAACACGCCCACGACCAACAACATCGTGAGCAGCGCCGGCAGCAGGCGGCGCAGTCGGCGTACGTAAAATTCCGCGAAACGCAATCGCCCCGAGTTCGATACTTCGTGCACCAGCAAGCCGGTGATCAGGAATCCCGACAACACGAAGAACACATCCACGCCAACGAAGCCGCCATGAAGCCAGGGGACACCAGCGTGCACGGCTACGACCAGCAGTATGGCCAGGGCGCGCAGCCCTTCCAGATCGGCCCGGTAGCCCAGCCGGTAATCGTGCTGCCTCATTGAATCTTCGCCCCCGCCCTTTCCTTAGATATCGCCGCAGCATGGTACAGGGCTGTAGCCATCACCGGCCCATTCGCTTCTTGGAGCTTGCGCCTATCGACAGCAACAGCCTGCCGTTCGGGATTGCCCTTGAACGTGCAGGGGTTGCATGATGCGGACATGTCCGCATTGCCAACCGTCACAACCACGCCTCGCATGGTGGTCAACTGCGTCGCCTACCGCAACAACGGGCAACGCATCGGCGATATAAGCATCGACGCGATCAGCGACGTGCTGCAGGAGTCCGACACCTTCGTCTGGGTGGGGCTGCACGAGCCGGACGAAGCCCTGCTGCTGAAGCTGCAGGAGGAGTTCGACCTGCACGACCTCGCCATCGAGGATGCGCAGAGCGCGCACCAGCGCACCAAGATCGAGACCTACGGCAACTCGCTGTTCATCGTGGTGCAGACCGCGCAATTGGACGGCGGCCGGATCGCGTTCGGCGAGACGCACATCTTTCTCGGGCCTCGTTACCTGGTCACCGTGCGCCACGGCGCCTCGCTGTCCTATGCGCCGGCGCGGCGCAGTTGCGAACACACGCCGGAGCTGCTGGCGTTGGGACCGAGCTACGGCCTGTACAGCGTGCTGGATTTCATCGTGGACAACCTGCTGCCCATCGTGCGCGGCCACCGCGAGGAACTGCAGGAGCTGGAGCAGGACATCTTCGCTGCCAGCTTCAACCGCGACACCGTGCGTCGCCTGTACGACATGCAGCGCGACCTGATGACGCTGCGCCTCGCCGTGGCGCCGCTGCAGGACGTGATCAGCCAGCTGGTGCGCCTGCATCCGCAGCTGATCCCCGACGAACTGCGCGTGTATTTCCGCGACGTGCACGACCACGTGACGCGACTCAACGACTCCATCAATGCGATGCGCGAAATGCTCGCCGCCGCGATCAACGTGAACCTCTCGCTGGTCACCTTCGGCCAGAACGAGGTCATGAAGAAGCTCGCCGGCTGGGCGGCGATGCTCGCCGCGCCCACCCTCATCACCAGCTGGTACGGCATGAACTTCCAGCACATGCCCGAGCTGTCCAAGCCATGGAGCTACCCGCTCATCATCGGCGTGGTGATCTGCCTGGTGGGCGGCATCTATCTCGGGCTGAAACGCGCGAAGTGGCTGTAGGGGCGCACCGCGGCGCGCCCCTGCAGCGGACCTTCATGGCTTCGGTTCGGCCGTCCATTGCTTCAGCCAGGCGTTCACCGTGTCGTGCCACAGCACGCTGTTGTGCGGCTTGAGCACGAAGTGGTTCTCGTCCGGGAAGGTGAGGAACTCGCTGGGGATGCCGCGGCGCTGCAGTGCCGTGAACGCACCGAGGCCCTGGGTGATCGGGATGCGGAAGTCGTGGTCCGAATGCACCACCAGCATCGGCACCCGCCAGTCCTTGACGTGGTCGAGCGGATTGAACTTCTCGTAGTCGGCCGGCACCTCGAACTGCGGGCCGCCGTTCTCGTGTTCCTCGAACCACAGCTCGTCGGTGCCGTAGTACATCATGCGCATGTCGAACACGCCGTCGTGGTCGACGAAACACTTCCACGGCTTGTTCCACACGCCGGCGATCCAGTAGGTCATGTAGCCGCCGTAGCTGGCGCCTAGCGCGCAGGCACGGTTGCCGTCGAGGAAGCTGTACTTGTCCAGCGCGGCCTGCCAGCCGAGCTTGAGGTCCTGCAGCGGCTTGCCGCCCCAGTCGCCCGAGATGGAATCGGTGAACGCCTGGCCGTAGCCGGTGGAACCGTGGAAGTTGATGGTGACCACGGCAAAGCCCTGCCCGGCGTAGGTCTGCGGGTTCCAGCGGTAGCTCCAGCCGTTGGTCATGGCGCCCTGCGGGCCGCCGTGGATGATGAAGGCCACCGGGTACTTCCTGCCGGACTGGTAGTCCGCGGGCTTCACCACGTAGCCCTGCACGGTTTCGTTGTTCCAGCCCTTGAAGGTGAAGAACTCGAAGTCGCCCTCGTGCGCGTTGGCAAGCATCGCGGCGTTGTAGTGAGTGACCTGCCGGAGATCCTTGCCGTCGGCATCCACGGTGTAGAGATCGTCGGGGTGCTTGAGATCGCTGCGCGCCAGCAGGATGCGCGAGCCGGCCAGCGAATAGCCGTCCACTTCGCCATGGCCCACCACCTGCTGCACCTTGCCGCTCGCCGCATCCACGGCGAACAGCGGATGCTGGCCTTCGTCGTCGGCGGTGACGTAGAGCGTCTTGCCGTCGGCGGAAATGCCCATGCTGCCGGGCGAGCGGTCCCAGTGCGGGTCGACCTCGCGCTTGGCGCCAGTGGCCAGGTCCAGCGCCATGATGCCGAAGCGGTCCGACTCGAAGGCCGGCGTCTTCTGCGCCAGGTAATACAGCGTGCGGCCATCCGGCGAAGGCACCGGCCAGCCGTCCCACGCCTTGTTCGCGGCGGTGAGGTTCACCGGCGCGGAGGAACCGTCGGCCGGCACCTTGTAGATGTCGAAGTTGGTGGACCACGGCTCGCTGTCGCCGGCGATGCGCACGTCGAAGTACACGGTCTTGCCGTCGGGCGAGAACGCGAACTCGCTGTCGTCGCCGAAGGGTTTGCTGGGGATGTCGCCGTCGATGCCGCGCGAAAGCAGGATCGGCTCCGCCGGCAATTGGCCGTTCACCTCGAAGCGGCCGAGGAAGAGCTGGTTGCGCGTGCCGTCGGCCCAGGTGTCCCAGTGCCGCACGAACAGCTTCTTGTAGATCGTGCCGGTGGCCTTGTCCGCGGCGCGCTGGTCCTGCTTCGCCTTGGTGCACGCCAGCGTGCCGCAATCGGTGAACACTGCGTAGGAGAGCAGCACGCTCTTGCCGTCCGGCGCGAGCTTGTAGTCCTGGATGTCCAGCACGCCATGGCTCACCTGCACCGGCGCCTTGTGGCCGGCGAGGTCCAACCCGTCCTTGCCTGTGGCGAAATCCACTCGCCACAGCTGCGCCACGTCCTTGGCAGGCGCCACGTAGTACAGACTCTTGCCGTCCGCCGACCAGCGCGGCGAGGAAGCGCCCTTCGCCACCACCGTCACCGGCCGGCCATCGCGCGACAGGTCCAGCACCGCGATCGCGTTGACGCCCTTGTTCGCCGCGTAATCCGTGCTGCGCACGCTGAAGGCCGCGTAGCGCCCGTCCGCCGAAAGCTGCGGATCGCTCACCCGCTGCATCATCACCAGGTCGCGCACATTGAAGGGATGCGGCGCGTGATCCACGGTCATCGCGGTATCCACCGGCGCCACGATGTCGGTATCGGCCGCCAGCGCGGGCGAGGCCGCCAGCGCAAGAAGCAAGGCGGCTGTCAGGGTGTTTTTCATGGTTGTCCCCCAAGGTGAATGGCGAGGAGGCAAGGTAAGCAGATCGATGTCGCTAGGCAAGCGACAAAGGGGCTTGAAAGCCCCCTGGATCAAGGCCTGCGGCCGCCAACCCGGCGCGTCGCCTTCGAGCTGGGCATCATGGAAAATGACGTCGCCCGCCTTGCGCGGAAGGCCGCCAACTGCCCGCTTGAATCAATCATCCATTGGAGCCGCATCGTGTCACGCCTGAACGCTGCAGCCATCCATCTGGCCATCAGCCTCGTCCTTGCCTTGACCATCGGCGCCATCCTGTACTTCCTGTGGTTCCCGCCACCGCATACGGACGAAAAGGCCTTTGCGGATTCTGCCCATCAATTCCTGGTAACCCATCCCCGCACTCGCCATACAACAGCGCATGGCAGTCGGTGACACCCATCGCATTTCTATGCATCGGCTGGCTTATGGACGACTGTTGGGCGGAAAACCCGCCATCGCCTCTGTCCATTGGTACGAAAGATGCCTTACCCGTGCATCCACAGGGGGATACACCATGTCACGCCAACACCAAGCTTCTGGCTTCACCTTGATCGAGCTGATGATCGTGGTGGCGATCATCGCCATCCTTGCAGCCATCGCGATTCCGGCCTACCAGAACTACCTGATCCGTACCCAGGTCACCGAGGGCGTGAGCCTCGCCGATGGCGCCAAGTCGGCGGTCTGGGATTTCATTTCGAACACCGGCACGTTCCCGCCCAACAACCAGAGCGCAGGCCTGCCTTCCGCTAGCTCGATCAGCGGCCAATATGTTTCTGGCGTCAACGTCACCGGTGGCAAGATCACCGTGTCCTACACCGGCCCCAAGGCCAACCAGGCCATCCACAGCCAGCAACTGGTACTGTCGCCAACTACCGGCTCAGGCAGCATCACATGGAGCTGCAGTGGCGCCGGCACCACACTGGATCCCAAGTACCTGCCTTCGGTCTGCCGCAATTAGCGCTTACCACGAGCGAGCCAAACTGACAAAAAGGGTCACATGGCGCCCCTTTTTGCCCGCAACACCACAGCACTGCCGCAGCCCGAAAGCCGCCATACCGACGCATGGAACCGCAACCCGATCCGCTTTCGTGACTGCCTCCACAGTAGCGTCAGTGCAAGTTATGCGGCAATATCCCGGCGGGCGTCGTGGCATACAAGATGCTTCGCTTCCGCCAGCTTCCTGGTCGTTCCTGACCATGTTGTTATGGGGTTCGATCCCGCCTAGGGGGTATCGGGGCCGGAACCCAGGGGGCCACAACAGCTAGCTAGCCAACAGAGGAACCACCATGAAGAGCATGCAGAAGGGCTTCACCCTGATCGAACTGATGATCGTGGTTGCGATCATCGCGATCCTCGCCGCGATCGCCATCCCGGCCTACCAGAACTACCTGATCCGCACGCAGGTGTCCGAGGGCGCGGTGCTGGCAGACGGCGCCAAAACCGCCATCTCCGAATTCTATTCCAACTCCGGCCACTTCCCGGGCGGCAATCAGTCGGCTGGCCTTGCTATGGCTGGATCCATCACCGGCAAGTACGTCTCTCAGGTTGATGCAGGCGCTACGCCGGGCCAAATCCAGGTCACGTACAGCGATACTTCGCCGCGACAGGCAAACTCGGCTATTAATGGCAACATCCTGATCTTGTCGGCAATCACCAGCAGCGGTTCGATTGCGTGGACCTGCAAGTCCACCACCATCAATCCGAAGTACCTACCTACCACCTGCCGCTAATATTCGCACCGGTACTTCAAGAAGGGCCGCCCTGCGCGGCCCTTCTGCTTTCCAGGGATGCTCGTGCCTACAGGCTTTTCGATCAAAGGCTGGATCACGCTCGCGATGCTGGGCGCGCTGGTGCTGGTGATTTATATCCCTGGCCTGCATGGCGGCTTTTTGTTCGACGACTATGGCAACCTCCCTGCCCTGGGCGAGAGCGGACCGATAGTCCATTGGGCCACCTTCTGGCGCTACATCACCTCCGGCTATGCCGATCCCACCGGCCGGCCGCTGACGATGCTGACTTTTCTGCTGGATGCTCGCGACTGGCCCGCGCTCCCCTATCCGTTCAAACGCGATAACCTGATCCTTCACCTGTTTAACGGACTGCTGTTGGCGCAGCTACTCCTGCAGCTCGGACGAATGGCAGTGCGCGACGGCGACCCGAAGCGTATCGAGGCCGCCGCCATCCTCGGCACCGCCTTCTGGCTACTGCATCCGCTGTTCGTGTCCACCACGCTGTACATCGTGCAGCGCGAGGCGATGCTACCCGTCAGCTTTATTCTGCTGGGACTACTGCTTTGGCTGCGTGGTCGCGAAATGCTGCAACGCAACCGCAACCTGGCAGGAGTGCTCTGGATGACGCTGGGCCTGGGTGGCTGCACCCTGCTTGGCGTACTTAGCAAGGCCAACGGCATTCTACTGCCCGCCTTGGCGCTGGTACTCGAATACGTCTTGCTGCGCACAACCACCAACCCTCCCCCACAAAGCCGCACCTACCGGCACACCATGCTGCTGCTCGCATGGTTGCCAACCGCGATCATTGCCAGTTATTTGCTGGACCAGGGTTTCAATGGCCTTGTCCATGGAATTTCGGTATTGCGTCCGTGGACGCTGGGCCAGCGCCTGTTGACCGAGCCGCGCGTGCTGATGGACTACCTCGGCCTGCTCTGGCTGCCACGCCCGTTCACGCCTGGTTTGTTCAACGACCAGGTACAGGTATCGACATCGCTCTTGTCTCCTATCACCACGCTCCCAGCATTGTTTGCCGTAGCGGGTCTGATCGCCGCAGCCTGGCATTGGCGTCGCCAACATCCCGCACTGGCCGCCGCCGTGCTGTTCTATTTTGTCGGGCAGTCGCTGGAATCCAGTACGGTGGCGCTGGAGCTGTATTTCGAACATCGCAACTATCTGCCGGCGCTATTGATGTTCTGGCCAATAGCGTTGTGGCTATGCGGCGCGCAACAATCATCGATGCCCAGCAACAACTCCATTCGATCTCCCAGCAACTGGAGCAAGGCAAAAACCGTGCTGGCTGTCCTGCTCGTGCTCGGGCTCGCACTGATGACACAGGCGCGATCGACATTGTGGGGCAACACCCGCGATCAGGCCTTGCTGTGGGCCAAGCTCAATCCCGACTCCCCGCGTGCGCAGGCCAACGCCGCACAGCTGGAGATGAGTGCGGGGTATCCCAAGCTTGCCATCGCGCGTCTGGCCCCCCTTCTGGCGAACTCTCCGGATCAGGCGCAACTGGCCTTGAACCTGCTCGCCGCTGAATGCCAGCTTGGCCATGCGGATACCGCGGCATTGGCCGCCGCCAACACCTCACTGGCCACCATGCGCGACCCCGGCTCCTTGCTGACGAGCTGGTTTACACGCGTCATCGAGCAGGCGCCACACCCGGCCTGTCCGGAACTCAATACAGCCAATATCGCCGCCATGCTGGATGCAGTAGGGTCGAATCCCTTCCTCAAGGGGAATGCCGGGCGCCAGCAGGATCTCTACTACCTGAAAGGCCGCCTCGCTCTGGTGCAAGGCAAGGCAGGGGCGGCATTGGACGACTTCAACCATGCACTGGATCTTCAGGTGCGCCCGGCGTTGGCGCTCGAGCAAGCCGCCTTGCTCGGCTCCGCCGGATTCCCGCGAGAAGGGCTGACCCATCTCGACCATTACGATGCCGTGGCCTTGCAGGTCAGCGTACCCGCTTTCGGCATGCCTCGACTGCACGCATGGATACTGCGGCACCAGCGATACTGGCCCAAGGAACTGGCACGCCTGCGCGCTACACTTCGCAGCGACGCAGCCTTGCAGACATCCGATACTCCATGAGCCAATCCACCACGACCGGTTCAGCGACACCGCGATCACGCTCCGGCATCTGGTGGTTGCTCGCCGCCCTCGCGTTGACCCTCGCCGTGTACTGGCCGGGCCTGTCAGGCGGCTGGCTGTTCGACGACTACCCGAACATCGTCGACAACCACGGCGTGCAGCCGCACGACGCCAGCATGCCATCACTGTTTGAGGCAGCCCTCTCCTCGCCGTCCAGCGAGTTCAAGCGCCCGCTGTCATCGTTGAGTTTCGCCGCCAACTACCTAGCCGGCGGACTGGATCCATTCGGCTGGAAGCTGACTAACGTCTTCATTCATCTGCTGAACGGCGTCTTGGTGTTCCTGCTTGCGCGGATGCTGCTGTCCGTGTCCCGCACTTCGCTTCCCGCAGCAGGGAGGAAGGAAGCGCGAACGGACACCCTCGCCGCACTGATCGCCGGCGGCTGGATGCTGCTGCCCATCAACCTCACTGCCGTGTTGTACGTGGTGCAGCGCATGGAGAGCCTGGCGAACCTGTTCGTGCTGCTGGG
Organism: Rhodanobacter sp.; assembly: GCA_040371205.1. Taxonomy (NCBI): domain Bacteria; kingdom Pseudomonadati; phylum Pseudomonadota; class Gammaproteobacteria; order Lysobacterales; family Rhodanobacteraceae; genus Rhodanobacter; species Rhodanobacter sp. The sequence continues at coordinate 2,574,864 of AP031382.1, forward strand.
TCTGATCGGTTACGTCGCCGGACGCAGACGCATGCTGGGCGACGCGACCAACCAGCCGCTGGACGGCGAGCCAGGGGCAAATTGGCGCGCCTTTTTCGTGTGCGCTGCCAGCATCGTTCTCGCCACCGCAACTGGCGTCCTTGCCAAGGAAACGGCAGTGATGCTGCCGCTCTATGCGTTTCTGATCGAATGGGCGCTGTTCGGCTTTTCCTCGCATGACGGACGGCGCGACTGGCGCGTACTCACGCTATTCGGCTTGGTTCTGGCACTGCCGCTGATCGTCGGCATGACTTGGCTGATCCCGCAGGTCGTTACCCGCGGCGATTGGTCGACCCGCGACTTCTCGCTCGGCACGCGCCTGCTTAGCGAGGCGCGCATCGTTCTGGACTATGTGATCTGGACGCTGTGGCCTACACCGGACGCGCTGTCGTTCTACCACGACAACTTCGTCGTCTCGACTGGGCTAATTTCCCCTTGGACGACGCTTGCATGCATCATCTTGCTAGTCGGGCTTGTGGTGCTTGCAGTGTGGCTGCGTCCGCGCCAACCGCTGGTCGCACTTGGCATCGCCTTGTTCCTAGGCTGTCAGCTGCTCACTGGCACCATCCTGCCCCTGGAGCTGGTTTACGAACATCGCAATTACTTCGCTAGCTTCGGCCTGCTGCTGGCTGTAATGCCATTGCTTGCCGTTCCTATGACACATTTCATGGCGCTGCCCCGGCGTGCGCTGCTCTGCGCCCTTCTGGTGCTATGGACCGGGGAAACTGCCATGACTGCGTCATCCTGGGGCAACCCGTTGACGCTGGCGGAGACGTTGGCTGCACGCGCCCCCGATTCTCCGCGCGCCCAGTACGAGCTGGGCCGCCTCTATGTCATCTATTCAAACTACGACCCGGCTTCACCCTTCACCAAGCTGGCCTACGCGCCACTAGAGCGGGCAGCCTCCCTGCCCGGCTCGTCGATCCTTCCCCAACAAGCGCTGATCTTTATGAATTCGCGCATGCATCTGCCCGTCAAGGATGCCTGGTGGAATAGCATGATCGCCGCGCTCAAGGCACGCCGGCCCGGCGTGCAGGACGAAAGCTCACTTGGCGCGTTAACGCAATGCGCCCGCCATGGCGAATGTGACCTGCCACCGTCGCGCATGGTTGAGGCATATCTCGCGGCTCTGTCGCACCCAAACCCAAGCGCGCGCCTGCTTGCGATGTACGGCGACTACGCATGGAACGTGCTCGGCGATCACGCGTTGGGTGAACATATGACGGCCGAGGCCGTCAAAGTGGCTCCGGGTGAGCCGGCCTACCACATCACCCTGGCACGGATGCTTGCAGTGCAGGGCAACTATTCCGGTGTGCAGCAACAGATTCTTGCACTGCGGGCACTCGACATTGGTGGCAGGTTGAATCGAAGCATTGCCGGGCTGAAAGCACTGCTCCCCGCTGCTCCATAAGAGTCCATCTTTGACTGGACGCCTCGGCTCCTCACCTAGCCTTTTTACCCAACCGCATAGCCGCATCGCATGTTCAACGTCTTAGGAAAAATCTGGGCGATATTCACGCCTGCCGAGAAGCGCAAGGCGGTGTGGATGCTCATGCTTGTCGTGCTGATGGCGATGGCGGAAACGATCAGCGTACTGTCGATCATGCCGTTCCTTTCGGTGCTGGGCCGGCCTGCGATCATTCAGGAGACGCCTGTCCTACTCGCTGTGTACCGCCGGCTAGGGATGATCGACGCACGCCAATTCATTTTCCTGCTGGGGCTTGCCTCCATCGCCCTCGTCATTGCCTCTTCCCTGTTCAAGACCGTCACGCTGCACGTGTTGAACCGTTTCGCGCACATGGAACGCCATTCCATCAGCGTGCGATTGTTGTCACGTTACCTGCAGCAGCCCTATGAGTTCTTCCTGACCCACAATCCTTCGATCCTCACTAAGAACGTATTGTCCGAGGTCGATCAGCTACTCTTCGAACTGATCCATCCGTTATCGCAGCTATTGGCCCAAGGTGCCGTGCTGCTGGCCATGACGGTCCTGGTTTTCTGCTACGACGCACTCACCGCCATCTGCATCATGGCCACACTGGCGTCACTTTATGGCTTTATCTACATACTGGTGCGCAAGCGCCTGGTGCGCATCGGTGCCGAACGCCAAGACGCGGACGGACAACGGTACCAGGCCTGCAACGAGGCGCTCGGAGGCATCAAGGACGTCAAGGTCACACACGCCACACGAACTTACCTCGGCCACTTCGAGCGCGCATCGCACCAGTTCTCAAGACACGTCGCCACCAACGAAACACTCGCTCAATCACCGCTTTACCTGGTGGAGGCCACGGGCTACACGGGCCTCATCGTGATTGCACTGGTGTTGCTACTGAAGACCAACGACATAGCCCACGTGCTGCCTGCACTAGGTCTTTATGGCTTCGCGGCTTACCGCATGTTGCCTTCTGCGCAAATCATGTACAGGGGTTTTGCCAAATTGCGCTTTGCCTCATCCACATTGAATTCCGTCGGACGTGACCTGCAATTACCCGAAGAACCTGAGAACATGTCCGATACCGCCATGTCACTACGCTGGGAAATCCGTCTGCACGGGATTCGCTACGCCTACCCGTCGACGCCGGAGAAAAACATCCTGGACGGCCTAGACCTCACTATCTCTGCCAATAGCAGCGTAGGAATCGTTGGCAAGACTGGCGCGGGCAAAAGCACTCTGATGGACATCCTGCTTGGCCTGCTGCATCCACAGGCGGGCACGATGAGCGTGGACAGCACGCCAATCACCGCCGACAACGCCGCCGAATGGCAGCGCGCTGTCGGCTACGTACCGCAGCACATCTATCTCTCCGACGCAACCACCGCCGAAAACATCGCCTTCGGCGTACCGCGCAGTTCGATCGACATGGCCGCCGTCGAGCGCGCCGCTCGCGCCGCTCAAATCCACGACTTCGTCGTCAACGAGTTGCCAAAAGGCTACGAAACGAAAATCGGGGATCGCGGCATCCGTCTCTCTGGTGGCCAGCGTCAACGCATCGGCATTGCACGTGCGCTGTACCGGGACCCACCCGTGCTGCTGATGGATGAGGCCACTAGCGCACTGGATTCGACCACCGAAGAGGCAGTGAATGCCGCCATCCGCAACCTGTCCGGCAGCAAGACCGTCATCGTCGTCGCACACCGGGAAGCTTCACTGCGATATTGTCAAAAGGTAGTCTGCATCCACGCCGGCAAGCTCGTAACAGAGACGACCGCCAAAGATTCAAACCATCCAACCGAACCTGCGGCAGGCCATTGATGAAGAAGATCGTTTCTTCCGTTGATCTCGCCCTTCACGGCGCCCCGCCGGCGTATGCCGAGGCCTTTCACGTGGGCCGTCCCAACATCTGCGACCGCGAGGCCTTCCTGCGGCGCATGGGGCAGGTGCTGGACAACCAGTGGCTGACCAACAACGGGCCGATGGTGCAGGAGTTCGAGCAGCGTCTTTCCGAACGACTCGGCGTGAAGCATTGCGTGGCGATGTGCAACGGCACCATCGCGCTCGAAATCGCGATACGCGCGCTGGGTTTTTCCGGCGAAGTGATCGTGCCCTCGTGGACCTTCGTGGCCACCGCGCATGCCTTGTACTGGCAGGACATCACGCCGGTATTCGCCGACATCGACCCTGCCACGCACAATCTCGACCCGGCCGCCGTGCGGCGCATGATCACGCCGCGCACCAGCGGCATCATCGGCGTGCACCTGTGGGGCCGCGCCGCGCCGGCCGACGCACTGCAGGCGATTGCCGACGAACACGGCCTCGGCCTGATGTTCGACGCCGCGCATGCCTTCGACAGCACGTTCCGCGGACGTCCGATCGGCAGCTTCGGCCGCTGCGCGGTGTTCAGTTTCCACGCGACCAAGGCGTTCAACGCGATGGAGGGCGGCGCGGTCACCACCGACGACGACGAACTGGCCGAGGCCATGCGCCTGATGCGCAACTTCGGTTTCGCCGGCTACGACAACGTGATCCACCCCGGCACCAACGGCAAGATGATCGAGGCCTGCGCCGCGATGGGGCTGGCCAATCTCGATGGCTTCGATGCCGTGGTGGCGACCAACAAGCGCAACCACGCCGCGTACCGCGAGGCGTTCGCCGGCATCCCCGGCATCACCCTGCTCGAGTACGACCCGGCCGAGCGCAACAGCCACCATTACGCGGTGATCGAGGTCGACGCGTCCTGCCCGGTGTCGCGCGACCGCATCATCGACGCGCTGCACGCCGAAAACATCCTGGTGCGCAAGTACTTCTGGCCGGGCTGCCACAAGATGAAGCCCTATCGCGACCTGTTTCCCCATGCGGGCCTGCTGCTGCCCCACAGCGAGGCGGTGGGCGACCGCGTTATCGTGCTTCCCAACGGCGCCGCGGTGGACGGCGCCGTGGTATCCACCATCCGCGACGTCATCGTCGCGCTCATCAGCAAAGGGCCAACGCCGTGACCATCGACGATTTCATCGGAAAATTCGCCTTCGCCATCGAGGTCGAAGCCGACACGCTGACGCCGGATACTCGTTACAAGGAGCTGCCAAGCTGGGACTCCCTCAACACGCTGGCGGTCATCGCCATGGCGGATGCCGACTACGGCGTGACCGTGACCGGGCGTGACATCGAGGCGTCCGCAACGGTGGCCGACATCTGGGCCATCGTCTCTTCGAAGTGCGCGGCGGCGAAATGAGTGCCGTCACGGGCGTCGCGCTTCGCGCGGTGACGGCAGCGACGCCGACCCGCGTGGCGCGCACGGCGGATTACGCCTATCTCGAACCCGATGAGCGCCAGCGCTTCCAGAAGGCCACCGGCATCGCTGAGCGCCGCATTGCGGCTGCAGATCAGTGCGCGTCCGACCTCTGCCTGGCGGCAGCCAAGGCGGCGTTGGCGCACCTCGGCTGGGATCCGGCCAGCGTCGGCGCGCTGATCCTGATCACCCAGACCGGCGACCAGCCGGTACCGGCAACCAGCATCGTGTTGCAGGACAAGCTCGGCCTGCCGTCGGCCTGCATGGCGTTCGACATCAACCTGGGATGCTCGAGCTACCCTTACGGGCTGGCCGTGGCCGGCTCGGTGATGCGCACGCTGGGCATCGCCCGCGGACTGCTGCTGATCGGCGACGTCTCCAGCCGTCTGTGTGCCGAGCATGACAAGAGCGCCTGGCCCTTGTTCGGCGATGCCGGTTCCGCCACCGCACTGGAGCTGGACGAAAGCGCGCCCCCCATCCATCTCGACCTGTGCTCCGACGGTGCCGGCAAGGAGGCCATCATCATTCCCGGCGGCGGGCTGGCCTCCCGGCTTCCGCCGGTCGACGGACACATTGCCGATGCCATCGGCAGCGACGGCGTGCCGCGCCGCGCCGACAACTTGGTGCTGCGCGGCGCCGACATTTTCAGCTTCGCCATCTCGCGCGTGCCCGGCAGCATCCAGCGTGCCATCGCCAGCAGCGGCCGCGCGGCGCAGGACTTCGATTTCCTGCTGCTGCACCAGGCGAACCGGATGATCAACGACACCATCGCCCGCAAGCTCGGCTTCGCGCCGGACCGGGTGCCCACGTCGATCGAGCACTACGGCAACACCAGCTCGGCGTCCATCCCGGTGACGTTGTGCGCCAACGCCGCCTTGTTCGATGTGCCCCGCTGGGTGGTCGCCTCGGGCTTCGGCGTGGGCCTGTCCTGGGGAAGCGCCACCTTCCAGTTGCCGGCGGCTGCCGTGCTCCCCTGCATCGACACCGACGATGTCCATTGATCGGCACTGCTACGGCGATCCCGGCGTCTTCGCGCGCGAGCTGGAGACGATCTTCGCCGAGCGGTTGTTCGTCGGTACGCAGGCCGACTTTGCCCGGCCCGACGACTACCGCAGCCTGCGGATCGGCCGCAAGGCGGTGACCATTCGCCGCACGCGCAGCGGCGTGCGCGCGTTCGACAACGTCTGCCTGCACCGCAATGCGCTGATCGACCTGCCGGGTTGCGGCAACCGGCCGTTCCGTTGCGGCTACCACGGCTGGAGCTACGCCGACGATGGCGCACTCGCCGCGACCCCGCTGACCGATAGGGCCGGCATCGCCAGGTGCCGGCTGGGCAGTTACCCGGTCAGCGAATCGGACGGCCTGCATTTCCTGGGGCTGGGTGGCGCGGCCCCGGCCGTCGACGAGGTGGCGCAGGTGCTGGCCGACACCGGCGTTGTGCCGGACGCGCCGTTTCATGCCGCCGTCATGGAGCATGCCTGCAACTGGAAACTGCTGGTGGAGAACGTGCTCGAGGGCTACCACCTCAGTTTCGTGCATGGCAACAGCTTCAGGCCTGCGGGCTTCACCTCCACCGGCCGCTACGCCTGGCATGGCGGCCGATACACCTCGTGGAGCGAATTGCTTCCCGCCGACGCGGCGGACAAGACCGCGGCGCTTCGCCGCCTCGCGCCGCAGGCCGGGCACTTCTACCGCCATGGCTACGTCTTCCCGGACCTGTTCCTGTCCAATACCAATGGCCTGGTCGGTTTCCTCAGCCACGTCATCCCGGTGGACGCGACGCGCACGCGGCTGGCCTGGCAGCTGTTCGAGCTGCCAGCCCTCAAGGCATTGCCGCCTGCACTGCGGCAGCACATGCGTGACGAGGCGATCGCCTTCACGCAGCAAGCGCTGGCGGAGGACAAGATCCTGGTCGAAGCCTGCCAGCAGGGGTTGGAGGCGGACGGCTTCGAGGTGCAGCTGCAGCCCCAGGAGGCGCGCATCGCGCACTTCCATGCGCTTTACCTGGAGAGGACGAACGATGTTTGAAGGCAAGACCCTGCTCGTCACCGGCGCGACTTCGGGGATCGGTTTCGCCACGACACGGCGATTGCTGGCCGAGGGCGCCAGGGTAGTGGCCGTCGGCCGCAATCCGCAGCGCCTGGCGGAGCTTGTGCAGCATGGCGGCGACGCGGTGCTGCCGCTGGCTTTCGACCTCACCGATTTCGCGCGCTATCGCGAAGTGCTGGCTCCGGTGCCGGCACTGGATGGCCTGGTCCATTCCGCCGGCATCGTGGAGAACAACCCGCTGCGCTTCTTCTCGCTGGAAACGCACCAGCGCATCGTGGCGATCAACCAGACGGCGCCACTGGCCCTGGTGGCCGAGCTTGCGCGTTCCAACAAGCTCAATGCGGGCAGCGCGATCGTCTTGCTTTCCTCCATCCTCGGCCAGGGCATCGGAATGAAAGGCACGGCCAGTTACGCGGGCACCAAGGCGGCATTGACTGCGTTTGCGCGGGTGATGGCGCTGGAACTGGCGCACAAGGGCATACGCGTGAACTGCGTGGCTCCAGGCATGGTGCAGACCGAGCTCGTGGAGAACCAGCATCAACTGTCCGAAGAGGCGATGCAAGCCGACCGCGCCCGCTACCCGTTGGGCAAACGCTACGCGACGGCTCACGAGGTCGCCGCCGCCATCCGCTTCCTGCTCTCGTCCGATGCGGCCTTCATGACGGGCCAGACGCTTGTCGTCGATGGCGGATTCACGGCCCAATGAGCGCGAAGCCCCTCCTGCTGCTGGGTCGTGGCGGCTTTGGCCGCGAGGTGGCCGCGTGGATCGCGGCGCGGGCCATGCCGTTCGCCGTCCTGGGCTTTCTCGACGATGAAAACCCCGGCGAGCCCGACGTGCTGGGATCGATCCAGGGCCATGAGCCGCGGCAGGACGCAAGCTACCTCACCTGTTTCGGTGACGGACATGCACGGCACCAGGTCCGCACGCAATTGCAGGCGCGCGGCGCGCGTTTCGCCAGCCTGGTTTCGCCCGACGCGATGACCGCGACGCCGCTGGAGGATGCCATCAACGGCATTTTCCTTGGCGCCTGCAGCATCTCCGCCGGCGTGGCGCTGGGTGACGACCTGCTGGTGCAGGGGTTCGCCGTGGTGGGCCACGACGTCGCCATCGGCACCGGCGTCACCATCAGTTCGCACGCCTTCATCGGCGGCCACGCCACGCTGGAGCCGTTCTGCACGGTGCACCCGCATGCCGTGGTGTTGCCGCACGTGGTGGTCGGCGAAGGCGCGGTGGTCGGCGCCGGCAGCGTGGTCATCAAGGATGTACCGCCCGGCGCCACCGTGTTCGGCGCGCCGGCGAAAATCATTGTTCCGGGGGTACGCGATGCCTGAGGTCTACATCCGCGGCATTGGCGCCGCGCTCGGCGGCCACATCGAACAGAACGACGCGGTCACGCTGGGCCAGCCGGAGGCCGAGTGCCAGCGCATCGTCGCCAAGGTCGGCGTGCATAGCCGGCCGATCGCCGCGGAAGGCCAGTACACCAGCGACCTCGCGCGTGCGGCCGTCGCATCGCTGCTGGAAAAGACGGCGACTCCGGCCGGCGAGGTCGGCGCGCTGCTGGTGTGCACGCAGACGCCCGACCATCTCATCCCCGGCGTGTCCTCGCGCCTGCACGGGCAATTCGACTTTCCTGCCGACTGCTTCGTGCTCGACATCAACCAGGGCTGCTCGGGTTTCGTGCTGGGTTCGCAGGTGATGGCGAACTGGTTGCGCGCTTCCGGCGGGCAGGGCGTGCTCGCGAATGCGGATACCTATTCGCGGCTCATCCGCCCGGACGACCTCGCCACGCGCATGCTGTTTGGCGACGCGGCGGCGGCCACGCTGTACTCCACCCGGCCCGGCGGCCTGCGCATCGTCGATTGCCGCAGCTATGCCGACGGTTCGGGCTACGACGCGTTCGTGGCCCGCGGGTCCGCCTTGCGCATCGATGCGCAAGGGGCGGCCGGCATCTGCATGGACGGCCCGGGCATCCTCAATTTCGCGTTGCGCAAGGTGCCGGAGGCGATGGCGCATGCGCTCGACGCGCAAGGCCTGGCCGCGGAAAAGCTGCGCATGGTGCTGTTCCACCAGGCCAACAGCTTCGTGGTGGGTCAGCTCATGCGCAAATTGAAACTGGCCGAGGCACAGGTGCCGCAGAACTGCGCGCACCTCGGCAACACCGTTTCCGCGTCGATTCCCTTGCTGCTGCTGGAACAGATGGACAAGCTGCGTCCGGGCGACCTCGTGCTCGCCGTCGGCTTCGGCGTCGGCCTGTCGTGGGGCACCTTGCTGCTGGAATGCGTCAAAAACCAAGGTGTCGCGTAAATACCAATCTCATTCGGCAGCCGCCGCTGCCTCCTGATCATTGTTTACCACTGGAATATCTCGTAGCTGTCGACGAAATGTTGGAAGCCTCATGCGGACGGATTTGCAACCTAATGCAAGGAAACTTGAGAAGGTAAAATGGCTCCGAAACTCATTGAGCGCTTTTTTTGCGGCAACCCAGTCCTGTGCCCGTACAGCCCAGACGAGCAGGCCCACTGCACTCTCCCAGCGATAGCCGCCATGGCGCTCTAGCTGCCACCCAAAATACGCATGCGCATCGGTATCAAACTGCAAACATGATTCATAAAAACGGACACGGGCCTTCGCGCCTGATCGCAGGGCCGAATTAGGGCTGACGCGATACACTGCCGCCACCAATGGAACATAAACCACTTTCCATTGCGCAGCCACGAACAAGTTAAGGACGCTATCTCCAAAACGATACTCACGCTTGACCATGCCCGAATTCAACAATGCAGCCACCGTCTGCTTACGCAATAGAACCGTGCACGTGCGAAGGATTTTCGGGAAGTACCACGTCGACAACAAGTTACCGCGGAGATATCGATCAGATACGCGTTGATGTGCTGAGCTATGCAAGTCGTAGACCCACCTTCCACCTTTGAACCTTGCACGCGTCCAATCAGCATGCACAATGCCAACGTCATCCCGACCCGCAATTGCAGAGACTTGTCGGGAGAGCTTGTCGTCAGCACACCAGAAGTCATCCCCTTCGCAGTACGCAATATAATCTCCGCGCGCACGTTCAAAGATACGAATCGCATTAGCATTCATTCCGACATTTCGATCAGAATGTATGACGCGTATTATTTCCGGATAACGTCGCTGATATTCCAATGCCACCAAAAGAGTGGCGTCAGTAGAAGCATCTTCGCCAATGATTAGCTCAAACGCGAAGTCACACTTTTGATTGATTACACCATTAATAGCTTGAGCAAGATAGTCCGCGTGGTTGTAGGTGATCATCAAAACGCTCACCAGCGGCCTTTGAACAAGCCGCAATGGATCACTACACTCAATTGAAATACTCAACGTCATACGCGTTCGATACGGTAAATAAGCGTAGGAATAAGTGGACGCATCAGATACAAGAGCTTGTCAGGGAAGGCATTGATGAAACGTCCGCCCATCGCCACCTTTGACTCTATCTTCAATGTCTCTCGCAAAGCTTCAATACAGATATTCTTGTAACGCAGGTTCGCAGCACGTAACATTCGCTCAATCTCACGCATTTCCAAGGGCTCGCAATCATAATGCGTACCCTTACGCATCAAGCGAAGGTAGGGCCCACGAAGCGACCGTGGCCACCAGCTGAGAAATTTAAGCTGAAAATGTGGCTCAGTCAGCATCCAGCGGTTTGGCACGGCCAGGTAACCAACCCCGGTTCGGCACATTACCCGCCTCACTTCGGCGAGGTGTCTAGCCTGTGCTTCAGCATCACCCACATGCTCAATTACATGATTGGTAAGGACCACGTCGAATGCCGCATCCGGGAACGGCAAATCGACTCCATCCACTTGATGATATTCATAACCCTCTGCAATCTGACGACTATCCATCACATCCACGGCCGTGACCTCGCAACGCAATTGCGGATGGGTGCCGAAATAATGCGCAATCCCTCCCGAACCGGCACCTATCTCAAGCATCCGAATTGGCTGTGGACGGTGAGCTAGATCCAACAATCGTTCGATCTTCAGCCCTTTGAGCCGCCGCGAAGGCAGGTCAAGAACCGCGTGCGGCTGCCTCAGTTTTTCCATTACACGACCTGAATTTACCTTGTGTTCGGCCTCAGCCATCTCGAGGATCCAGTAAATGGCATAAGCGCTTTCCAAACTCCGGCCATGCCTTCTTCATGGCAAATGTGCGACAGGCTTCAACAGTGGCGCATTGATGCGGCTGCGCCAACCATCGCTTGACAGCCTCGCTCATACCTGCGTAATCGCCAGATTTAATCAAGGTGCCTGTCTGGCCATCCTGCACTGCATCAGGCACCCCGCCAACGGCGAAAGCGACAGTGGGCAACCCATGCGCAGCGGCCTCTAGGGCGACCATACCAAAACCTTCGACGTCTCCCGGCGAATCGAGCACTGGAAATACATGCAGATTAGCAGCCTGATAAGCCGCATGAAGCGATTCCTCATCACAGCGCCCAAGCATTCGCACATTTCGACTAACGCCCGCACTTTCGGCAGCGGCAACAATGCGATCGCGCTCCGAACCGGACCGCGCATACAAAGCGTCACTGGCCTCCCCTCCAATGACCACAAGCACCACATCAGGATGGTCGGCCACTATATCGGGTAGCGATTCCGCCACGAACCTTGCGAGCCCCTTGCGCTGGGTCAAGCGACCCACCGACAACAATAGCCTGCTCTGACCTAAACCGTGATGCTTCCGAAAGCCGAGTGCAATTGCAGCATCCAATGAGTGCAAGTCAGTACCAGGGTATAGAACGTGCAACTTTTCTCCAGAAACCCCATGACGAGATGCGAGCTGTGCCGTGTGGACGCTATTAGCCAACACCAGATCGCACCGCCGTATGAAAGGCAGCCACAGCCACCTGTAGATACGGCGTGGCACCACGATGTCCAAGCCGTGCAGATAGACAACAGTGCGCGCCCCCGAACACCGGGCCGCCAACATCGCTATCGGCGCAACCAGACCGCTTCCTGCCAGTATCCATCTCGGGCGACGACGCCACGCAAGTATAGTGGCGTGCCACATGGTCGCCACCAGAAACATAAGCAACGGCCGGACTTTGCTTTCGCGCACCAAAACTTGTGGTGTGACGAATTCGGCGCAGCCGACTGGACCGCACAAAGCAACCCGCCAATTGCTCTGCAGTGCCGTAAGCAGGTGTTGATTAACCTTCTCCATCCCACCCAATAAAGGCGGAAAATTTCTCGTTACTAGCAGCGCCAATGGGCGCGAGTCACCGTCGTCATACATCGCGGCGATACGTCAGCGCCGTGATCTGTTCGGACACAAGCCCGATCAGGAAAACAACCACTGCCGCACTCCACAGCAATGTACTGCCGTTCGTCAGCCGTCCCTCGTGCATGAACGTCCAGGCGTAGTTGGTACAACCCAGCACAAAGAACGCTACCGCCGCGGGCACGAACAGCTTCAACGGCGAATACAACGTGGCGATCTTGAAGATGATCAGCAGGAAGCGCACGCCGTCCTTGATCGGCTTGATGTGGCTCTTGCCCACCCGCTGCGCGGCCTTGATCGGCACATAGGCCACCGGGTAGGCGCTGCGGAAGAAGGCCATGGTGCTGGTGGTGGGGTAGCTGAAGCCGTTGGGCAGCAGGTGGATGAACTCGCGAAACTTGTCGGCACGCACGGCGCGGAAGCCGGAGGTGAGGTCGGCGACCGGATGTCCGGTCATGCGGGTGGCCAGCCAGTTGTAGAGGGTGTTGGCCACGCCACGGCCCACACCTGCCTGGCTGCCCCAGTCGCGGGCACCGACGGCCATGTCGAAACCTTCGTCGAGCTTGGCCAGCAGGCGTGCCACGTCGGCCGGGTCGTGCTGCCCGTCGCCATCCATGAACACCAGCAACTCACCCTTGGCAGCGCGGGCGCCGCGTTTGATCGCCGCACCATTGCCCATGGAATACGGCGAGGAGAGGCAGGTGACGCCGGACTGGCTGCATACGGCGCGCGTATCGTCCGATGAGCCATCATCCACCACGATGATCTCCGCATCGGGCTGCGCTGCGCGCAATCGCGGCAGCAGTTGGGCAAGCGCCGGCGCTTCGTTCTTGGCAGGCAGGATGATGCTGAGACGGTTCAACGGCAAAACTCCCCACGGGATTGCCCGGAATCATAGCGTGAAGCCAGCGTCGCGACTGCGCTCTCCAGTCGCACCAATGGGTGACCTGCAAGGCCGACTGGGGTAGATTCGACCCCGAAAGAAGATCGGGGGGCGACGCACATGTCATCTGCTATGCAAACACCACTGACCGGACTGACCGGCCTGGCCCGGCGGCTGGTAACCGAGGGCCTGCTGCCGGAGGCGGATGCGCGCCAGGCCGTGCAGGAAAGCACCCAACAGCGGGCCACACTGACTTCGTGGCTGCTGGACAAGAACCTAGTGGACAGCACGCGCCTGTTGCGGCTGGCCTCGCAAGAGTTCGGCATGCCGATGCTTGACGTGGCGACCATGAATCCGGCGCATTTGCCGATCAGCCTGGTCAGCGAAGCCCTGCTGAACAAGCATCGCGCCCTGCCGCTGTTCCAGCGCGGCAAACGCCTGTTCGTCGGCATTGCCGACCCGATGCAGCTGAACGCTCTGGAGGAGATCAAGTTCCACTCAGGCTGCATGGTGGAACCCATCCTGGTCGAGCGCGGCCAGCTCAACCGCGCCATCGACACCACGCTCAGCAGCATGCACGACGTGATGCCCGACATGGGCGGCGACGACTTCGGCGACCTGGACACCGAAGGCGGCGACGGCGACGAAGGCCCTTCCGGCATCGATGCCAATGCCAACGACGATGCGCCGGTGGTGAAGTTCGTCAACAAGATCCTGGTGGACGCGATCAAGCGGGGCGCCTCGGACATCCACTTCGAGCCATTCGAAACCCAATACCGGGTGCGCCTGCGCATGGACGGCATGCTGCGCGCCGTGGCCAGCCCGCCGCTGAAGATGGCCAGCCGCATTTCCTCGCGCCTGAAGGTGATGGCGCAACTGGACATCGCCGAGAAACGCGTGCCGCAGGACGGCCGCATCAAGCTCAACCTCAGCAAGAGCCGCGCGATCGACTTCCGCGTCAGCACGCTGCCCACGCTGTTTGGCGAAAAGATCGTGCTGCGCATCCTCGATGGCTCGGCGGCGAAAATCGGCATCGAAAAGCTGGGCTACGAGCCGGACCAGCAAAAGCTCTTCGTCGACGCCATTCACAAACCCTACGGCATGGTGCTGGTCACCGGCCCCACGGGCTCGGGCAAAACGGTGTCGCTGTACACCGGCCTCAACATGTTGAATACCGCCGAACGCAACATCTCCACCGCGGAGGACCCGGTGGAAATCCGCGTGGAGGGCATCAACCAGGTGCAGCAGAACGCCAAGCGCGGCATGACCTTCGCTAGCGCGCTGCGCTCGTTCCTGCGCCAGGACCCGGACGTGATCATGGTGGGCGAGATCCGCGACCTGGAAACCGCCGAGATCGCGATCAAGGCCGCGCAGACCGGCCACATGGTGCTGTCCACCCTGCACACCAACGACGCGGCGCAGACCATCGCGCGCCTGATGAACATGGGCATCGCGCCCTACAACATCACTTCCTCGGTCACCCTGATCATCGCCCAGCGCCTGGCGCGCCGCCTGCACAGCTGCAAGCGGCAGCAGAACCTGCCTCCGCAGCTGCTGCTGGATGCCGGCTTCACCCAGAAGGACATCGACGAAGGCCTCACCATCTACGAGGCTGTCGGCTGCGACGAGTGCAACGAGGGCTACAAGGGCCGCGTGGGCATCTACCAGGTGATGCCGATGCTGGAAGAAATCCAGAAAATCGTGCTGCAGGGCGGCAATGCGCTGCAGATCGCCGAAGTCGCCCGGGCCGCCGGCATCAACGACCTGCGCGCCTCGGCCATGCTCAAGGTCAAGCAAGGCCTCACCAGCCTCACCGAAATCGACCGCGTGACCAAGGATTGACCCCGCCGCGCGGCAACACCGTTTCCTGGCGCAGGGAGCGGAATCACCGGGGCTGGACGTACCTCTCGTAAAGCTGCGGCAGCCGCCACGGTTTCACAGCAGGAAAATGACGTAAGCTACGGTATCTGAACGGTTCCACTGCGCCCTGACCCGGCGCCGGAACGCATCACCAAGGGGACAGCGCATGGCCACGGCATCCGCAACCGCAAAGAAAGACACGCGCACGCTCGGCGCGGAGCGTGCCGCCGTCAGCAAGCTCACCACCTATGAGTGGGAGGCCCTGGACAAGCGCGGCAAACGCATGAAGGGCGAGATGCCGGCCAAGAACGCCTCGCTGGTTAAAGCGGAGCTGCGGCGCCAGGGCATGAACCCGCAGACCGTCAAGGAGCGCGCCAAACCGCTGTTCGGCTCTAGCGGGAGCACGGTGCAGCCACGCGACGTGGCGGTCTTCAGCCGCCAGATCGCCACCATGATGATGTCCGGCGTGCCGATGGTGCAGTCCTTCGACATCATTGCGGACGGCCAGAAAAACGTCCGCTTCAAGAACATGCTGATGGATGTGAAGCAAGGCCTGGAGGGCGGGCAGGCCTTGCACGAGGCACTGGGCCGCTATCCGGTGCAGTTCGACGAGCTGTACCGCAATCTGGTGCGTGCCGGCGAAGCCTCGGGTGTACTCGATACCGTGCTGGACACCGTGGCTACCTACAAGGAACGCACCGAGGCGCTGAAAAAGAAGATCAAGAAGGCGCTGTTTTATCCAATCATGGTGGTGGCGGTAGCCATCTTGGTCAGCATGATCATGCTGCTTTTCGTCGTGCCTGTCTTTGCGGATACCTTCAAACAAGCCGGTGCCGCCTTACCTGCCCCCACGCAGTTCGTGGTGTCCGCTTCGGAATTCATGAAGAGCTGGTGGTGGATGATCCTGATCGTCATCGTCGGCGGGGTGGTTGGGCTGGTGCAAGGCAAGCGCCGTTCAGTGAAATTCGCCCACTTCCTCGACCGTGTGACGCTGAAATTGCCGGTATTCGGCAAGATCATGCGCGAATCGGCCATCGCCCGCTTCGCTCGCACCCTCGGCGTCACCTTCCATGCCGGCGTGCCGCTGGTCGAGGCACTGGATTCGGTATCGGGCGCCACCGGCAGCGTGGTCTACGGCGACGCCGTGAAGCAGATGCGTGACGACATCTCTGTGGGCCATCAATTGCAGCTGGCCATGAAGCAAACCGGACTGTTCCCCAACATGGTGGTGCAGATGACCGCCATCGGCGAGGAATCCGGTGCACTGGACAACATGCTGTTCAAGGTCGCTGAATTCTACGAAGAAGAGGTCGAGAACGCGGTCGATACCCTGTCCACCTTGCTCGAACCGATGATCATGGTGATCCTCGGTGTCGTGGTGGGCGGTATGGTGGTTGCGCTGTATCTGCCGATCTTCAAGCTCGCCGGCACGTTCTGATGCCCTGTGCGGGAACGCCCCTGGTGCAGCCGCGTATGAAAGCGCAGCCCTGAGCAGCCTGTAGCCACCGACAGATACGCATGCCCGATCTGCCCTTTTCCGCCTGGGCCGCCCTCGCCGCCGTACTCGGCCTGCTGGTGGGCAGTTTCCTCAACGTGGTGATCCTGCGTCTGCCCGAACGCATGGCGGCCGCGTGGCGACGCGAAGCCCGCGACGTGCTGGAACTGGAAGCCGTCGACGAAGCGCTGCCGCCGGGCATCGTGCGCGAGCCCTCGCATTGCCCGCACTGCAAGCATCCGTTGTCAGCGGCGGACAACATCCCGCTGTTCGGCTGGCTGCTGCTGGGCGGGCGCTGCCGCTATTGCAAGACGAAGATCTCGATCCAGTACCCGCTGGTGGAGCTGTTGAGCGGCGTGCTCAGCGCCGTGGTGGTGTGGAAGTTCGGTCCGACCTGGCCGGCACTGGCCGGACTGGTGTTCACCTGGACGCTGATCGCCTTGGCCGGCATCGATTTCCGCACGCAACTCCTGCCCGACCAGCTCACCCTGCCCCTGCTGTGGCTGGGCCTGCTGCTGGCGCTGCTGCCGGTTTTCGTCGCCGCGCCGTCGGCCATCGTGGGCGCGGCCATCGGTTATCTCAGCCTGTGGTCCGTGTACTGGGGCTTCAAGTTGCTCACCGGCAAGGAGGGCATGGGCCACGGCGACTTCAAGCTGCTGGCCGCGCTGGGCGCGTGGATGGGGCCGGTGGCGCTGCTGCCCATCGTGCTGCTTTCCTCGCTCATCGGCGCCATCGTCGGCGGCAGCCTGATCGCGCTGAAGCGCCACGAGAGCGGTGTGCCGATGCCGTTCGGCCCCTTCATCGCCATGGCCGGCTGGGTATGGTTCGTGGCCGGCGACAGCCTGCTGCACGCCTACCTGCAGCTCACAGGCCTGCGATGAGCGATTACCTGGTCGCGCTTACCGGCGGCATCGCTGCCGGCAAGAGCGCGGTGACGCAGCGGTTCGCCGCCCTGGGCGTGCCGGTACACGATGCCGACGTCGCTGCGCGCGAAGTCGTCGCGCCAGACAGCGAAGGGCTGGCCGCCGTGCTCGCCGCCTTCGGCAGGGATGCGCTGGACGCGAAGGGCCATCTGGATCGCCCCGCCATGCGCCGCCGCGTGTTCGCCGATCCCGCGGCGCGGCAGACGCTGGAGGCCATCGTCCACCCGCGCGTGCGCCATTGGCTGCACGAACGCGCACTGGCCGACACGGCGCCGTACTGCCTGCTGGCGATCCCGTTGCTGGCCGAGAACCTCGATCATTACCGCTGGATCGACCGTGTGCTGCTGGTCGATGCCCCCGTGGATTTGCAACTGGCCCGGCTGATCGCCCGTGACGGCATCGACGAAACGCTGGCCCGGTGCATGCTGGCCCAGCAGGCCGATCGCGAGCAGCGTCTCGCACTGGCCCACGACGTGATCGACAACAGCGGCGACGAGGCCGCACTGGATGCGGCCGTGGCCGCGCTGCACCAGCGCTACCTGGCGCTGGCTGCCACACGTTAGCGAGCCGCCCTTACGGCAGGTGCGGGTAACCGGAGAAATCCAGCCGCGCCCGACCACCCTCCACCCGCAGCCGCGCCGGCACGCCGAACGGCAGCGTGAACTTGTCCGGCGCATGGCCGAACGGCAGGCCGTCCAGCACCGGGATGTCCACCACGCGGCGGATCTGCGCGAAACCTTCGGCCAACCCGTAGCCGTTGTCGTAGGTGCTGGGCCGGCAATCGGTGAAGTCGCCGAGGATCAGCGCGCGCTGCCGACCCAGAACGCCCGAAAGATGCAGCTGGTACAGCAGCCGCTCGATGCGGAACGGCGGCTCGCCCACGTCCTCCACGAACAGGATGCCGCCGTCGATGCGCGGGAAATACGGCGTGCCGAGCAGGCTGCACAGCATCGCGAGGTTGCCGCCCCACAGCGGACCTTCGAGATCCAGCGCATGCTCGCCGCTGCTGCTCCACTCGGCATGACCCTGCGACGCACGCACGGTCTGCCAGAAATGCGGCAGGGTCAGCGCGCTCGGCGTTTCCGCACCGAAATCGGGGCCAAGCATTGGGCCGCCGAACGTGACCAACCCACTTTTCGCGTACAGCGCCAACTGGATCGCGGTGAAATCGCTGTGGCCCACCAGCACAGTGTGCGTGCCCGACAGGCGTTCGCGCAGCGCGTCGTAGTGCAGGTGTTCCAGCAGGCGCGTCGCGCCGTAGCCGCCGCGTATCGCCAGCGCGATGTCCGGCAAGCTGTCCAGCGCGGCCAGCGCATTGATGTCGCCGGCGCGTTCGGCATCGCTGCCGGCGTAGCGCAGTTCGGTGCGCTCCAGCACGTCCAGGCCATCCACCGTGCTGCCCGCTTCGCGCAGGCGGGTTACGCCGCGCGCCATCGCGGCGCGGTCGTGCGGATAACCGGAGGGGGCGATCAAGCGGACGCGCGGCGTGCTCATGCGGCCACCATCGTCAGCCGCTGCCCCTGGCGCAGGTAGCCCAGCCGTTCGTAGAAGCGATGCGCCCTCTCGCGATGATCGCCGCTGGTGACCTCGAAGCGCGTGCAGCCCGCCGCCTTGAACCAGGCATGCGCGGCCATCACCAGTGCGTGGCCGATACCTCGCCCCCTGTGCGCTTCGTCGACCACCAGCGTGGTCAGCCGTCCAAGCGTTCCCTCGGCATGGAGCAGCGGCACCGCATGCAAGCCCAGGCAACCGAGCAGGCGCCCTTCGGATTCCGCCACGAACACTTGGTCGGCCCCGCTCGTAGCCAACTGCGTCAACTTCACGCGCAGCGTGTCTGGCTCCATCGCGTAACCCAACTGCCGGATCAATGCCGCGACCTGCTCGGCATCTCCCGCGTGGGCGGAACGAATCTCGACGTCGGTATTCACTCGCGCTCCCATTGCCATTGGACGGACAAGGCACCGCATTGGCTGCACCCAGGCCAGTATCGCCATGCAAGTATGGCCGCTCCGTCGTGGCAACGACATGGCGGCACCCGGCGCAAATCGGGCCGGACGCTGCGGCATCAGCGGCCAGGACGATTACACGTACTCGACCACTTCCAGTCCGAAACCGCCCAGCCCCACCAGCTTGCGCGGCGTGCCCAGCACGCGCAGCTTGTGCACGCCGAGATCGGCCAACATCTGCGCGCCCAGGCCGAGCTGGCGCCATTCCTGCTGCTGCACGGCCTCCGGCTCCAGCGTGGCGGGTTGGCGCTTGAGCCGGGCCAACAGCGCCTCCGGCGTGTCCTCGCCGGAAAGCACCAGCAGCACGCCGCGCCCTTCGTCGGCGATGCGGCGCAAGGCGCTGGTGACGGTGAGGCCAAGGTCGTCGCGCGTGAGGTGCAGCACGTCGGACAAGGTATTGCGCACGTGCACGCGGCTGAGCACCGGCGCGCCGTCGTCCACCGTGCCGCGCACCAGCGCGTAGTGCAGGCCGTGGCGGATCGCGTCGCGCCACGCGATCAGCCGGAACGGGCCGAACTCGGTGTCGACGTCTTCCTCGTGCACGCGCTGGATGGTCTTCTCAGTCTCCAGCCGGTAGCGGATCAGGTCGGCGATGGTGCCGATCTTGAGGCCATGCTTCGCGGCGAAGATCTCCAGCTCGGGGCGGCGCGCCATCGAGCCATCCTCGTGCAGGATCTCGATCAGCACCGACGCCGGCTCCAGCCCGGCCAGCGCGGCCAGATCGCAGCCCGCCTCGGTGTGGCCGGCGCGGGTGAGCACGCCGCCGGGCTGCGCGGTAAGCGGAAAGATGTGGCCGGGTTGCGAGAGATCCTGCGGCTTCGCGTCCGACTTCACCGCCACCTGGATGGTTCGCGCACGGTCGTGCGCCGAAATGCCGGTGGTGACGCCTTCGGCCGCCTCGATCGAAACGGTGAAGTTGGTGTGGTACGGCGAGGTGTTGTCGCTGACCATGGGACGCAGGCCGAGCTGGCGCGTGCGCTGCTCGGTAAGTGTGAGGCACAGCAGGCCGCGCGCTTCGCGCACCATGAAGTTGACGTCTTCCGGCCGCACCATCTGCGCGGCCATCACGATGTCGCCCTCGTTCTCGCGGTCCTCGTCGTCGAGGATCACGACCATGCGGCCAGCGCGGATGTCATCGAGTATTTCGGGAATGGTGTTGAAGGGCATGGAGGTATCCGGAATGACGATGTACGGGTCAGGCAAAGCCGTGCTGCTTGAGGAAGTCGACGTCGATGCCGGACGCCTCGCCGCCGCCGATCAGCCGCTCGACGTAGCGCGCGATCACGTCCACCTCGATGTTCACCGCGTCGCCCGCGCGCTTCGCGTGGAAGGTGGTGCACTCGACGGTGTGCGGGATCAGGTTGACGCCGAAGCGCTGGCCGGCGACTTCGTTGACGGTGAGGCTGGTGCCGTCGATGCACACCGAGCCTTTGGCGGCGATGTAGCGGGCAAGGCCCGCGGGCACCTCGAAGGTCCAGCGTTGCGAACGGCCGTCGGGCGCCACCGACACCACCTTGCCGAGGCCGTCGACGTGGCCGGACACCAGGTGCCCGCCCAGGCGGTCGGCCAGGCGCAGCGCCTTCTCCAGGTTCACCGGGTCGCCGGCCTTGAGGCCGCCCAGGGTGGTGAGCGACAGCGTCTCGTTGGAGACGTCGGCCGCGAAGCCGCGCGCCTGCAGCGCCACCGCGGTGAGGCACACACCGGACACGGCGATGGAATCGCCGAGCTGCACGTCGGCAAGGTCGAGATCGGCGGTGTCGACATGCAGGCGCAGGTCACCGCCGCGCGGTTCCAGCCGCGCGATGCGGCCCACGGTCTGGATGATGCCGGTGAACATCAGCGCACCTTCCGGCGGAAGGCGGCCGCGATTCGGGAAGCAGACAGGATCATGAAACGTTCTCCGTGGAAACGAACGGGAACGCCCCAAGGCATGAGGCCGCCGCACGGCAGGGCCGCGCGTCGAACCGTCTTCTTTCATCCGGACTGTGGACCGCCCCGGCGAACCGGATTGGCCTGACCGTCGGCTCCGGCATTCGACCGGATCTGCTGACCCTTTGCCACGGGGCAAAGGCGCTCGCGGGCTCGCCCCGAAGGGCCTACCGCCGGTGGGGAATTCCGCCCCGCCCTGAAGACGCTTGCCGGCGAACCGGCCCGCGCATTCTAGCAGTTCCGCGAATGCCCTCCCCGGTGCGCCAGGGAAACGCTGCGTGCACGCGCGCAGGCAAAGCTCAAGGCAACGGGCGAAACCGCAGACGAAGATCCTGGCCCAGCATGCGCTGGTCGACCAGGCGCAGCTTCCAGCGAGCGGCCATGTCGGCGAGCGGCGGCAGCGCGAGCAATGGTCGCGCTGCATCACCCAGCAGCACCGGTGCCACATACAACAGAAGCTCGTCCACGAGCCCCGCCGCGAACAGGGCGCCGCACAGGGTCGGTCCGGCCTCGACATGCACCTCGTTGCAGCCGCGCCGC
Organism: Rhodanobacter sp.; assembly: GCA_040371205.1. Taxonomy (NCBI): domain Bacteria; kingdom Pseudomonadati; phylum Pseudomonadota; class Gammaproteobacteria; order Lysobacterales; family Rhodanobacteraceae; genus Rhodanobacter; species Rhodanobacter sp. The sequence goes on from AP031382.1 coordinate 2,596,581, forward strand.
GCCAGCAGGGCCAGCACGGCGCGCAGGTCGAGCGCATCGCCTTGCACCGCCGTGGCGGCACGTTCGGCATGGACGAAGCGGTCGTCGCCGCACGAAGCATCGGCCGCATGCAGCAGGAGTGTGGGCGCGGCGCCATCCAGCACGTGACGGCCGGCCGGCGTGCGCAGCCGGCGATCGAGCACCACGCGCAGCGGCGGCACAAAGGCTTCGCCATCCGGCAGCCGCACGGTGAGGTGCGGGTCGTCCGCCAGCACGGTGCCGCTGCCGGTGAGGATGGCGCTGCTGCGCGCGCGCCAGCGCTGCACGTCGGCACGTGCGGCTTCGCCGGTGATCCACTTCGATTCGCCGTTGGCCAGCGCGGTGCGGCCATCCAGGCTCATCGCCAGCTTCACGCGCATGAACGGACGACCGCGCTCGATGCGGCTGAAGAAACCGATGTTCAACTCGCGCGCCTCGTCGCGCAGCAGGCCGGTGTCCACGGCGATGCCGGCGGTGCGCAGTTTTTCGATGCCGCGACCGGCCACCTGCGGGAACGGGTCTTCCGCCGCCACCACCACGCGCGTCACGCCGGCGGCGACCAGCGCATCGGCGCAGGGCGGCGTGCGGCCGTGGTGCGCGCAGGGTTCCAGCGTCACGTAGGCGGTGGCGCCGCGCGCACGTTCGCCGGCCGCGCGCAGCGCATGCACCTCCGCATGCGGCTCGCCCGCGCGCCGGTGCCAGCCGCTGCCGACCACGTCATCGCCATGTGCGATCACGCAGCCCACGCGCGGGTTGGGCTGGGTGGTGTACAGGCCGAGCTCGGCAAGGCGCAGCGCGTGCGCCATGTGTCGGTGGTCGGCAGCGGTGAAGTTCATGCGGGCCTTCCTCTCCCCTCCGGGCAGAGGGCTGAGGTGAGTGGACGGGGCTGGCGATAATGCCGCATCGGAGCATGCCTTGAAGATGTGTCGAGGCAAGGTCGCCCCCTCACCCCGACCCTCTCCCCGCAGGGCAGAGGGGGAAAATCAGCTCTTGCGGCTGCGGCGCGGCTCGGAGCGTTCGCTGGCCAGCAGCGAGAGTTGCAGCTTCTCCAGCTCGGGCAGGTCGTGTTCCAACCGCGCGATTTCCTCGAGGAAGGCCTGCACGTCCTCGAACTTGCGGTAGACCGAGGCGAAGCGCACGTAGGCCACCTGGTCGAGCTTCTTCAGCTCGCGCATCACCAGTTCGCCCAACTGGCGCGAGGGCACCTCGCGCTCGCCGCTGCGGCGCAGGTCGTTGACGATCTCGCGCACCGCGCCGTCCACGTCGTGGCTGGCCACCGGGCGCTTCTGCAACGCACGCTCGAAGCTGATGCGCAGCTTGCGTTCGTCGAAGGCCTCGCGCCGCTCGCCGCTCTTCACGATGGCCGGCAGCTTGAGCTCCGCCGTCTCGAAGGTGTTGAAGCGCTCGCCGCATTGCGGGCACTCGCGGCGGCGGCGCACGGTGGCGCCGTCTTCGGCGAGCCGCGAGTCGATCACGCGGGTGTCTTCGTGCTGGCAGAAGGGACAGTGCATGATTTGAACCAGTACTTATTCCGATGGGTTACATCCCAAAACTACGCCTTTTGAGCCCATGTCGTTGAATGCCCATGTCACCTCCTGTGGCGAGATCGAGTAACGCGGAAATGTTTGCCCTTCCAATCCGTGCGAAGTCGTTCCCGCTTCGCGCACGACTTCGAGTATCCGCGTATCCGTTGAGGCATCGCCCGAAGACGTCAGCAGCCGAGCCATAGCAGGGTTCTTGTCTCGAACCTCTACCCTGACGCAAAGGCGGGCAACCCCGTGCGCATGCATCCATGCGGTCACCTCATCACTGGGTGACCGGACAGGTTCAGCCATCAGCATGACCGACGAGGCCATAAACAGCCCCGCAAACACTAGCTTCGGCGCAAACGCGCTCAACCGTACACCGGGTACTTCTTGCACTGCGCCTCGACCTTGGCGCGCACGGCGGCGATCACCGCTTCGTCGGCCGGCGCGTCGAGCACGTCGCAGATCCAGTTGGCCAGGTCCACGCAGTCGGCCTCGAGGTAACCACGGGTGGTGACGGCGGGCGTGCCGACGCGCAGGCCGGAGGTGACGAAGGGCTTCTGCGGGTCGTTCGGCACGGCGTTCTTGTTGACCGTGATGTGCGCCTTGCCAAGCGCCGCTTCCGCGTCCTTGCCGGTGACGCCCTTGCCGATCATGTCGATCAGCATCAGGTGGTTCTCGGTGCCGCCGGAGACGATCTTGTAGCCGCGCGCGATGATGGTCTTGGCCATCGCCTTCGCATTCTTCACCACCTGCGCCTGGTAGTCCTTGAAGGCCGGCTCCAGCGCTTCCTTGAAGGCCACCGCCTTGGCCGCGATCACGTGCATCAGCGGGCCGCCCTGGATACCGGGGAAGACGATGGACTGCAGCTTCTTGGCGATCTCCTCGGCCGCCTCGCCCATGCCCTGGTTGCTGGCGACGATGATGCCGCCGCGCGGGCCGCGCAGGGTCTTGTGGGTGGTGGAAGTGACCACGTGCGCATGCGGCAGCGGGCTGGGGTAGACGCCCGCGGCGACCAGGCCGGCGACGTGGGCCATGTCCACGAACAGGTAGGCGCCGACCTGGTCGGCGATGGCGCGGAAGCGCGCCCAGTCCAGCACCTGCGAGTAGGCGCTGAAGCCGGCCACGATCATCTTCGGCTTGTGCTCGACGGCGAGGCGCTCGACCTCGTCCATGTCGACGATGCCGTTGGCGTCCACGCCGTACTGCACGGCGTTGAACAGCTTGCCGGAAGCGTTGACCTTGGCGCCGTGGGTGAGGTGGCCGCCGTGGGCCAGGCTCATGCCCAGGATGGTGTCGCCCGGCTGCAGCAGGGCGAAGTACACCGCCTGGTTGGCCTGCGAGCCGGAGTGCGGCTGCACGTTGGCATAGTCGGCGCCGAACAGCTGCTTCACGCGGTCGATGGCCAGCTTCTCGGCCACGTCCACGTATTCGCAGCCGCCGTAGTAGCGCTTGCCCGGATAACCCTCGGCGTACTTGTTGGTGAGCTTGGAGCCCTGGGCCTCCATCACGCGCGGGCTGGCGTAGTTCTCCGAGGCGATCAGCTCGACGTGGTCCTCCTGGCGGCGGCCCTCATCGGCGATGGCCTGGGCCAGTTCGGGGTCGTAGCCGGCGATGGTGCAGTCCTTCGGGAACATTCGAGCCTCGTGGGGTGCGGGGTTGGAGAGGGTCTCCCATGATAACTCAGCCGCGAATGGCCATCCGGGCGCCACTACTGCTTCACGAACAGGCCGACGGTCAGCGCCACGCCGATGCACACCACGACCACCCGCAGCACCTTTTCGTTGACCCGGCGCAGCAGGAAGGCGCCGATCTGGCCGCCGACGATGGCCGGCACCGCCACGCAGGCGATCAGCAGCCACGGCAGGGTGTGCGCCTGGATCAGGAAGATCACCACCGCGGCCGCGTTCATCACCGACGCCAGCACGTTCTTGGTGGCGCCGGCCACGCGCACCGCCAGCCCCGCCGCGGTCAGCGCCGCCAGCATCAGGATGCCGATGCCGGCGCCGAAGTAGCCGCCGTAGACGGCAATGCCGGCCTGCGCCAGCAGCGCCGCCTTGCGTCCCAGCGCGGGCGGCTCGCCCTCCTTGCGCGGCTTGCGGAAAAAGCTGCCCCAGGCGAACACCACGGTGGCGAACAGCACCAGAAACGGCACCAGCCGGGTGAACACGCTGACCGGCGTCACCAGCAGCAGCACCGCACCGGCTGCGCCGCCGACCAGGCTGATCCAGAACAGCGTGCGGAACGACAGGCCTTCGGCCCCGGAAACCTGCTTGCGCCCCGCCAGCCCGGTGGTCACCTGCCCAGGAAACAGCGCAATGGTCGAGGCGATGTTCGCCGCGCGCGGGTCGAGGCCGGCAAACAGCAGCGCCGGGAACGTCATGAACGAGCCCCCGCCCGCCAGCGCGTTCTGCACGCCGGCGGCGAACGAGACGAAGATAAGCAGGGGCAGCGACCAGGCGGCGGGCATCGGCGGCGGATCCGGAATCGGCAAGGCGGCCATTCTGCCAGCGCGCGGCGAAGATGCGCCCGCCATGGCGGGAACAGGCCCCATCGGCGATAATTGGCGGTCTTTGATTCCCTATACCTGTGCCGGGCCGCTGCAGCGGCCAGCGGGCCGCCTCCAGGAGCACCCATGCAATACATCTACACCATGAACGGGGTCAGCAAGATCGTTCCCCCGAAGCGCCAGATCATCAAGGACATCTCGCTGAGCTTCTTCCCCGGCGCCAAGATCGGCCTGCTCGGTGTCAATGGCGCGGGCAAGTCCACCGTGCTGAAGATCATGGCCGGCGTGGACAAGGACTTTCAGGGCGAGGCGCGCGCACAACCCGGCACCAAGGTCGGCTACCTGGCGCAGGAGCCGGACCTGAACCCGGAAAAGACCGTGCGCGAAGTGGTCGAGGAAGGCGTGTCGGTGATCCTCGACGCGCAGAAGCGGCTGGAGGAGGTCTATGCCGCCTACGCCGAGGAAGGCGCCGACTTCGACGCGCTGGCCAAGGAGCAGGAACAACTGGAAGGCATCCTGGCCGCGAACGACGCCCACGCGCTGGAACGCCAGCTCGAAGTGGCCGCCGACGCGCTGCGCCTGCCGCCGTGGGACGCCAAGGTCGGCCCGCTGTCCGGCGGCGAGAAGCGCCGCGTGGCGCTGTGCCGCCTGCTGCTGTCCAAGCCGGACATGCTGCTGCTGGACGAGCCCACCAACCATCTCGACGCCGAGTCCGTCGACTGGCTGGAGCAGTTCCTGCACGACTACCCCGGCACCGTGGTGGCGGTCACCCATGACCGCTACTTCCTCGACAACGCCGCCGAGTGGATCCTCGAACTCGACCGCGGCCGCGGCATCCCGTGGAAGGGCAACTACACCGAGTGGCTGGAGCAGAAGGACGCGCGCCTGAAGCAGGAAGCCAACCAGGAGAAGTCGCGCCAGAAGGCGATCGAGAAGGAACTGGAATGGGTGCGTTCGGCCGCCAAGGGCCGCCAGTCCAAGGGCAAGGCGCGCCTGGCCCGCTTCGAGGAACTGAACTCGGTCGACTACCAGCGCCGCAACGAGACCAACGAGATCTTCATCCCGCCGGGCGAGCGCCTGGGCCAGGAAGTGATCGAGTTCAAGAACGTCACCAAGTCGTTCGGCGACCGCGTGCTGATCGAAGACCTCTCGTTCAAGGTGCCGCCGGGCGCAATCATCGGCGTGATCGGCCCCAACGGCGCCGGCAAATCCACCCTGATGAAGATGATCATGGGCAAGGAGCAGCCCGACTCCGGCGAAGTGAAGCTGGGCCACACCACCAAGCTGGCCTACGTCGACCAGTCGCGCGACGCGCTCGACCCGAAGAACAACGTGTGGCAGGAAGTCTCCGGCGGTTCGGACATCCTCACCATCGGCAACTTCGAGATCCAGTCGCGCGCCTACATCGGCCGCTTCAACTTCAAGGGCACCGATCAGCAGAAGATCGTCGGCAGCCTGTCCGGCGGCGAACGCGGTCGCCTGCACATGGCCAAGACCCTGCTGCAGGGCGGCAACGTGCTGCTGCTCGACGAACCGTCCAACGACCTCGACGTGGAAACCCTGCGCGCGCTGGAAGACGCCCTGCTGGAATTCCCAGGCAGCGCGATCGTGATCTCGCATGACCGCTGGTTCCTCGACCGCATCGCCACGCACATCATCGCGTTCGAGGGCGACTCGCACGTGGAGTTCTTCCCCGGCAACTACAACGAGTACGAGGCGGACAAGAAGCGCCGCCTGGGCGACGAGGCGGCCAGGCCGCACCGGGTGAAATACAAGAAACTGGCTTAAGCGCGCTCCTTGCGTTTGCCTCCTCCCCCTGCAGGGGAGAGGATCGAGGTCAGGGGCCACGACTGGTCCCGACCTCCAGAAGAACAGCACCACCATCATGCGGCAACGCAAGATTGCCCCCTCACCCTAACCCTCTCCCCACAGGGGAGAGGGAATAAAAAGCAGCGAGGAGATTCCGATGCACTTCATGCAATCCCTGCAGCACGCATGGACTGGGCATGACTCCCTCGTCTGCGTCGGCCTCGACCCCGAACCCGCAAAATTCCCGGCGCACCTCAAGGGCCGCCCCGACGCGGTATTCGAGTTCTGCCGCGACATCGTCGACGCCACCGCCGATCTCGTGTGCGCGTTCAAGCCGCAGATCGCGCACTTCGCCGCGCTGCGCGCCGAGGACGCGCTGGAGCGCCTGATCGCGCACATCCACGACAAGCACCCCGACGTGCCGGTGATCCTCGACGCCAAGCGCGGCGACATCGGCAGCACCGCGCAGCACTACGCCAGCGAAGCGTTCGAGCGCTACCGGGCGGACGCGGTGACGCTGAATCCCTACCTCGGCCGCGACTCCATCGCGCCGTTCCTCGAGCGCGCCGACAAGGGCGTGATCCTGCTCTGCCGCACCTCCAACCCCGGCGGTGCGGATTTCCAGGCGCTGGACTGCGGCGGTGCCCCGCTCTACCTGCGCGTGGCCGAAACCATCGCACGCGACTGGAACGCGCACGGCAACTGCGCCCTGGTCACCGGCGCCACCTGGCCGGAAGAACTCGGCAAGGTGCGCGCCGTGGTCGGCGACATGCCGCTGCTGGTGCCCGGCATCGGCGCGCAGGGCGGCGACGTGGCAGCTGTGCTTCAGCATGGCCTCACCGCCGCCGGCACCGGCCTGATGATCTCGTCCTCGCGTGCCATCCTCTACGCCGGCCACGGCGAGGATTTCGCGCAGGCGGCGCGCGCCGCGACGCGGGAACTGCGCGACACCATCAACCGGCACCGCCGCTGACCGCCGCGCGGGCGACGCATGTCGAACACGCAGCTCGACCACCGCGCCCACCGTGCTTCGCCCGCCGGGCACGCGCTTTGCCTGCTCCTGTACAACGTGCAGCGCCCCGCCAACGTGGGCAACCTGTTCCGCGTCGCCGAGGCGCTGGGCATCGAGAAGGTCTTCCTCACCGGCCGCACCTGCCCGCTCGCACACCCCAAGGCGCGCAAGGCGGCACGCACCACCGAGCAGCGCGTGCCGTTCGTGCAGGCGGACGATCCGATGGCGGTGATGGCCATGCTGAAGCAGGCCGGCTACCGCATCGTCAGCCTGGAGATCAGCTCCGCCAGCATCGACCTCGACCGGCTCCCCGTCGCACCCGGCGAGCGCATCTGCCTGGTCGTCGGCAACGAGAGCGCGGGCGTCTGCCAGGCGCTGCTGGATGCCTCGGACGCCACCGTGCACATCCCGATGCGTGGCGAGAACTCCTCCATGAACGTCGCCAGCGCCTGCGCCATCGCCGCCTACGTGATCACGGCCAGGTTGGGCTGAGCCGCTTTGGCGCCCCGCGCATCGCCCCGTACAATGTGCGTTTAGCCACCTGATCGACGCCGCCGCCAGCGGCGCGCCATCGCGAGCCATCATGGAAAAGAGTTTCGAACCCGCCCAGATCGAGTCGACGTGGTATGCCCGCTGGGAGGCCAGCGGCGCGTTCAAGCCGTCCGGCCAGGGCGAGCCCTACTGCATCCTGCTGCCGCCGCCCAACGTCACCGGCACCCTGCACATGGGCCATGCGTTCCAGCAGACCGTGATGGACATGCTGGTGCGCCATCAGCGCATGCACGGCATGAACGTGCTGTGGCAGGTAGGCACCGACCACGCCGGCATCGCCACACAGAAAATCGTGGAGAACCAGCTCGCCGCGCAGGGCCAGACGCGCCACGACCTCGGCCGCGAGCCGTTCGTCGAGCGCGTGTGGCAGTGGAAGGAGCAATCCGGCTCCACCATCACGAACCAGATGCGCCGCCTCGGCACCGCCGCCGACTGGTCGCGCGAACGCTTCACCATGGACGAAGGCCTCTCCGCCGCCGTGCGCAAGGTGTTCGTGGAGTGGTACCGCGCCGGCCTGATCTACCGTGGCAATCGTCTGGTGAACTGGGACCCGGTGCTGGGCACCGCCGTTTCCGATCTTGAGGTGAACAACGTCGAGCGCGACGGCCATATGTGGTCGATCCGCTATCCGGTGAGCGGCAGCGACGAGTCGCTGGTGGTCGCCACCACCCGCCCGGAAACCATGCTGGGCGACGTCGCCGTGGCCGTGCACCCCGAGGACGAGCGCTACGCGCACCTCGTCGGCAGGACGCTGAAGCTGCCGCTGTCGAACCGCGAGATTCCGGTAATTGCAGACGACTACGTGGACCGCGAGTTCGGCACCGGCTGCGTGAAGATCACTCCGGCGCACGATTTCAACGACTACGCCATCGGCCAACGCCACAGGCTCGCGCCGATCACCATCTTCACGCTCGACGCCAAGGTCAGCGACAACGCGCCGGAGGCCTATCGCGGCCTCGACCGCTACGACGCGCGCAAGCGCGTGCTGGCCGACCTCGAAGCCGCCGGCCTGCTGGTCGAAACCAAGCCGCACAAGCTGCAGGTGCCGGTGAGCCAGCGTTCGGACGCGGTGATCGAGCCGATGCTCACCGACCAGTGGTTCGTCGACCTCACCTCGGACGTCCAGACGGATGGCCGTCCGGGCGGCCGCAAGGCGATCACCGAACCGGCGCTGGATGCGGTGCGCTCCGGCGAAATCAAATTCGTGCCGGAGAACTGGAGCACTACCTATACGCAGTGGCTGGACAACATCCAGGACTGGTGCATCAGCCGCCAGCTGTGGTGGGGCCACCGCATCCCGGCGTGGTACGACGAGCAGGGCAACATCTTCGTGGGCGAAGACGAGGCCGATGCGCGCGCGCATGCCACCGTCGCGCCGGCAGGCGCGCTGAAACAAGACGAGGACGTGCTCGACACCTGGTTCAGCTCCGCGCTGTGGCCGTTCTCCACGCTGGGCTGGCCGGCCAACGGCCCGGTGCAGAACGAGCGCGGCGAAATCGTCGCAGACTGGCAGGCCGACAGGATCTTCCTGCCCAGCGCGGTGCTGGTGACCGGCTTCGACATCATCTTCTTCTGGGTCGCGCGCATGGTGATGGCGACCAAATACTTCACCGGCCAGGTGCCGTTCCGCGAGGTGTACATCAACGCCATCGTGCGCGACGCCGAAGGCCAGAAGATGTCCAAGTCCAAGGGCAACACGCTGGACCCGCTGGACCTGATCGACGGCATCGCGCTGGAGCCGCTGGTGGAGAAATCCACCAAGTCGCTGCTGATCCCGCAGGTGCGCGAGAAGGTGGAAAAGCGCATCCGCAAGGACTACCCCGACGGCATCAAGGCCATCGGCACCGACGCGCTGCGCTTCACCTTCGCCGCGCTGGCCAGCTACAGCCGCACCATCAACTTCGACCTCAAGCGCGCCGAGGGCTACAAGGCGTTCTGCAACAAGCTGTGGAACGCCGCACGCTTCGTGCTGATGAACCTGCCCGAAGGCCGCATCGCCGCGCCCGCGGGCGCACCGGCCACCGAGGCCGAGCGCTGGATCCTCACCCGCCTCGGGCAGACCCTGGCCGAGGTCGAACAGCACTTCGCCTCGTACCGCTTCGACCACCTGGCGCAGGCGCTGTACGAATTCGTGTGGAACGAGTACTGCGACTGGTTCCTGGAGCTCGCCAAGCCCGCGCTCAACGGCGATGACGCGCAAGCCGCCGCCTCCACGCGCCACACCCTGCTGGTGGTGCTGGAAGCGGTGCTGCGCGCGCTGCATCCGGTGATCCCGTTCATCACCGAGGAGATCTACCAGAACGTGGCACCGCGCCTCGGACTGGACGAGGCCAGCGTGTACGCGCGCCGCTATCCGCAGGCGACGGATTTCCCGGCCGACGACGCGGCCAGCGCCGAGATCGAGTGGTTCAAGGCGGTGCTTTCCGGCATCCGCAAGATCCGCTCGGAAATGAACATCGCGCCGGGCAAGACCATCCCGCTGCTGCTCGCCGATGGCGAGGCCGCGGATCGCGCACGGGCCGCGAAGTTCGCCGCGCAGATCGCCTTCCTCGCCCGCACCGAAACACCGCAATGGATCGAGCCGGGCGCGGCGGAACCCGCCGCCGCGGCCGCCGTGGTCGGCTCGCTGCGCGTGCTGATCCCGCTGGCCGGGCTGATCGACCTCGGCGCCGAGCAGGCCCGCCTCGCCAAGGAAATCGCCCGCGTCGCTGGCGAGATCAAGAAATGCGAAGGCAAGCTCGGCAACGCCAACTTCGTCGCCAACGCACCGGCCGAGGTAGTGGCGCAGGAGCGCCAGCGCATCGTGGACTGGAACACCCAGCTCGCGGCGATGCGCGAGCAGGCGGAAAAGCTGAAGGGCTGACGCCGCCCCACCGGCGCGGCCCCGGCCGCGCCGCATTGCACCAACAACAGGCAATCCTTGCACCAGCCCCGCCCCTGCGGGCGGCGTTCGGCCGTCCAAACGGCCATACGCCGGCCTCGCGCGGCTGGCACGCATCCTGCTGAATGGCCTTCGAGCCTTCCGCCGGAGCAAGCGCATGCAGTGGATCACCGCCATCATCAAACCATTCAAGCTCGACGAGGTACGCGAAGCGCTGGCCGAGGCCGGCGTGCACGGCATGACCGTCACCGAGGTCAAGGGCTTCGGCCGCCAGCACGGCCATACCGAGCTGTACCGCGGCGCGGAATACGTCGTGGACTTCCTGCCCAAGATCAAGATCGAGCTGGCCGTGACCGACGAGCAGCTCGACCGCGTGATCGAGGCCATCGCCGGCGCCGCGCGCACCGGCAAGGTGGGCGACGGCAAGATCTTCGTCCATCCGCTGCAACAGGCCATCCGCATCCGCACGCAGGAGGTGGACGATGACGCGCTTTGATCTGCGGTTCGGGACTGGCCGCCGTCAGGCGCGCACGATGGCGCGCCTGACGGCGGCCTGCGGCCTGCTGGCGCTGGCCGCGCCGGCGTTCGCGCAGGGTACGCCGCCGGCACGCGTGGACAGCGGCGACACGGCGTGGATGCTGGTCGCGTCGATGCTGGTGCTGATGATGACGATACCCGGCGTCGCGCTGTTCTACGGCGGCATGGTGCGCGCCAAGAACCTGCTGTCGGTGATGATGCAGTGCTTCGCCATCACCGCGCTGGTGACCGTGCTGTGGGTGTTCTACGGCTACTCGCTGGCCTTCAGCACCGAGGGCATGCAGGCCGGCGTCACCGGCTGGCACTCCGTCGTCGGCGGGCTGGATCGCGCGATGCTGGCTGGGCTCACGCCCGACTCGCGCTACCAGACCGTGCCCGAAAGCGTGTTCGTGATGTTCCAGCTGACCTTCGCGATCATCACGCCGGTGCTCATCATCGGCGCCTTCGCCGAACGCATGAAGTTCAGCGCCATGCTGGTGTTCAGCGGCCTGTGGCTCACCGTGGTCTACCTGCCGATGGCGCACATGGTGTGGAGCGGCCCCGGCTCGCTGCTCGGCGACATGGGCGTGCTCGACTTCGCCGGCGGCACCGTGGTGCACATCAACGCGGGCATCGCCGGCCTGGTCGCCTGCCTGGTTGTCCGCAAGCGCCGCGGCTGGCCGCACACGCACATGCCGCCACACAACCTCGGCTACACGGTGATCGGCGCCAGCCTGCTGTGGCTGGGCTGGTTCGGCTTCAACGCCGGCTCCGCGGTGGCCGCCAACGGCAGTGCCGGCATGGCGATGCTGGTGACGCAGATCGCCACCGCCGCCGCCGCCATCGGCTGGACCGCGATGGAGTGGGCCATCCACAAGCGCGCCAGCGTGCTCGGCATCGCCTCCGGCGCGGTGGCCGGACTGGTCGCGGTGACGCCTGCCGCCGGCACCTGCGGCCCCGGCGGCGCGTTGCTGATCGGTCTCGCCGCGGGCGCGGTGTGCTTCTTCACCGCCACCCGCCTCAAGTACCGGCTGGGCTACGACGACACGCTGGACGTGTTCGGCGTGCACGCCATCGCAGGCATCATCGGCGCCCTGCTCACCGGCCCGTTCGCCGCGCCGAAGCTCGGCGGCTTCGGCACGGTGACGTCGCCGCTGCTGCAGTTGTGGATCCAGGCCAAGGGCGTCGGCTTCACCATCGTGTGGAGCGCCGCGCTGAGCTGGGCGATCCTCAAACTCGTCGACCGCGTGATCGGCCTGCGCGTGGACGCGGAACAAGAGCAGATGGGGCTGGACCTCGCCGAGCACGAGGAGCGGGCGTACAACCTGAGTTGATTCGCGGGAAACGCGGGCAGGCTCTAAGCTTGTCCGCGTCCCCACCCGCGAAGTCCTTCATGCACGACCGCAACGACCGCGCCACCGCCCGCCTCGCCTGGGCCCGCCGCGCGCTGGGCGATGCCTCGCTCAGCCTGGCGCCGGCCTCCGCCGACGCCAGCTCCCGCAGCTATTGGCGCGCCGCGCACGCGGGGCAAAGCTGGATCGTGATGGATTCGCCGCCCGAACGCGAAGACCCGCGCCCCTGGCTGGCGATCGGCGCGCGCCTCGCTGCCGCCGGCCTGCACGTGCCGAAGGTGGCGGCGCACGACCTGGCGCAGGGCTTTCTGCTGATCGAGGATCTGGGATCGCGGCTGTATCTGGCGGAATTGAACGACGCCAACGCCGACGCGCTTTACCGCGACGCGATGGACGCACTGCTCGTCATGCAGACGCGGGTGGCCGCCGACGAGCTGCCGCCGTTCGACCACACCCTGCTGATGCAAGGGTTGGAAGTGATGCCCGCGTGGTTTCTCGAACGCCACCTCGGCCATACGCCGGACTGCGACGAGTGGGATGTGCTCGAAGCGGCGTTCGACGTAATCATGCGCAACGCGCTGTCGCAGCCGCAGGTCTTCGTGCATCGCGACTACCACAGCCGCAACCTGCTGCTGACGGACAGGAACAACCCCGGCATCGTGGACTTCCAGGGCGCGCTGCACGGCCCGCTCAGCTACGACCTCGCCTCGCTGCTGCGCGACGCCTACATCGCATGGCCGCGCGAACGCGTGGAGGGCTGGGTCGAGTCGTACCGCCTGCGCCTGCGCAAGGCCGGCCTGATCGGCGGCAACATCGACGCGGCGCACTTCCTGCGCTGGTTCGACCTCACCGGCCTGCACCGCCACGTGCGCGTGCTCGGGCAGTTCTACCGGTTGTGGTACCGCGACGGCAAGCCGGGTTACCTGAAGGACGTGCCGCAGGTGTACCGCTACGTGATCGACGTGGCGCGCCGTTATCCCGAGCTGGCGGCCTTCGCCGAGCTGCTGGAACGGCATGCCGGCGAGCGCGATCTCACCTTGGCCAATCCCGATCCCCGTCTCCACGCCGGTGCGGCGGAAAAGGCATGAGGCACGCGCTGATCTTCGCGGCCGGCCTGGGCGAGCGCATGCGGCCGCTCACCGAACGCACGCCGAAGCCGCTGCTGCATGCGGGCGGCAAGCCGCTGATCGCTTGGCACCTCGAGAAACTCGCCGCGATCGGCGTGAACTACGTGGCGATCAACACTTCACATCTCGCCGGACAGTTTCCCGAGACCCTGGGCGACGGCTCGCGCTGGGGCCTGCGCATCCGCTACGTGTACGAAGGCGGCACGCCGCTGGAAACCGGCGGCGGCCTGCTCAACGCGCTGCCCATGCTGGGCCCGGAGCCGGTGCTGGCGATCAGCGGCGACGTGTGGTGCGACGCCGACTTCGCCAGCCTGCCCGCCGAGCCGGACGGCCTCGCCCACCTGCTGATGGTGGCCAACCCCGCGCACCATCCCGGCGGCGATTTCCGGTTGGACGCGCAAGGGCGGCTGCATGCCGACGGCGAACCGCGGCTCACCTACAGCGGCATCGGCGTGTTCCGCCGCGAACTGCTGGACGGTTGGCAGGTTGCGGTGGGCGACGCTCCCGGCGCAGACGCCCGGCCGCCGCGCTTCAAGCTGCGCCCCCTGCTGGAAGCGGCGATGGCGCGCAACGCGCTGGGCGGTTCGCTGCACCATGGCCGCTGGACCGACGTCGGCACGCCGGGGCGCCTGGCCGAACTGGACGCCGCGCTCGCAGGCTGAAGCTGTCGAAACGGAACGGCCCGGGAAACCCGGGCCGTTCGCGTGGACGAGGCGACTTGCCTGCGAGGCCTTACGGCCGGCGCGCAAGCTCCGGGTTCTCGCGGGTCACCGGCATCAGGTCCTTCTTCGACACGCCCAGCCACAGCAGGATCGGGCTGGCCACGAAGATGGAGGAGAGCGTGCCCACCACGATGCCGATCAGCATGGTGATCGCGAAGTTGTGCACCGCCTGGCCGCCGAAGAAGAACAGCGCGGCCATGGTGATGCCGGTGAACAGCGAGGTGATGATGGTTCGCGACAGCGTGCTGTTGATCGAGCGGTTGAGGATCTCCTCCGGCTCGGCCTTGCGCGCGAGGCGGAACAGTTCGCGGATACGGTCGAACACCACCACCTTGTCGTTGATGGAGTAGCCGATCACCGCCAGCACCGAGGCCAGCACGGTCATGTCGAACTCGCGCCGCACCAGCGCGAGGATGCCCAGCGTCACCAGCGTGTCGTGGATTTCGGTGAGCACCGCGGCGATGGCGAAGCGGCGCTCGAAGCGGATCCACAGGTAGGCCATGATGCCGAGTATCACGAATACCGCGGCGACCATGCCGTCGCTCTTCAGCTCCGCGCCGACTTCGGCGCTGACCGAGGAGCGGCTCTTCAGCGTGGCGTCGCTGCGGGCAGCTTTCAGCGGCTGCATCACGATGCTGGCCACCTTGTCCAGGTCCACCTGGCCCTTGGCGTCCAGCATCGCCTTGGTCGGCTGCATGCGGATCGACACCTCGCGGCTGCCGCCCACGCTCTGCACCACCGTGTTGTCGATGCCGCCCTTGTCCAGCGCGTCGCGCACGTCGCCGGTCTGCACCGGCCGGGCGTAGTCCACCACCAGCGACACGCCGCCGGTGAAGTCCAGCCCGTAGTTCAGGCCGCGGGTGGCGATGACCGCGACGGAGGCGATCATCAGCACGACGGCCAGCGCCACGCTGAACACGCGGATGCGCAGGAAGTGGATATTGCTGTTGTGGTTGAAGATTTCCATGGGATTACACCGACAGCGTCTTGAGCTTGCGGCGGCCGTGAATCAGCGCGGTGAACGCGTGCGTCATCACCACCGAAGTGAACATCGAGGTCAGGATGCCGATGCCGAGCGTCACACCGAAGCCGCGGATCGCGCCGGTGCCCATCGTCATCAGCGCCAGCGCCGCGATCAGGTGGGTGACGTTGGCATCGAGAATCGTGGCCCAGGCCTTGTCGTAGCCGGCGTGGATCGCCGCATGCGGCGTGGAGCCGTTGCGCAGTTCCTCGCGCACGCGTTCGCAGATCAGCACGTTGGCGTCGATCGCCATGCCCAGCGTGAGCACGATGCCCGCGATGCCCGGCATGGTCAGCGTGACGCCGATCATCGACATCACCGCGACCAGGATCAGCAGGTTGAAGAACAGCGCGATGTCGGCGACCAGGCCGAACAGCTTGTAGTAGATCGCCGCCGCCAGCAGCACCAGGCCGAGGCCGAGCATCACCGCATCGAAGCCCTTCCTGATGTTCTCCGCGCCGAGGCTGGGGCCGATCACGTACTGCTCGACGATGTCCATCGGCGCAGCCAGCGCACCGCTCTTCAACAGCAGCGCCAGGTCGGAGGCTTCCTTGGGGCTGCCCAGGCCGTTGGTGGAGAACTGCTTGCCGAACGGGCTCTGGATCTGCGCGTCGTTGATCACCTCGGTGGTGGTCTTGGGCGTGCGCACTTCCTTGCCGTTGACCGTGCTGGTCTCGTACACGGTGTTGATGAGCAGCACCGCCATCGGCTTGCCGACGTTGTTGTTGGTGAAGTCCTGCATCTTCGACGCGCCGCTGGCGTTCAGCGTCACGTTCACCGAAGGCGTGCCGTTGTTCGGGTCGACGCCGGAGCTGGCATCCACCAGCTGGTCGCCGGTGACGATGGCGCGCTTGCCCACCAGCACGGGCAGGTGGCCCAGGTTGGGGCTGGTATAGAAGAGGTTGTCTTCCGGCGGAATGTTGCCGCTTTGGGCGGCTTCCACCGCGCGCGCATCGCCGGGGTAGCCGTCGCTGGCGCGGTATTCCAGCGTGGCGGTGGCGCCGATGAGCTGCTTCGCCTTGGTGGGATCCTGCACGCCGGCCAGCTCGACCACGATGTGGTCCTCGCCCTGCTGCTGGATCAGCGGCTCGGTCACGCCCAGCGCGTTGATGCGGTTGCGCAGCGTGGCCAGGTTCTGCTTGATCGTGCCCAGCGCGATGTCGCGCAGCTTGGTCGGCTTGATCGCGGCGTACAGCACGTAGCGGTCGCCGGTGCTGGGGCCGTCGGTCACCGCCAGGTCGGGCGAGTTGCCGGCGATCAGGTCGGCCGCGCTGGAGCGGTCGGCCGCCGAGCGCAGAACCACCACGATGCCCTGCCCTGCCACCGTGCTGCGCGTCACCGACTCGTAGCGGATGTTCTTGCCGCGCAGCTGGCTGCGGATGTCGTCCGCATAGCTGTTCTCCAGCTTGTCGAGTACGCCGCTCTGGTCCACCTGCATCAGGAAGTGCACGCCGCCCTGCAGGTCCAGGCCCAACGGCATGGAATTGGCGTGGATGGCGGTCAGCCAGCCCGGCACCGTGGACTGCAGCTTGAAGGCCACGGTGTAGGGATCGCCGAGCAAGGCCTTGATCGCGTCCGCACCGCTCTTCTGCACGTCGGCGTTGGCGAAGGTGGCGAGCAGGTGGTCGCCCTGCACCACCAGTTCGTCCGTCGCGATGTGCTCCTTGGCCAGCGCGTCGGCCACCTTCTGGCGCAGCGCGCCGTCGACCGGCGGGGTCCCCTGGTTGGCGGCGGTGACCTGCACCGCCGGCAGCGGAACGAAGGCGTTCGGCAGCGCGTAGACGATGCCGAACAGCATCGCCAGTGCGACCAGCGCGTACTTCCAGCGTGGAAAATCGCTCATCGGTAATCCTTTCGCAGCCATCCGTGTTGCAAACGTCGGCCGGCCTGCCGTGGCCGCCGGTTTGTTTTTGCGGTCATCCGTGACCGCGGCGATCAAGAAGCGGCCATCCTTGGCCGCACTGTTCGTAAAAGCCTATCTCGCGAGCCTTGCGGCTCAGGCGGACTTGAGCGAGCCCTTGGGCAGCACCTGCGACACCGCGCCCTTCTGCAGCTTCACCTTCACGTTCGGCGCGATCTCGATGGTGATGAAGGTCTCGCCGATCTCATCCACGCGCCCGGCAAGGCCGCCGTTGCTCACCACCTCGTCGCCCTTGGCGAGGGCGGCGACCATGGTGCGGTGCTCCTTCTGCCGCTTCATCTGCGGGCGGATCATCATGAAATACATCAGGCCGAACACGGCCACCATCATGAGAATCATGGAGAGGCCGCCGCCCTGGGCGCCCGGAGCGGCCTGGGCCAGCGTGAAAGACATCGGAAGACTCATCGGTTCGTCTCGCAAGTTACGGCGCCGGCAGGGATTTCCGCCAAACGCCCGATAAAAGACCATGGATTATGCCATGCGTTCCCGGTCGCCGCACGGCGAATCGGGCATTCCGTCGGCCAGCGGACGCAGCCGCGGCCGCGACGAGCCCGGCAAAGTATCAGGCCGCGGCGCCCGCGCCCTGCCGGCGCGCGTGGAAGGCCGCCACGAAGTCCGCCAGCCGGCCCGCCGCGATCGCCTCGCGCAAGCCCGCCATCAGCCGCTGGTAGTGGCGGAGGTTGTGCATGGTGGCGAGCTGGCTGCCGAGGATCTCGTTGCAGCGGTCGAGGTGGCGCAGGTAGGCGCGGCTGAAACCGTTGGCGCAGGCGTGGCAGTCGCAGCCTTCCTCGATCACCCGCGTGTCATCGGCGTATTTCGCGTTGCGGATGCGCAACGTGCCTTCGGCGGTGAACAGGAAGCCGTTGCGCGCGTTGCGGGTGGGCATCACGCAGTCGAACATGTCGATGCCGCGGCATACCGCCGCCACGATGTCCTCGGGCCGGCCCACGCCCATCAGGTAGCGCGGTTTGTGCTTGGGCAGCAGGTCCACGGTGAAATCCAGCGTGTGGTTGCGCGCCTCCTCCGGCTCGCCCACGGCGAGGCCGCCCACCGCGTAGCCGTCGAAGCCGATCTCCACCAGGCGTTCGGCCGAGCGCCGCCGCAGCGGTTCGTACACGCTGCCCTGCACGATGCCGAACAGGTTGTTGGGATTGCGCAGGTCGTCGAAGGCGCGGCGCGAGCGCTCGGCCCAGCGCAGGCTGAGTTCCATCGAGTCGGAGGCCACCTTTTCGGTGGCCGGATACGGCGTGCACTCGTCGAAGATCATCGCGATGTCGGAATCCAGCGTGCGCTGGATCTGCATCGACACTTCCGGCGACAGGAACACCTTCGAGCCGTCCACCGGCGAGGCGAAGGTCACGCCCTCCTCGGTGAGCTTGCGCCGGTGCGCCAGCGAAAACACCTGGAAGCCGCCGGAGTCGGTGAGGATGGGCTTGTCCCAGCCGATGAAGCGGTGCAGCCCGCCGAACTTCTCCACGATCTCCAGGCCGGGCCGCAGGTAGAGGTGGAAGGTGTTGCCGAGGATGATCCCGGCGCCGGTCTCGCGCACGTCGCGCGGCGTCATCGCCTTCACCGAGCCGTAGGTGCCCACCGGCATGAAGGCCGGCGTTTCCACCGTGCCGCGGGGGAAGCAAAGCCGGCCGCGGCGGGCGGCGCCGTCGGTGGCGAGCAGATCGAAAGAGAGGGAAGTCATCGCGGCATTATCGCAGGTCGCCGGCCGCGCTCCCGTCCGCATCGCCGCAAATCGCTAGTCCTCCGGCGTATGCCGGTATCGGCCCACGTCCCGCGGGCTCACCGCACCGGCACGATTGCCCCACGCCTGGCGGACGTAGCTGACCACGGCGGCGACATCGGCATCGTCCAGCTGCTGCGCATAGGGGGGCATGGAATACGGCCGCGGATTGGCCGCGGTGGCGGGCGCAAAACCGCCCAGCAGAACCGCGCGGATGGCGTCGATGCCACTGGGTTCGACCACCGACGGATTGCCGTCCAGCGGCGGGTAGATGCCGGGCACGCCGCGGCCGTCGGCACCGTGGCAATCGGCGCAGCGCTGCCGGTAGATCGCCGTGCCCCGCTGCACCAGGCGATCGGCCTCCGGCACCGCGCCGGAGGCAAGCGCCATTGGACGCACCGGCACGGTGGACAGGTAATCGGCGATGGCGTGCAAGTCGGACTCGTCGATGTATTGCGTGCTCTGCCGCACCACGTCGGCCATCGGGCCGAAGGCGGCGCCATGCGCCGACTGCCCGGTCTTGAGCAGGTCGACGATATCGCGCGCACGCGCATCGCCGGCGCCCGTGGCGAGCGCGGGCGCGTACCAGTGCTGCGCGGGCATCTCTCCGCCGGCGAGCAAGCGATCCGGCATGACCGCCCCCAGCGCATTGCGTGGCGCATGGCATTCGTTGCAGTGGGCCAGGCCTTGCACGAGGTAGGCGCCGCGATTCCATTCGGCCGTCCGTTTCGCATCGGGCCGATACGTGCCTTCGCGGAAATACAGCGCGCGCCAGGCGACCAGCAGGCGGCGCATGCTGTACGGAAACGCCAGTCCGTTCGGCTCGTCCGCGTGCCGCACCGGCGGCAACGATTGCAGGTAGGCGTAGATCGCCAAGGCATCGTCGCGCGTGAGCCGGGTGTACGAGGTGTACGGGAACGCGGGATACAAAGGCTCGCGCTGCCGGCCGATGCCGGCATGCAAGGCCTGCCAGAAATCCTCGAAACTCCAGTCGCCCAATCCGGTGGCCGAATCGGGTGTGAGGTTGCTCGTGGCGATGCTGCCGAACGGCGTGGGCAGCCGGCGGCCGCCCGCGTACGGCGCACCGCCCTGCGCGGTATGGCAGGCGGCGCAACCGCCGACGCCGGCGAGCGCCGCGCCGCGCGCGATCAGGGCCGGATCGCGCAGGCTGGCCGCGCTTACCGCACTGGCGCTGCGCGGCACGGCGGCATGCCCCAGCGGGTGCCACAGCCATGCGGCCAGCGATGCGAACGCCAGCAGGATCAGCACCAGTACGCCGCGCAACAGCCGCCTCATGTGCCGTCTCCATGGCCGGCCAGCACGCCGCAACGCAGCGGCGGCCGCACGCTGCCGGCGGGCTGCGCGTGCATGTCGGCGGGCAATGCGCGGCTGGACACCCACGCCGCCACGGCGGTGATGTCGGACTCGCTCAGGCGGCTCGCCACCTCGGCCATGCAGTCCGGCGCCGTGGTGGCGCGGGTGTGCGTGCGCCACGCGCCAAGCTGCGCGCTGATGTAGTCGTAAGGCAGACCGACGAGTCCGGGGATGTCCGGCTGCACGCCGGTCAGCTGGCTGCCGTGGCAACGCGAGCAGGCAGGCACGCCGCGCGCGGAATCGCCCTGCGTGACCAGTTGCTCGCCGCGCTGCAGCGTCTGCGCGGGCAAGGGCGGCAACGGCGAGCGCGCATACGGCACCTGCTGCGCCGAGAAATAACCGGCGATCTCGCGCAGGTAATCCGGGCTCAGGCCGCGCACGGTGTATTCCATCGGCGCGTACTGGCGCAGCCCGGCCTGGAAGTCGGCGAGCTGCCGGGCCAGATAGGCCGCCGGCTTGCCGGCCAATCGCGGAAAGAAGCCGCTGCCGGGCGAACCCTCGCCGTGCGCGCCATGGCAGGCGGTGCAGGCGGCGATGCGCTGCTGCAGGGTATCGGGCACCGACGGCGCGGCAGCGCTCGACGACGACGCCGGCACGGCCGCGAATGCCGGCGGCAACGGCAGCAAGGCGAGCGCCATCAGGCACGGCACGAGGCGCACGGCGGCGGCATGCGCCAGAGAGGACAGGGAGGGCTTCATGCGCCGGAGTATAGGCAGATCGCGCGATGCGGCCGGGTTATGCTCCGCGCATCGCGACACCATGTCGCAACCATCGGAAGTACCGTGATGCGCCGACTGTTCGCCCGCTCGCTGCTCGCCGCCGCCCTGCTCGTCAGCCTGCCGCTGGCTGCGCAGCAGCACGATGACGAGTACGCCACCATCGCCCAATTGCAGCAGCGCATGGACGGCGGCCATCTCCGCAGCACGACGCTGACACGCGAATTCCTCGCGCGCATCCAGCGCATCGACCGGCGCGGCCCCGCGCTGCACTCGGTGCTGCAGACCAACCCCGACGCGTTGAAGATCGCCGCCGCGCTCGATGCGAAACGCACGAAACAGCACGGCCCGCTGTACGGCATTCCCGTGCTGCTGAAGGACAACATCGACACCGGCGACCGCGAGCAGACCACTGCCGGTTCGCTGGCGCTGGCCGGTGCGCCGGCGCCGCACGACGCCACCGTGGCGGCGAAACTGCGCGCGGCCGGCGCGGTGATCCTCGGCAAGGCCAATCTCAGCGAATGGGCCAATTACCGCTCCACCCACGCCAGCAGCGGCTGGACCGCCGTGGGCGGGCAGACCCGGAACCCCTACGCGCTGGATCGCAACCCGTGCGGCTCCAGCGCGGGTTCCGCCGCGGCGGTGGCCGCCGGGCTGGCGACGGTCGCCATCGGCACCGAGACCGACGGCTCCATCATCTGCCCCGCCTCGATGAACGGCCTGGTCGGCATCAAGCCCACATTGGGCCTGGTCAGCCGCGCCGGCATCGTGCCGATCAGCACGCACCAGGACACCGCCGGCCCGATGGCGCGCGACGTCGCCGACGCGGCCGCCCTGCTGTCGGTGATCGCCGGCAGCGACCCGCGCGACCCGGCCACCGCGGATGCCGACCGGCACGCCACCGACTACACCCGGTTCCTCGACCCGAACGGCCTGCGCGGCAAGCGCATCGGCGTGGTGCGCGCACTGGCTGGCGCCGAGCCGAACGCCGACCGCGTGCTCGACGAAGCCATCGCCGCGATGAAGGCGCAGGGCGCGATCATCGTCGACCCGGTGCAACTGCCGCACCTGGGCGAACTCGGCGATGCCGAAAACACGGTGCTGCAATACGACTTCAAGCACGACATCAACGCCTACCTCGCCACGCGCACCGGGCTGAAGGTGCACACGCTGGCCGACCTGATCGCCTTCGACAACGCGCATGCCGCCGAGGAAATGCCGTGGTTCGGACAGGAGCTTTTCATCAGCGCCGAGGCGCGCGGCCCGCTCACCGATCCGGCCTATGTCGATGCGCTGGCCAAGGCGAAGCGGCTCGCCGGCCCGGAAGGCATCGACGCGGCGCTGCAGTCGCAGCACCTCGATGCGCTGCTGGCGCCGTCGTGGGGGCCGGCCTTCATGACCGACCCCGTGCTGGGCGACCACATCGTCAGCGGTGACCCCACCATCGGCGGCCCCTCGCAGCCCGCCGCGGTGGCCGGTTATCCCTCGATCACCCTGCCCGCCGGCTGGGCGCACAGCCTGCCCGTGGGCATCGTGCTGTTCGGTGCGAAGTGGAGCGAGCCCACGCTGATCTCGATCGCCTACGGCTTCGAGCAGCACACGCATGCGTGGCAGGCGCCGAAGTTTCTGGACACGGTGGACGGTAGGCCGGTGCCGCCGGCATCGGAATAACCGAGCAGGACACCCGCGATGGAACGCCAACCCCACATCCACTGCCCGCTCTGCGCCTGGGAACCGCGTCCCGACAGCCGCTGGATGTGCACCTCGAGCGAACCCGGCTCCGGCTGCGGCACGCGCTGGAACACGTTCTGGACCGCCGGGTGCTGCCCCGGCTGCGGCCACTATTGGGCGATGACGCAATGCCTGTCGTGCAGACAGGCCTCGCCGCACGAGGCGTGGTACCACTTTCCGCCGCCCGAGGACGGCGAGGCGCGCGAAGCGAAGGAAGCGCTGGAAACGACAGGCTGAGCCCGTCGTTTCCGCCAGCAATCAGGCAGCCCGGTTGGCCGCCGACTTGCGCACGATCAGCATCGCCAGCTCCAGCGACTGCTCGTAGTTGAGGCGCGGATCGACCATCGACTTGTATGCCCGCTCCAGGTCGACATCAGACAGGCCGCGCGCACCGCCGGTGCACTCGGTGACGTCCTCGCCGGTGAGTTCCAGATGCACGCCGCCCAGGCGCGTGCCGGCGGCGGCATGGATGTCCAGGGCTTGATCCAGCTCGCCGCGGATGTTGTCGAAGCGGCGCGTCTTGTAGCCGTTCGCGGTGCTTTCGGTGTTGCCGTGCATGGGATCGGCCACCCACAGCACGCGGCGGCCTTCGCGCCGCACCGCCTGCAGCAGCGGCGGCAGCGCCTCGGCGATCTTCGCGTGGCCCATGCGGTGGATCAGGGTGAGCCGGCCGGGTTCGTTCTCCGGGTTCAACGCGTCCACCAAGGGCAGCAATTGATCCGGCGTCACCGACGGGCCGACCTTCACCGCGATCGGATTGCGGATGCCGCGGAAATATTCCACGTGCGCGCCGTCCAGCGCCGCGGTGCGCATGCCGATCCACGGGAAGTGCGTGGACAGGTTGAACCAGCCCGCATGCCGCGGCACCTGGCGCGTGAGCGCCTGCTCGTAATGCAGCAGCAGCGCTTCGTGCGAGGTGAAGAAATCCACCTTGCTGAAGCCGGCAATCGGCCCGGCCAGCGTCTCCATGAAGCGCAGCGAATCGCCGATGCCGGCCACCATCCGGCGGTACTCGGCGGCGAGCGGCGAATGCTCCACCCAAGCCAGGTCCCAGTATTCGGGGTGGTGCAGATCGGCGAAGCCGCCGTCGATCAGCGCACGCACGAAATTCATCGTCAGCGCGGAATGCGCATGCGCGCGGATCAGCCGTTGCGGATCGGCGCGTCGCGCCTCGGCGGTGAACTCGGGGCCGTTGACCACGTCGCCGCGGAAACTGGGCAAGGTCACGCCATCGCGCGTCTCGGTGTCGGCCGAACGCGGCTTGGCGTACTGCCCCGCGAAACGCCCCACGCGCAACACCGGTTGCTTCAACCCGTGCACCAGCACCAGGCTCATCTGCAGCAGCACCTTGAGCCGGTTCGAGATGATCGGGCTGCTGCAGTCGGCGAAGCTTTCCGCGCAGTCGCCGCCCTGCAACAGGAAACGCTTGCCTTCCTGCGCCTCGGCCAGCGCCTGCTTCAGCGCCAGCACTTCCCACGAGGTCACCAGCGGTGGCTGTTGCGCCAGCTGCGCGGTGGCCTGCGCCAGCTCGGCGGCGTCCTCGTAGTACGGCTGCTGCAACGCCTCGCGCTGCTGCCACGACGCGGGCGTCCAGCTCTTGTCCTGATTCATCGCTGCACCGCCTTCGGACCGCGCACGCCTGCCAATACCGCCCAAGCGGCCAGCAACACGAACCAGATCAGCGACCACCACGGCATCGACAGGCCGAGGATGGGCTGTACCCGGGCGCATTCGCCCGAGCCGCTCAACACCTTCAACAGCACGCCGATCAGGCCGCCGTTGCCGGCGCGGGTCTCCAGCAGGTAACCCAGCGGCGCACCGCAGCTCGGCACCTGATCCGGCGGCAGCGACTGGATCCACAGGTGACGCGCGGCGATGCCGGCACCGACCAGTGCGACCAGCACCAGCAGCCCCACGTAGAACCAGCGCCCGCTGCCGCGCGGCGCATGCAGGCCGCCGGCAAGGAACACCACGCCGAGCGCGATGAACGCCACGCGCTGCAGGATGCACAGCGGGCACGGGTCCATCTGCAGCACGTACTGCGCATACAGCGCGAAGCCGATCAGTCCGGCGCAGACGAGGAAACCGGCCAACAGGCTGATGCGGAACGACCAACGCATGGGATTCATGGACTGAAGGAGCTTGGGTGGAAACACGACATTACCCGCTTGCCGCCGAGCTGTCAGCATGGATCTGCCGGAGCGGCCGGCCGCAAAACGGAAACCCCGGCAGGTTGCCCGGCCGGGGTTTCGTTTGGACGTCTGGATGTCCGTATACGGTAAAGCTTACTCGGCGTCGGCGGCTTCGGCAGCCTGCGGACGGCCGACCAGCTCGACGTAGGCCATCGGTGCGTTGTCGCCGTCGCGGAAGCCGCACTTCAGGATGCGCAGGTAGCCGCCGGGACGCTCGCGGTAGCGCGGGCCCAGTTCGACGAACAGCTTGCCCACCGCTTCCTTGTCGCGCAGGCGCGCGAAGGCGAGGCGGCGGTTGGCGACGCCGTCGGTCTTGGCCAGCGTGATCAGCGGCTCGGCGACGCGGCGCAGTTCCTTGGCTTTCGGCAGGGTGGTCTTGATCAGCTCGTGCTTGAACAGCGACGAAGCCATGTTCTTGAACATCGCTTCGCGGTGGGCGCTGGTGCGGTTGAGCTTGCGACCGGATTTCATGTGGCGCATGGCGAATACTCTCTATGTAGGTCTGTTGTTATGAAGCGCTGGCACCTGTGTCCAGCACCCCGCGGTTACCCGCTTTTATGTGCTTGTATCAATGCGATCATCCTTGATCGCCGCATTGGCTGGGCAACGGCAAGACCGAGTTTTCGGTTCTTGCCGTCGTCACGCGGCCAATTCCATGGCCGCGCCTTGCATCAACCCAACTGCATGCCGTGCGAGAGGCCGGCCGGCGGCCAGTTCTCGAGCTTCATGCCCAGGGCCAGGCCGCGCGAGCCAAGGACGTCCTTGATCTCGGTGAGCGACTTCTTGCCCAGGTTCGGCGTCTTCAGCAGCTCGACCTCGGTCTTCTGCACCAGGTCGCCGATGTAGTAGATGCTCTCGGCCTTCAGGCAGTTCGCCGAACGCACGGTGAGCTCCAGATCGTCGATCGGGCGCAGCAGCAGCGGATCGAAACCGCTCTTCTCGGCCTTGTCGGTGGCGCTCTCGCGACGCGAGAAATCGCCGAAGACCGACAGCTGGTCGTTGATGATCTCGGCCGCCTTGCGCACCGCGTCCTCGGCGCCGATGGTGCCGTTGGTCTCGATGTCCAACACCAGCTTGTCGAGGTTGGTGCGCTGCTCGACGCGAGCGGCATCCACTTCGTAGGCCACGCGCAGCACCGGCGCAAACGAGGCGTCGAGCTGCAGGCGGCCGATCGGACGTGCCTCGTCGTCCGGATGGACGCGGGCGCTGGCCGGCTGGTAACCCACGCCGCGACGCACCTTCAGGCGCATGTTGAGCGCGATGTCCTTGGTCAGGTGGCAGAGCACGTGCTCGGGGTTGATGATCTCCACCGAGTGGTCGACGACGATGTCGCCGGCCGTGACCACGCCCTTGCCCTTCTTGGACAGGGTCAGGGTGACTTCGTCGCCGGTGTGCTGGCGAATCGCCACGTCCTTGAGGTTCAGCAGGACTTCGATCACGTCCTCCTGCAGGCCCTCAAGCGTGGTGTATTCGTGCAGCACGCCGTCGATCTCGACCTCGACGATGGCGCTGCCGGGGATCGAGGAGAGCAGAACGCGACGGAGCGCGTTGCCCAAGGTGTGACCGAAACCGCGCTCGAGCGGTTCGACCACCACCTTGGCGCGGTTGGCGCCAAGCTGTTCGACGCTGAGGCCACGCGGCCGCAGCACGCTAGTAGACGAAACTGCCATGCAGGGCTCCGATGATTACTTCGAGTAGAGTTCGACGATCAGCGCTTCGTTGATGTCGGACGGCAGGTCGCCGCGATCCGGCACCGCCTTGAACGTGCCTTCGAACTTCTTGCTGTCGACTTCGACCCAGCCCGGACGCAGGTCCATGGTGTCGAACACGGTCGCCGCTTCCTGCACGCGCAGCTGGCTGCGGGCGCGCTCGGTCAGGGCGATCGCGTCGCCCGGCTTGACCTGGTACGACGGGATGTTGACCTTCTTGCCGTTGACCAGCACCGCCTTGTGCGAAACCATCTGGCGGGCCTGGGCGCGGGTGACCGCGAAGCCCATGCGGTAGACGACGTTGTCCAGGCGGCTCTCGAGCAGGCGCAGCAGGTTCTCGCCGGTGTTGCCCTTGAGGGTCGAAGCCTTGGTGTAGTAATTGCCGAACTGGCGCTCGAGCACACCGTAGATGCGCTTGACCTTCTGCTTCTCGCGCAGCTGGACGGCGTAGTCGGACATGCGCATGCGCTTGTTGGCGCCGTGCTGGCCGGGCTTGTTCTCCAGCTTGCACTTGGAGTCGATCGCGCGGGCCGGGCTCTTCAGGCTGAGGTCGGAACCCTCGCGGCGGGCGAGCTTGCAGGTAGCTCCACGATAACGTGCCATGGTTGTGCTCCTTAGACTCGACGCTTCTTGGGGGGACGGCAGCCGTTGTGCGGAATCGGCGTGACGTCGATGATGTTGAGCACCTTGTAACCCAAGGCGTTCAGCGAGCGCACGGCCGATTCACGGCCCGGGCCCGGGCCCTTGATGCGCACTTCCACGGTCTTCACGCCGTAGTCGCCAGCGGCACGGCCGGCCTTTTCGGCGGCGACCTGGGCGGCGAACGGGGTCGACTTGCGCGAACCGCGGAAACCCGCGCCGCCGGCAGTCGCCCACGACAGCGCGTTGCCCTGGCGGTCGGTGATGGTGACGATGGTGTTGTTGAAGGAGGCCTGCACGTGGGCCACGGCATCCGTGACAACGCGCTTGATCTTCTTCTTGGTCTTGACAGGCTTGGCCATATGCTCGATCCGTTACTTCTTGATGGCGCGACGCGGGCCCTTGCGGGTGCGTGCGTTGGTGCGCGTGCGCTGGCCGCGCACCGGCAGGCCGCGACGATGGCGCAGGCCGCGATAGCAGCCCAGATCCATCAGGCGCTTGATGGCCATGCCCACTTCGCGGCGCAGATCGCCTTCCACGATGTACTTGGCGATTTCCGCGCGAAGCTTTTCCACTTCGCCTTCACTGAGCGACTTGATCTGGGTGGTGGGAACCACGCCAGCGTCCGCGCAGACCTTCTTGGCCCGGCTGCGGCCGATACCGTAAATGCTCTGCAGGCCAACCCAGACATGCTTCTGGACCGGCAAATTGACACCTGCGATGCGCGCCATGATGTGCTCTCTCCGATACTTTCGTGCGCGGTAAACGCGCAATTTTAACCTGATTCAACTTGACAGGAAAGCCCTGCGGCGCTCAACACCGCCAAGCCTCCGGGTTTTCGGCCCCTCTCCCGCGTCCAGCAGCCACTAGTTGCGACGGAGATTGGCCTTCTTGAGCAAACTTTCGTACTGGTGGCTGACCAGATGCGCTTGCACCTGCGCCGTAAAGTCCATCACCACGACCACCACGATCAGCAGCGACGTGCCACCGAAGTAGAACGGCACATGCCAGAACTTCTGCATGAAGGACGGCACCAGGCAGACCAGCACCAGGTACAGGGCACCGACGCCGGTCAACCGGGTCATCACGCCGTCGATGTAGCTGGCCGTCGCACGCCCCGGACGGATGCCCGGAATCAGCGCGCCGGAACGCTTGAGGTTGTCCGCCGTCTCTTCCGAGTTGAAAACGATGGCCGTGTAGAAGAACGCAAAGCTGATCACCAGCACCGCATAGACGATGTCATACAGCGGCTCGCCCGGGCTCAGCGCCTGGATCAGGTTCTGCAGCCAACGCGCCTGATGGCCCGTGCCGAACCAGCTCATCGCGGTGGCGGGGAACATCAGCAGGCTGGACGCGAAGATCGGCGGGATCACGCCCGACATGTTGATCTTCAGCGGCAGGCTGGAGCTTTGGTTCTGGTAGGCACGCTGGCCGCCGGAACGTCGCGCGTAGTTGACGGTGATGCGCCGCTGGGCACGCTCCATGAACACGCAGAACGCCGTGACGAGCAGCACCACCGCGAACACCACCAGCAGCATCAGCACGGAAAGCTCGCCGTTGCTGGACATGTTCAAGGTGTGCACCACCGCACCCGGCAGGCCCGCCACGATACCGGCGAAGATCAGCAGCGAGATGCCGTTGCCGATGCCGCGCTCAGTCATCTGCTCGCCCAGCCACATCAGGAACATGGTGCCTGCGGTCAAGCCGACCACCGAAGCAAACACGAAACCGAAGCCCGGCATGTACACCACCGGCGCACCGCCCGCCGCGACCTGCTTCTGCAGCGCCACCGCGATGCCGAAGGACTGGAACAGCGCCAGGCCCACGGTACCGATGCGGGTGTACATCGTCATCTTGCGCTTACCGGACTCGCCCTCCTTGCGGAGCGCCTGCAGGCTCGGCAGCACCGACCCCATCATCTGCACCACGATGGATGCCGAGATGTACGGGATCACGCCCAGCGCGAACACCGAGAAACGCGAAAGGGCGCCGCCCGAGAACATGTTGAACATGTCCATCAGGCCGTTGCCGTTGACCAGGTTGCTCATCGCATCCGGATTCACGCCCGGCACGGGGATGAACGAACCGAGGCGGAACACCACCAGCGCACCGATCACGAAGAAGATGCGCTGGCGGAGCTCGGTCAGCTTGCCGAGCTTGCCAAGTGCGTTGCCGTTGGCCTGGGCCACGCGATTACTCCACGCTGCCGCCGGCTGCCTCGATGGCAGCCTTGGCACCCGCCGTGGCCAGCAGGCCCGACAGTTTCACAGCACGGCCGATCTCGCCCTTCAGCACCACCTTGACCTTCTTGGCGCGGCTGTCGATCAGGCCGGCCTTGTGCAGCTCGACCACGTCGATCACGTCGGCCTTGAGGCTGGCGAGCTGGTACAGGAATACCTGCTGGCTCTCGGCCTTCAGCTTGGAGCGGAAACCGACCTTGGGCAGGCGACGCTGCAGCGGCATCTGGCCGCCTTCGAAACCGTACTTGTGGGTGCCGCCGGCGCGGGCGTGCTGACCCTTGTGGCCGCGGCCGGCCGTCTTGCCGAGGCCCGAACCGATACCGCGACCCACGCGCAGGCGCGTCTTGCGCGAACCAGCGGCAGGCTTGATGTCGTTGAGACGCATGATTATTCCTCCACCCGAACCAGGTAGTAGACCGTGTTGATCAGACCGCGCACCTGCGGGCTGTCCTTCAACTCACGGACGTCGTTGGTCTTGTTCAGGCCCAGCGCCTTGACGCTGAGGCGATGACGCGCCTGCACGCCGCGCAGGCCTTTCACCAGGCGCACGCGCACGGTGCCGGCGGTTTCGTTCTTCTTAGCCATTGCCCAGCACCTCTTCCACGGTCTTGCCACGCTTGGCGGCGATCTGCTTCGGCGAAGCGACAGCCTGCAGGCCCTTGATGGTGGCGCGCACCAGGTTGATCGGGTTGCGCGAACCGACCGCCTTGGCCAGCACGTTCTTCACGCCGACCACTTCCAGCACGGCGCGCATGGCACCGCCGGCGATCACGCCGGTACCTTCGGAGGCCGGCTGCATGTAGACGCGGGCTGCGCCGTGGTTGGCCTTGATGGCGTACCACAGGGTGCCGTTGTTCAGGTCGATGTTCACCATGTTGCGGCGGGCACGCTCCATCGCCTTGGAGATGGCCACCGGCACTTCGCGCGCCTTGCCATAACCGAAGCCGACCTTGCCCTCGCCGTCGCCGACCACGGTCAGCGCGGTGAAGCTCATCTGGCGGCCACCCTTGACGGTCTTGGCCACGCGGTTGACGGCAATCAGCTTTTCCAGCAGGCCGTCTGAATTTTCGCGATCGTTCGAAGACATTTTTCGATTCCGTGTGCCCGGACCATCCGGGACTTTGCTTGCGGCTGGGCCGCTTGTTGTTGTGTGTTGCGCGTCAGGCCGGGGATCAACGACCCCGGCCCTTGGATCAGAACTTCAGGCCGGCCTCGCGCGCCGCATCGGCGAGCGCCTTGATGCGACCGTGATAGCGGAAGCCCGAGCGGTCGAAGGCCACCGACTCGATGCCGGCGGCGAGCGCGCGCTCGGCCACGGCCTTGCCCACCGCGGCAGCGGCGGTCAGGTTCTTGGTGCCCTTCAGGCCTTCGGCCACCGACTTCTGCACGGTGGAGGCAGCGGCCACCACGTTCTGGCCGTCGGCGGCGAACACCTGGGCGTAGAGGTGCTGACCGGTGCGATGCACCGACAGGCGCGCCACGCCCAACTTGCGGATGTGCGAACGCGTGGACTTGGCGCGGCGCAGGCGGGATTCGTTCTTGTTCATCGTCATGTTCCTCGAAAGCGGATCGGCTTACGCCTTCTTTGCTTCCTTCAGGGTGATCTTCTCGCCGGCATAGCGCACGCCCTTGCCCTTGTAGGGCTCCGGCGAACGGAAGGCGCGGATCTTGGCGGCCACCTGGCCCACCACCTGCTTGTCGGCACCCTTGATCAGGATTTCCGTCTGCGTGGGGGTTTCCAGGGTGATGCCTTCCGGAGCCTCGAACACCACCGGGTGCGAGAAGCCCAGGCTCAGGTTCAGCGCCTTGCCGGCCATGGACGCGCGGTAACCCACGCCGACCAGTTCCAGCTTGCGCTCGTAACCTTCGGACACGCCCTTGACCATGTTGGCCAGCAGCGCACGCGCGGTGCCGCCGAACTTGTCGTCGGCACCCTCGGCCAACTGGATGTTGACGGCATCGCCGTCCACCTTCAGCGACACGCCGGGCAGCGCATGGATGGACAGGGTGCCCTTCGGGCCCTTCACGGAAACGCCGTCGGCGGCAGCCTTCAGCTCCACGCCCTTCGGCAGGTTGATCGTCTTCTTGGCAACACGTGACATCGTCGGCTCCTTAGGCGACCTGGCCGATGACTTCGCCGCCCAGACCCTTGGCACGGGCCTGCGCGTCGGTCAGCAGACCGGCGGACGTCGAGATGATCGAGATGCCCAGACCACCGAGCACCTTCGGCAGTTCATCCTTGCCGCGGTAGATGCGCAGGCCGGAACGGCTGACGCGGGAAATGGTCTCGATGGCCGGACGGCCTTCGAAGTACTTCAGGCGAAGCTCGAGAACGGGCTTGCCATCCGTCTGCGCGGCCTGCGCATCGAGAATGTAGCCTTCGTTCTTGAGAAGGTTGGCGATGGCCACCTTCAGCTTGGACGACGGCATGCTCACCGTCGGCTTGCCCATCAGCTGGGCGTTGCGGACACGCGTGAACATGTCGGCGATGGGATCAGTCATGCTCATGAAAGCTTCCTTCAGAGTGCACCGATATCCGATAAAACCGGAAATCTTCTAGATTGTGATGCCGACAAGGCGCCGGCCTGCGTTGCGCAGACCGACGACTATAGCAGCTTTTTCCGGCTTTGCGAACATCGGCGCCAACGTTGCGCCAACGGCGGCAGGCCCGAAAGCTTGCCGCCGGCATCGGGGCGGGCAGGATCTGCTCCCGCCCGCCCCTGTCAGAGGTCTTACCAGCTGGCCTTGCGCAGGCCAGGCACGTCGCCGCGCATGGTGGCTTCGCGCAGCTTGTTGCGGCCAAGGTTGAACTTGGCGTACACGGCGCGCGGACGGCCGGTCAGCGCGCAACGGGTGCGCTGACGGATCGGGCTGGCGTCGCGCGGCAGCTTCTGGAGCTTGCCCTGCGCTTCCATCTTCTCCTCGTAGGAGGCGGTGGCGCTCAACACGACCGCCTTCAGTTCGGCGCGCTTGGCGGCGTACTTCTTGACGAGCTTGGTCCGCTTGATGTCGCGGTTGACCATCGAGGTCTTTGCCATGGGTTTATCTCAATTCCTAAACGGGAAGTTGAAGGCTTCCAGCAGCGCCTTGGCCTCGGCATCGGTCTTCGCGGTCGTGGTGATCGCAATGTCCATGCCGCGCATCGCGTCGACGGCGTCGAAGTCGATTTCCGGGAAGATGATCTGTTCCTTCACGCCGAAGTTGAAGTTGCCACGGCCGTCGAAGGCGCGGCCCGATACGCCGCGGAAGTCGCGGGTACGGGGCAGCGAGATGTTGATCAGGCGGTCCAGGAACTCGAACATCTGGGCGCGGCGCAAGGTGACCTTGCAGCCGATCGGCCAGCCGTCGCGGATCTTGAACGAGGCCACGGAAACGCGCGCCTTGGTCGTGATCGGCTTCTGGCCCGAGATCTTCGCCATGTCGG
Source organism: Rhodanobacter sp. (assembly GCA_040371205.1). Lineage (NCBI taxonomy): Bacteria > Pseudomonadati > Pseudomonadota > Gammaproteobacteria > Lysobacterales > Rhodanobacteraceae > Rhodanobacter > Rhodanobacter sp. The sequence goes on from AP031382.1 coordinate 2,629,304, forward strand.
CCACGGCGTTCTCGAGGATCTTCTTGTTGCCGGCGGCTTCGCCCACGCCCATGTTCAGCGTGATCTTGGTGATGCGGGGAACCTGCATCACGTTCTGGTAGCCGAACTTCTCGGTGAGCTTCGGCACTACCTGCTCTTTGTAAAACGTCTCAAGGCGCGTCATGTCAGTATTCCTTACGCGTCCACGACCTCGCCAGTCGAACGGAACACGCGGACCTTGCGCCCATCTGCGAGCGTCTTGGCGCCAACGCGTTCACCCTTGTTCGTGGCGGGGTTGAACAGTTGCACATTGGAGAGATGGATCGAGGCCTCGCGTTCGACGATGCCGCCGGCCTGATTGGCCTGCGGATTCGGCTTGGTGTGGCGCTTGACCAGGTTCACGTTGGAGACGAACACGCGCTCGCCTTCCACGCGCAGCACTTCGCCGCGCTGACCCTTGTTTTTGCCGGTGATCACGAGGACCTGATCACCCTTGCGGATACGGTTCATGTTCTGGACCTCGCTCAGAGCACTTCGGGCGCGAGCGAGACGATCTTCATGAACTTCTCGCTGCGCAGCTCGCGGGTGACCGGCCCGAAGATACGGGTACCGATCGGCTCGAGCTTGTTGTTGAGGAGCACCGCTGCGTTGCCGTCGAAACGGATCAGCGAGCCATCGGGACGGCGCACGCCCTTGGCGGTACGCACCACCACGGCGTTGTACACCTCGCCCTTCTTCACCTTGCCGCGGGGGATGGCATCCTTCACGGTGACCTTGATCACGTCACCGATCGCGGCGTAACGGCGCTTGGAGCCGCCGAGCACCTTGATGCACATCAGTTCCTTGGCACCGCTGTTGTCCGCCGCGGAAAGCGTGCTTTGCATCTGGATCATGTCTGCACCCTCCCCTTAGACGGCCGCGCGGGTGACGATTTCGACCACGCGGTGATGCTTGGTCTTGGACAACGGACGGCACTCGGCGATGCGCACGAGGTCGCCCTCGTTCGCGCCGATGTCGTCCTGCGCGTGCAGCTTGGTCGACCGGCGCACGATCTTGCCCAGCAGGCCGTGCTGCACCTGGCGCTCGATCAGGACGGTGACCGTCTTGTCCATCTTGTTGCTGATGACGCGCCCTTCGAGGGTACGCGCCTGCTTCTGGTTGTCGCTCATATCGGCGGTCCCTTACTTCTTGCCGCCGAGCACGAACTTCGTGCGGGCGATGTCGCGCCGGACGCGGCGCAGCTGATGCGGCTGGTTGAGCTGGCCGGCGCCCTTCTGCATGCGCAGGTTGAACTGCTCCTTGCGCAGGTCAAGCAGGTGCTGATTGAGCTCTTCGGCCGACTTGGTGGTCAGATCTTTGATGGCCATATCACATCACCGCCCGGGTCACGAACTGGGTCTGCACCGAGAGCTTGGCGGCGGCCAGGCGGAACGCCTCGCGCGCCGAAGCCTCGTCGATGCCCTCGATTTCATAAAGCATGCGGCCGGGCTGGATCGGGGCGACCCAGAATTCCACGCCGCCCTTGCCGGCGCCCATACGCACTTCGATCGGCTTCTTGGTGATCGGCTTGTCCGGGAACACGCGGATCCACAGCTTGCCGCCGCGCTTGACGAAGCGGGTGATGCAACGGCGGCCGGCCTCGATCTGACGCGCGGTGAGCGCACCGTGGGTGGTCGCCTTCAGGCCGAACTCGCCAAAGCTGACGAGGTTGGCGCAATGCGCCAGACCGTCGTTGCGGCCCTTGAACTGCTTGCGGTATTTGGTTCGCTTGGGTTGCAACATGGCAACTCTCCTTACTTCGCCGAACGCTCGCGACGGCCTTCGCCATCACGATCGCGACGCGGTTCGCGGTCACGACGGCCTTCGCCGCCTTCACGGCGCGACGACGGCGCCGGGGACTCGTCCTTCGGTTCCTGGCCGATCTGGGCCACGTCGAAGATCTCGCCCTTGTAGACCCACACCTTGATGCCGATGATGCCGTACTGCGTCTTGGCCTCGGCGGTGCCGTAGTCGATGTCCGCACGCAGGGTATGCAACGGCACGCGGCCTTCGCGGGCCCACTCGGAGCGGGCGATCTCGGCGCCGTTCAGACGACCGGACACGTTGATCTTGATGCCCAGCGCGCCCAGGCGCATCGCGTTGCCCACCGAGCGCTTCATCGCGCGGCGGAACATGATGCGGCGCTCGAGCTGCTGCGCGATCGACTCGGCCACCAGCTGGGCGTCCAGCTCGGGCTTGCGCACTTCGTTGACGTTGATGTGCGTCGGGACGCCCATCAGGTCGCTGACTTCCTTGCGCAGCTTCTCGATGTCCTCGCCCTTCTTGCCGATCACCACGCCCGGGCGGGCGGTGTGGATCGTCACGCGTGCGGTCTTGGCCGGACGCTCGATCTGGATCTTCGAGATGCCGGCGGCAGCCAGCTTCTTCTTGAGCATCTCGCGGACCTTGATGTCGGCCACGAGATACTTCGCGTAGTCGCCCTTGTTGGCGTACCACTTGGCGTTCCAGTCCTTGGCGATGCCGAGGCGGATGCCGGTGGGATGAACTTTATGACCCATCGTCTTCTCCTCTTACTCGCCGACGACCACGGTGATGTGGCTGGTGCGCTTCAGGATGCGGGAACCGCGGCCCTTGGCGCGGGCATACATGCGCTTCATCGCCGGACCTTCGTCGACGAAGATGCGCGAGACCTTCAGCTCGTCGACATCGGCGCCGAGGTTGTTCTCGGCGTTGGCGACGGCCGACAGCAGCACCTTGCGGACAAGGTGGGCGGCCTTCTTGTTGGTGAACTGGAGCACGTCGCTGGCCCGGCCCACGGGCATGCCGCGGACCAGATCTGCCACCAGGCGTGCCTTCTGCGCCGAGATGCGGGCGCCGCGCAGGATCGCTTTGGCTTCGGTGCTCATCACTTGCCCTTCTTGTCGCCGACGTGGCCCTTGAAGGTGCGGGTCACCGCGAACTCGCCGAGCTTGTGCCCGACCATGTTCTCGTTGACGAGCACCGGCACGTGCTGGCGGCCGTTGTGGATGGCGATGGTCAGGCCCACCATTTCGGGCAGGATCATCGAGCGGCGCGACCAGGTCTTGATCGGGCGCTTGTTGTTGGCGGAAACCGCGGCTTCCACCTTCTTGGCGAGGTGAAGGTCGACGAACGGACCTTTCTTCAGAGAGCGTGGCATGTCGGGTTCCTGTTACTTGCGGCGGCGCACGATGAACTGCTGCGTGCGCTTGTTGTTGCGGGTCTTGTAACCCTTGGTCGGCGTGCCCCACGGGCTGACCGGATGACGGCCGCCGGAGGTACGGCCTTCACCACCGCCGTGCGGATGGTCGACCGGGTTCATGACGACGCCGCGAACGGTCGGACGGATGCCCATCCAACGCTTGGCGCCGGCCTTGCCGAGCTTCTTCAGGCTGTGCTCGCCGTTGCCGACTTCGCCGATGGTGGCGCGGCACTCGACCGGCACGCGGCGCATCTCGCCGGAGCGCAGACGCAGCGTGGCGTAGCCGGACTCGCGGGCCACCAGCTGCACCGAAGCGCCGGCGGAACGGGCAATCTGCGCGCCCTTGCCGGGCTTCATCTCGATGCAGTGGATCGTGGAGCCCACCGGGATGCTGCGCAGCTGCAGGCAATTGCCGACCTTGATCGGCGCATCGTGGCCGGACAGCAGGCGGTCGCCCACCTGCACGCCCTTCGGCGCGATGATGTAGCGGCGCTCGCCGTCGGCGTAGCACAGCAGCGCGATGTGCGCGGTGCGGTTCGGATCGTATTCGATGCGCTCGACCTTGGCGGCAATGCCTTCCTTGTCGCGCTTGAAGTCGATGATACGGTAATGCTGCTTGTGACCGCCGCCGCGATGACGCGTGGTGATACGGCCGAAGTGGTTGCGGCCGCCGGTCTTGGACTGCGACTCGGTCAACGCCGCGTACGGCGCGCCCTTGTGCAGGCCTTCCGTGCGGACGCTGACGGCGTCACGACGGCCGGGCGAGGTCGGCTTGTGGTTGATTAGTGCCATCTCGAGGAACTCCTGGCTCAGGCCTTGGCCGACACGTCGATGGTCTGGCCATCGGCGAGGCGCACGTAGGCCTTGCGCTTGCCCTGGCGGCTGCCAGCGCGGAAACGGAAGGACTTGGCCTTGCCCTTGCTGTTGACGAGGTTCACCTGCTCGACCTTGACGTCGAACATCTTCTCCACCGCCTCGCGGACATCGGCCTTGGTCGCCTCGGGGGCAACCACGAAAACGTACTGGTTGTGCTCGCTGACGCGGGCCGACTTCTCGGAGATGTGCGGCGCGCGCAGCGTGTCGAGAATGCGTTCGTTGCTCATGCCAGCCACTCCTCGATCTTCTTCACGGCGTCGACCGTCATCACCACGTGGTCGGAACCGACCAGGCTGACCGGATTCAGCGCCATCACGTCCAGCACGTGCAGATAGGGGATGTTGCGCGAAGCCAGGTACAGCGCCTCGTCGGCATCCTCGGAAACCAGCAGCACGCGGCCGGAAACCTCAAGCTCGGCGAGCTTGGCGACCATCGCCTTGGTCTTCGGCTGGTCGACGCCGAAACCCTCGACCACCTTCAGACGGCCCTGGCGGTTCAGCTCGGAAAGGATCGAGCGGATCGCCACGCGGTAGGCCTTGCGGTTGACCTTCTGCTCGTAGCTGCGCGGCTTCGCGGCAAAGGTCACGCCGCCGCCCACGAAAATCGGGGCACGGTAGTCGCCGTGACGGGCGCCGCCGCCCTTCTGCTTCTTGAACTTCTTGGTGGTACCCGACAGCTCACCGCGCGACAGCTGCGCCTTGGTACCGGCGCGACCGCCGGCCTGGTACGCAACCACCACCTGGTGGATCAGGGCCTGCTTGAACTCGCCGCCGAACACTTCGTCCGACACGCTGAGCGGCTTGGCGCCAATGACATTCAGTTCCATGGCGTCTCTCCTCAACCCTTGGTGGTCGGACGGATGACGACGTCGCCGCCGGTCGCACCGGGGACGGCGCCCTTCACGGCGATCAGGTGACGCTCGGCGTCGACCTTGACCACTTCCAGGCCCTGCTGCGTGCGGTTCACCGCACCCATGTGGCCCGACATCTTCTTGCCCGGGAACACGCGGCCCGGCGTCTGGCGCTGGCCGATCGAGCCCGGCGCGCGGTGCGACAGCGAGTTACCGTGCGTCGCGTCGCCCATCTTGAAGTTGTGGCGCTTGATGGTGCCCTGGAAGCCCTTGCCCTTCGAGACGCCGGCGACGTCGACGATCTGGCCGACCGAGAACACCTCGTCCGCCTTGATCTCCGCGCCCACGCTGTACTTGCCGAGGTCGTCGGCGGACACGCGGAACTCCCACAGGCCACGACCCGGCTCAACCTTGGCCTTGGCGTAATGGCCCTTCAGCGGCGCCGTCAGCAGGCTGGCGCGCTTCACGCCCGCCGCGACCTGCACCGCGCTGTAGCCATCGTTGTCTTCGGTCTTCAGCTGGGTGACGCGGTTCGGGGTCGCTTCAATCAGCGTCACCGGAATCGAGCGTCCGTCTTCAGTGAAGAGCCGGCTCATGCCGCACTTGCGGCCTACCAGTCCGATACTCATGTTCGTATCCTGTCTATCGCTCAACCGAGCTTGATCTGAACATCGACGCCAGCGGCGAGATCAAGCTTCATGAGCGCGTCCACGGTCTTGTCGTTGGGATCGACGATGTCGAGCACACGCTTGTGGGTACGGGTCTCGTACTGGTCGCGTGCATCCTTGTCGACGTGCGGCGACACCAGAATGGTGTAACGCTCGATCTTGGTCGGGAGCGGGATCGGGCCGAGCACCGTGGCGCCCGTGCGCTTGGCCGTCTCGACGATCTCGCTGGCCGAACGGTCGATCAAACGATGATCGAACGCCTTGAGCCGGATGCGAATCTTCTGGTTCGCCATAAAACCGTGTCCTGTTATCAAAAGAACTTGGATGTGCAACGAAGCGGCTTCTCACCGCCACGCAACTGCCCTTGGAACCCGGATCGCGGCTTTGCCGAAGCGAAACCCCGACCCGAAAAACGCCAAGCGAGCATTGGTCTGCTCGCCTGGCGCAAATCCTGCTGCGCAATTTGGCCCAACCACCGGGATCAACCCGGAATCGCGCCGAATGCGATGGCCGTCCACGGCCTGCGAACTCGAAGCACGTCCTGCGCCTCATTTCGCGGTGAGCCGGTCGAAAACTAGTTCGGCCAGCTAGGGAGCTGCAAAGTATAGCGACAAATTCCGCCCCAGGGAAGCCCCCGGCTTTGCCTACGCCCACATCCCTGTCGCGGAGATCGAGAACCGGCCGTCCATGGCCGGACTTTCGCCAACAGCCGCTATGGAAGCGGCGTTCCGGCTGGCTTACTTGATGACCTTGGCGACCACGCCGGCGCCGACGGTACGACCGCCTTCGCGGATCGCGAAGCGCAGGCCCTGGTCCATCGCGATCGGGTGGATCAGCGTCACCTTCATCTTGATGTTGTCGCCCGGCATGACCATCTCCACGCCTTCCGGCAGCTCGATCGCGCCGGTCACGTCGGTCGTGCGGAAGTAGAACTGCGGGCGGTAACCCTTGAAGAACGGGGTGTGACGGCCGCCTTCGTCCTTCGACAGCACGTACACCTCAGCCTCGAACTCGGTGTGCGGGGTGATCGTGCCCGGCTTCGCCAGCACCTGGCCGCGCTCCACGTCGTCGCGCTTCAGGCCGCGCAGCAGCAGGCCCGCGTTGTCGCCCGCCTGCCCCTGATCCAGCAGCTTGCGGAACATTTCCACGCCGGTCACGGTGGTCTTCTGGGTCGGACGGATGCCCACCACTTCGATTTCGTCACCGACCTTGATGATGCCGCGCTCGATACGGCCGGTCACCACGGTGCCGCGGCCCGAGATCGAGAACACGTCTTCCACCGGCATCAGGAACGGCTGGTCGATCGCGCGCTGCGGCTCCGGAATGTACGTGTCCAGCGCGTCCACCAGCGAGATGATCGCCGGCACGCCGATCTCCGACTGGTCGCCTTCCAGCGCCAGCTTGGCCGAACCCTTGATGATCGGGGTGTCGTCGCCCGGGAAGTCGTACTTCGACAGCAGCTCGCGCACTTCCATCTCGACCAGCTCGAGCAGCTCGGCGTCGTCCACCATGTCGGCCTTGTTCAGGAACACCACGATGTACGGCACGCCCACCTGGCGCGACAGCAGGATGTGCTCGCGCGTCTGCGGCATCGGGCCGTCAGCGGCCGAGCACACCAGGATCGCGCCGTCCATCTGCGCCGCACCCGTGATCATGTTCTTCACGTAGTCGGCGTGGCCAGGGCAGTCCACGTGCGCGTAGTGGCGCGTCGGCGATTCGTATTCCACGTGCGCCGTCGAGATCGTGATGCCGCGCGCCTTTTCTTCCGGCGCCGCGTCGATCGCGTCGTAGGCCTTGAACTCGCCGCCAAAACGCTCCGCACCGACCTTCGTCAGCGCCGCCGTCAGCGTCGTCTTGCCGTGGTCCACGTGACCAATCGTGCCCACGTTCACGTGGGGCTTGGTGCGCTCGAACTTGCCCTTTGCCATGATGATGACCTCTAGATGATGCTTTCTGTCAGTGCGGCCTGCGCCGCGTCGTTTGATTTACGCGACCATTCGGCCGCACTGGTTTTGCTTCCAAACTTCGCGGCCCATCGAGACCGCGATGCTTTTCCTGAAGAGTGCGGCCATGGATGGCCGCCCGTTTGATTTCGCGGTCGAGGACGACCGCAAAAATCAAGCCTTCTTGATCACCTGCTCGGCGATGTTGTTCGGCGCCTCGGCGTAGTGGTCGAATTCCATCGTGAAGGTGGCGCGACCCTGCGTCAGCGAGCGGATGCTCGTGGCGTAACCGAACATTTCGCCCAGCGGCACGAACGCGTCGACGGTCTTGCCCGACGGCGTGTCTTCCTGACCGCGCAGGATGCCGCGACGACGGCTCATGTCGCCCATCACGTCGCCCACGTAGTCTTCCGGCGTCACCACCTCGACCTTCATGATCGGCTCGAGCAGCACCGGCGAGGCCTTCGCGAAGCCCTGCTTGAACGCCATCGAGGCGGCCAGCTTGAACGCCATTTCGGACGAGTCGACGTCATGGTAGGAGCCGAACACCAGCTTCACCTTGACGCCCACCACCGGGAAGCCGGCCAGCGGACCGCTGGTGATGGTTTCGCGCAGACCCTTTTCGACCGAGGGGATGAATTCCTTCGGGATCACGCCGCCGGTGATGTCGTTGACGAACAGGAAATCGTCCTTGATCTGCGCCGCGACCTTCTCGTCCGCGCGATCAGCATCGCTGATCGGCGACATCTCGATCACCACGTGGCCGTACTGGCCCTTGCCGCCGGACTGCTTGGCGTGCTTGTAGTCGGACTTCACGTCGCTGCTGCGGATCGTCTCGCGGTAGGCCACCTGCGGCTTGCCGACGTTCGCCTCGACGTTGAACTCACGCTTCATGCGGTCGACGATGATGTCGAGGTGCAGCTCGCCCATGCCCGAGATGATGGTCTGGCCGGATTCTTCGTCGGTGCGCACGCGGAAGGACGGATCCTCGGCGGCCAGGCGACCCAGCGCGATGCCCATCTTTTCCTGGTCCGACTTGGTCTTCGGCTCCACCGCCATCGAGATCACCGGCTCCGGGAACGTCATGCGCTCCAGGGTGATCACCTGATCCTGCGCGCACAGCGTGTCGCCGGTCGTCACGTCCTTCAGGCCGACCGCCGCGGCGATGTCGCCGGCGCGGACTTCCTTCAGTTCCTGACGATCGTTCGCGTGCATCTGCAGGATGCGACCGATGCGCTCCTTCTTCGACTTCACCGGGTTGTAGACGGCATCGCCGGCATTCAGCACGCCCGAGTAGACGCGGAAGAAGGTCAGCGAACCAACGAACGGATCGGTCATGATCTTGAACGCGAGCGCGGAGAACGGCGCGGTATCGCTGGCGTCGCGGTGCGCTTCCTGGTCATTCTCGTCCACGCCGGCCACCGGCGGGCGATCCACCGGCGACGGCAGCAGGTGCACCACCGCGTCCAGCATCGCCTGCACACCCTTGTTCTTGAAGGCGGTGCCGCAGTAGACCGGAATGATTTCGCTGGCCAAGGTGCGTGCGCGCATGCCCGCGATGATGTCGTCCTCGGAGAGGTCGCCCTCTTCCAGGTACTTGTTCATCAGCTCTTCGCTGGCTTCGGCCGCGGACTCGACCATGAACGACCGCGCCTCGGCAGCCTTGTCCGCGAGGTTCGCCGGGATGTCCTGGTACTCGAACTTCATGCCCTGCGAGGGCATGTCCCAGATGATCGCCTTCATCTTGAGCAGGTCGATCACGCCTTCGAAGTCGTCCTCGGCGCCGATCGGCACCACCATCGGCACCGGGTTGGCGCCCAGGCGGGCCTTCAGCTGGTCAACGACCTTGTAGAAGTTCGCACCGGTACGGTCCATCTTGTTGACGAACGCGAGGCGCGGCACGTGGTACTTGTTGGCCTGGCGCCACACGGTCTCGGACTGCGGCTGCACGCCGCCGACCGCGCACAACACGAACACCGCGCCGTCGAGCACGCGCAGCGAACGCTCCACCTCGATGGTGAAGTCGACGTGCCCGGGGGTATCGATGATGTTGAAGCGGTGCTGCTCCATCGAGCCGTCCATGCCCTTCCAGAACGCCGTGGTGGCGGCGGAAGTGATGGTGATGCCGCGCTCCTGCTCCTGCTCCATCCAGTCCATCGTGGCCGCACCGTCGTGCACCTCGCCGATCTTGTGCGAGACGCCGGTGTAGAACAGGATGCGCTCCGTGGTCGTGGTCTTGCCGGCATCGATGTGGGCCATGATGCCGAAGTTGCGGTAGCGCTCGATGGGAGTGGTGCGTGCCATAGTCGTAGTCCGACGGGAATCCATCCCCGATGTGGGCAGCGGCGGCCATCCGAGCCGCACTAGTCATGAAAAAATCCGGCACAAGTGCCGGCTTGTTTGGCGCCGCCCGCACCTGCGGGCGGCGCATTTACCGCTGGATTACCAGCGGTAGTGCGAGAAGGCCTTGTTGGCTTCCGCCATGCGATGGGTTTCTTCGCGCTTCTTGGCGGCGCCGCCGCGGCTCTCGGAGGCTTCCTGCAGTTCGGCAGCCAGCTTGCGCGGCATCGAGGTCTCGCCGCGCTTGCGCGCAGCCTCGATCACCCAGCGCATCGCCAGCGCCATGCGGCGACCCGGACGCACTTCGACCGGCACCTGGTAGGTGGCGCCGCCGACGCGACGGGACTTCACTTCGACGGCGGGCGCGACGTTGTTCAGCGCCTTCTCGACCAGCGCCACCGGCTCGGCGTGCTTTTCGCCCAGATGCTCCAGCGCACCGTACACGATGCTCTCGGCCACCGACTTCTTGCCGCTCTTCATCACCATGTTGATGAAGCGGGCGATCAGCTGGCTGCCGTGCTTGGGATCGGGCAGCACCACACGGGCGGGATGGGAACCTTTACGCGACATAGTTATTGTCTCTTTGAGTAGGCATCCATGCCCCAAGAAAAGCGGTCATCCTGACCGCACTCTTCGATTTAGGCCTTCGGGCGCTTGGCGCCGTACTTCGAACGCGACTGGCGGCGCTTGGCGACGCCGGCGCAATCGAGGCTGCCGCGCACCGTGTGGTAGCGCACGCCGGGAAGATCCTTGACGCGGCCGCCGCGGATGAGCACCACCGAGTGCTCCTGCAGGTTGTGGCCTTCGCCGCCGATGTAGCTGATGACCTCGTAACCGTTGGTCAGGCGCACCTTGGCAACCTTGCGCAACGCCGAGTTCGGCTTCTTCGGGGTGGTCGTGTACACGCGCGTGCAGACGCCGCGACGTTGCGGGCTGTTCTGCAGGGCAGGCGAATCGCTCTTGTAGCTCTTCGGGCTGCGGGATTTGCGCACCAACTGATTGATAGTCGCCATGCGTAGCCTTTTCTGAAAACATAAAGGCAGCCCGAACAAGCTCGGTCTGCCAAGAAGCGGGAATATAACACGGACAGCCTGCCATGGGCAAGCCAGCGTCCCGCCTTCCATGACCCGAACACGAGGTGCATCCGTGCACCTCATTTCGTATGTCTAGCGAGCAAAACCCGTCAAGGGTTTACTCGGCACCACCATCACCACCGGCCGGCGCCTCGGCGAACGAGACGGCGGAAGCGGCACCGGAGAGCGTTTCGAAATCCGAGGCGGACAGGCCGCTCTGGCTGCGACGCGAGGCGTGGTACGCCAAGCCGGTACCCGCGGGTATCAGACGTCCGACGATAACATTTTCCTTCAGGCCCCGCAAGGTATCGCGCGTGCCGCGAACCGCCGCTTCGGTGAGAACGCGGGTGGTTTCCTGGAACGAAGCCGCCGAGATGAACGACTCGGTGGCCAGCGAAGCCTTGGTGATGCCCAGTAGCACCGACTGGTACTCGGCCGGGCGCTCGCCCTTGCTCTCCGCACGATCGTTCTCGGCGTTGATGCGCACGCGCTCCACCTGCTCGCCGCGCAGGTAGTGGCTGTCGCCCGGCTCGGTGATCTCGACCTTGCGCAGCATCTGGCGAATGATCGCTTCGATGTGCTTGTCGTTGATCTTCACGCCCTGCAGGCGATAGACGTCCTGGATTTCCTTGACCAGGTAGGCCGCCAGCGGCTCCACACCCAGCAGGCGCAGGATGTCGTGCGGGCTGGGCTCGCCGTCCACCACGGTCTCGCCCTTCTCCACGTGCTCGCCTTCGAACACGATGACCTGGCGCCACTTCGGGATCAGTTCCTCGTGCTCGTTGCCGTCCACGTCCTTGATGATCAGGCGCTGCTTGCCCTTGGTGTCCTTGCCGAAGCTGATCACGCCCGAACGCTCGGCCAGGATCGCCGGCTCCTTCGGCTTGCGCGCTTCGAACAGGTCGGCCACGCGCGGCAGACCGCCGGTGATGTCGCGGGTCTTGGAGGCGTCCTGCGGGATACGCGCCACCACATCGCCCACGCCCACCGCGGCACCGTTCTGGATCGACACGATGGCGCCGGCCGGCAGCATGTACTGCGCCGGCACGTCGGTGCCCGGCAGCTTCAGCTCGCGGCCCTTGGCGTCTTCCAGACGCACGATGGGGCGCAGGTCCTTGGCGGCCGTACCGCGGCGCTTCGGATCGGTCACCACCGCCGACTCCAGGCCGGTCAGCTCGTCGGTCTGGCTCTGCACGGTGACGCCATCGATGAAGTCGATGAAGCGCACGGTACCGGCCACTTCCGACACGATCGGATGGGTGTGCGGATCCCAGTTCGCCACGACCTGGCCGGCCTTGACCGAGTCGCCGTCCTTCACCGCGATGGTGGCGCCGTAAGGCACCTTGTAGCGCTCGCGCTCGCGGCCGCTGGTGTCGAGCACCGACACTTCGCCCGAGCGCGACACCGCCACCAGGTGGCCCTGGGCGTGCTGCACGGTCTTGATGTTGTTGAACTTCAGCGTGCCGGTGGTCTTCACCGTCACGTTGTCCACGGCCGCCGCACGCGAAGCCGCACCGCCGATGTGGAAGGTACGCATGGTCAGCTGGGTACCGGGCTCGCCGATCGACTGCGCGGCCACCACGCCCACGGCCTCGCCCATGTTGACCAGGTGGCCACGGGCCAGGTCGCGGCCGTAGCACAGCTTGCACACGCCGTGGCTGGCGGAGCAAGTGATCGGCGAACGCACCTTGATCGACTGCACGCCGGCCTTGTCCAGCTTCTCGACCAGGGCCTCGTTGAGCAGGGTGTCGCGCTCGACGATGGGCTGGTCGTCGTTGCCGGGGGCGTAGACGTCCTCGACCACCACGCGGCCCAGCACGCGCTCGCGCAGCGGCTCGACCACGTCGCCGCCTTCCACGATGGGCTGCATGATCAGGCCGTCTTCGGTGCCGCAGTCGTCCATGGTCACGACCACGTCCTGCGCCACGTCCACCAGACGGCGGGTCAGATAACCCGAGTTGGCGGTCTTCAACGCGGTGTCCGCCAGACCCTTGCGGGCGCCGTGCGTCGAGTTGAAGTACTGCAGCACGTTCAGGCCTTCGCGGAAGTTGGCCTTGATCGGGGTCTCGATGATCGAGCCGTCCGGACGGGCCATCAGGCCGCGCATGCCGGCCAGCTGGCGGATCTGCGCCACGCTGCCGCGCGCGCCGGAGTCGGCCATGATGTAGAGCGAGTTCATCGACTTCTGGGCGACCTGCTTGCCCGCGCTGTCGGTCACCGTCTCGGTGCCGATGCCGTCGATCATCGCCTTGGCCACCAGTTCGTTGGTGCGCGACCAGATGTCGACCACCTTGTTGTAGCGCTCGCCGGCGGTGACCAGGCCCGACTGGTACTGCTGCTGGATCTCGACGACTTCCTTCTCGGCTTCCTCGAGGATCGCCTTCTTCTCGGCCGGGATCTTCATGTCGTCGATGCCGATGGAGATGCCGGCGCGCGTCGCGAAACGGTAGCCGGTATACATCAGCTTGTCGGCGAAGATCACCGTTTCCTTCAGGCCCAGGCCGCGGTAGCTGGCGTTGATCAGGCGCGAGATCGCCTTCTTGGTCAGCTCGGTGTTGGCCAGCTGGAACGGCAGGCCTTCCGGCAGGATCTCGGCGAGCAGCGCGCGGCCCACGGTGGTCTCGACCAGCTTGGTCTCCTCGGTGCGGCTGCCGTCGTCGGCGATGTGCACCTGCTTCAGGCGCACCTTGACCTTGGCGTGCAGCTCGACCGCGCGGTTGTCGTAGGCGCGACGCGCTTCGCTGATGCTGGAGAACGCCATGCCGGTGCCCTTCGCATTCACCAGCTCGCGGGTCATGTAGTACAGGCCCAGCACCACGTCCTGGGTCGGCACGATGATCGGCTCGCCGTTGGCGGGCGACAGGATGTTGTTGGTCGACATCATCAGCGCGCGCGCTTCGAGCTGCGCCTCGATCGACAACGGCACGTGCACGGCCATCTGGTCGCCGTCGAAGTCGGCGTTGAACGCGGTGCAGACCAGCGGATGCAGCTGGATCGCCTTGCCTTCGATCAGCACCGGCTCGAACGCCTGGATGCCGAGGCGGTGCAGCGTCGGTGCGCGGTTCAGCAGCACCGGATGCTCGCGGATCACCTCTTCCAGGATGTCCCACACCTGGCCTTCCTCGCGCTCGACGAGCTTCTTGGCGGCCTTGATGGTGGTGGCTTCGCCGCGCGCCTGCAGCTTGGCGAAGATGAAGGGCTTGAACAGCTCCAACGCCATCTTCTTGGGCAGGCCGCACTGGTGCAGGCGCAGCGTCGGGCCGACGGTGATCACCGAACGGCCGGAGTAGTCCACGCGCTTGCCGAGCAGGTTCTGGCGGAAGCGGCCCTGCTTGCCCTTGATCATGTCGGCCAGCGACTTCAGCGCGCGCTTGTTCGTGCCGGTGATGGCACGGCCGCGGCGACCGTTGTCGAGCAGCGCGTCCACCGACTCCTGCAGCATGCGCTTCTCGTTGCGCACGATGATGTCGGGCGCGTTGAGTTCGAGCAGGCGCTTCAGGCGGTTGTTGCGGTTGATGACGCGGCGGTACAGGTCGTTGAGATCGGACGTGGCGAAACGGCCGCCGTCCAGCGGCACCAGCGGACGCAGGTCCGGCGGCAGCACCGGCAGCACGGTCAGCACCATCCACTCCGGCTTGTTGCCGGATTCCAGGAACGCCTCGATCAGCTTCACGCGCTTGGTGAGGCGCTTCAGCTTGGTCTCGGAATTGGTGGAGGTGATTTCTTCCTTCAGGCGGATCACTTCGCCCGGCAGGTCGAGCGACTTCAGCAGCTCGTAGACGGCCTCGGCACCCATGCGGGCGTCGAACTCGTCGCCGTGCTCTTCCACGGCTTCAAGGTACTGGTCTTCGCTGAGCAGCTGACCGCGCTCGAGCGCGGTCAGGCCGGCGTCGATCACCACGAAGGCTTCGAAGTACAGGATGCGCTCGATGTCGCGCAGGGTCATGTCCAGCATCAGGCCGATGCGCGAGGGCAGCGACTTGAGGAACCAGATGTGCGCGGTCGGCGAGGCCAGTTCGATGTGGCCCATGCGCTCGCGGCGCACCTTGGCCAGGGTCACTTCCGTGCCGCACTTCTCGCACACCACGCCGCGGTGCTTCATGCGCTTGTACTTGCCGCACAGGCACTCGTAGTCCTTCACCGGGCCGAAGATGGCGGCGCAAAACAGGCCGTCGCGCTCGGGCTTGAAGGTGCGGTAGTTGATCGTTTCCGGCTTCTTCACCTCGCCGTAGGACCAGGAGCGGATCAGCTCCGGCGAAGCCAGCGCGATCTTGATCGAGTCGAACTCGGGCGTGGCGCGCTGCTGGTTGAACAGGTTGAGCAGGTCTTTCATGGGAGTCTCCGGTCGGAGCAAATTCTTGGACGGGGCCGCGGGTCAGTCGGATGGGTTCGTGGATCCGCGAGGCGGGATGCGCGCCTCGCGGATCCCGGTCCTCACTTGACCTCTTCCAGATCGATGTCGATGCCGAGCGAGCGGATTTCCTTCACCAGCACGTTGAAGGATTCCGGCATGCCGGCCGCCATCTCGTGGTTGCCGTCGACGATGTTCTTGTACATCTGGTTGCGGCCCTGCACGTCGTCGGACTTCACCGTCAGCATTTCCTGCAGGGTGTAGGCCGCGCCGTAGGCTTCCAGCGCCCAGACTTCCATTTCGCCGAAGCGCTGGCCGCCGAACTGCGCCTTGCCGCCCAGCGGCTGCTGGGTGACCAGCGAGTACGGGCCGGTGGAGCGCGCGTGCATCTTGTCGTCGACCAGGTGGTTGAGCTTCAGGTAGTGCATGTAGCCCACGGTGACCGGGCGGTCGAACGCCTCGCCGGTGCGGCCGTCGAACAGCGTGGTCTGGCCCGACTCGGGCAGATCCGCCAGCTTCAGCATCGCCTTGATCTCGGTTTCCTCGGCGCCGTCGAACACCGGCGTGGCCATCGGTACGCCGGCCTGCAGGTTCTTGGCCAGCGCGAGGATCTCGTCGTCGGTCAGCGATTTCAGGTCCACGTGCTGCACCGCGCCGGCGACGTGGTGGTTGTAGATCTGGTCGAGGAACTCGCGAATCTGCTTGACCTTGGCCTGCTCCTCCAGCATCTGCTGGATCTTCTTGCCGAGGCCCTTGGCCGCCCAGCCCAGGTGCACTTCCAGGATCTGGCCGATGTTCATACGGCTGGGCACGCCCAGCGGGTTCAGGCAGATGTCCACCGAGGTGCCGTCGGCCATGTGCGGCATGTCTTCCACCGGCACCACGTTCGACACCACGCCCTTGTTGCCGTGACGGCCGGCCATCTTGTCGCCCGGCTGGATGCGGCGCTTCACGGCCAGGAACACCTTGACCATCTTCAGCACGCCCGGCGCGAGGTCGTCGCCCTGGGTGATCTTGCCCTGCTTCTCCTTGAAGCGCTTGTCGAACTCTTCCTTGTGGCGCTTGACCTGGTCGCTGGCGCGCTCGAGGAACTCGGTGACCGACTCGTCCTTGACGTTGACCTTGAACCAGTCGTCCTTCTTGAGGCCGTCGAGGTAGGCGTCGGTGATCTCGGCGCCGCGCTTCAGGCCGCCCGGGCCGCTGACCGCGGTCTGGCCGACGAGCTGGGCGCGCATGCGGTTGTAGATCGCGCCTTCGAGGATGCGGAACTGGTCGTCGAAGTCCTTGCGGATGCGCTTGATCTCGGTTTCCTCGATCTGGCGCGCGCGCTTGTCCTTCTCGATGCCGTCGCGGGTGAACACCTGCACGTCGATGACGGTGCCGTCCATGCCCGGCGGCACGCGCAGCGAGCTGTCCTTCACGTCGGAGGCCTTCTCGCCGAAGATCGCACGCAGCAGCTTCTCTTCCGGCGTGAGCTGGCTCTCGCCCTTGGGCGTGACCTTGCCGACCAGGATGTCGCCGGCCTTCACCTCGGCGCCGATGTAGACGATGCCGCTCTCGTCGAGGCGGGCCAGCGCCTGCTCGCCAACGTTCGGGATGTCGGCGGTGATTTCCTCGGCGCCCAGCTTGGTGTCGCGCGCGACGCAGGCCAGCTCCTCGATGTGGATCGAGGTGTAGCGGTCTTCCTGCACGACGCGCTCGGAGAGCAGGATCGAGTCTTCGAAGTTGTAGCCGTTCCACGGCATGAAGGCGATCAGCATGTTCTGGCCGAGCGCAAGCTCGCCCAGGTCGGTCGACGAACCGTCGGCCAGCGTGTCGCCCTTCGCCACGATGTCGCCAACGTTCACCAGCGGACGCTGGTTGAGGTTGGTGTTCTGGTTGGAACGGGTGTACTTGGTCAGCGTGTAGATGTCGACGCCGGCGTCGTTCTCGCCCACTTCGTCTTCGTTGACGCGCACCACGATGCGGCCCGCGTCGACCTGGTCGATCACGCCGCCGCGCTTGGCGGTGGTGATGACGCCGGAGTCGCGCGCCACGGCGCGCTCGATGCCGGTACCCACCAGCGGGGTCTGCGAACGCAGCGTCGGCACGGCCTGGCGCTGCATGTTGGCGCCCATCAGCGCGCGGTTGGCGTCGTCGTGCTCGAGGAACGGCACCAGCGCCGCCGCGACCGACACGGTCTGCATCGGCGAGACGTCCATGTAGTCGACTTCGGACGCGGGACGCAGCTCGGACTCGCCGCGGAAACGGCAGGACACGAACTCTTCGACGAAGGCGCCGTGCTTGTCCAGCGGCGAGTTCGCCTGCGCGATCACGTGGTCGCCTTCCTCGATCGCCGACAGGTAATCCACCTTGTCGGTGACCTTGCCGTTCGCCACCTTGCGGTACGGCGTCTCGAGGAAGCCGTACTGGTTGGTGCGCGCGTACACGGCGAGCGAGTTGATCAGGCCGATGTTCGGGCCTTCCGGCGTTTCGATGGTGCAGACGCGGCCGTAATGGGTCGGGTGCACGTCGCGCACCTCGAAGCCGGCGCGCTCGCGGGTCAGGCCGCCTGGGCCGAGGGCCGAGACGCGGCGCTTGTGTGTCACTTCCGACAACGGGTTGTTCTGGTCCATGAACTGCGAGAGCTGCGAGGAACCGAAGAACTCCTTCACCGCCGCCGCCACGGGCTTGGCGTTGATCAGGTCCTGCGGCGTCAGGCCGTCGGCCTCGGCGAGGCTCAGGCGCTCGCGCACGGCGCGCTCGACGCGCACCAGGCCGATGCGGAAGGTGTTCTCGGTCATCTCGCCGACCGAACGCACGCGGCGGTTGCCGAGATGGTCGATGTCGTCCACGGTGCCGTGGCCGTTCTTGATCTCGATCAGCACCTTCAGCACGTCGAGGATGTCGGACGTCGCGCCCTGCTCCTTGACCAGGCGCTGGCACTCCTCTTCCTTGCGGTCACCGAAGTACTTGTGGTCGTACAGCACGCCGGGGCCGAGGATGTCCTTGCGGCCCACGCGGCGGTTGAACTTCATGCGGCCCACGGCCGACAGGTCGTAGCGGTCGAAGGTGAAGAACAGGTTGAAGAACAGGTTCTGCGCGGCGTCTTTCGTCGGCGGCTCGCCCGGGCGCATCATGCGGTAGATCTCCACCAGCGCCTCGAGCGGCGTCTTGGTGCTGTCGATGCGCAAGGTGTGCGAGATGTACGCGCCGCGGTCGAGGTCGTTCACGTACAGCGTCGGCACCGTCTCGATGCCGGCCTTGCGGAACTTCTCCAGCTGCTCGGCGCTGATCTCGTCGTTGGCCGCGGCCAGCAGTTCGCCGGTCTTGGCGTCGACGATGTCGGTGGCGAGGATGCGGCCGACCGGGTAGTCGTCCGGCACTTCCAGCGCGGTGATGTTCTCGGCCGCCAGCTGGCGCACGTGGCGCGCGGTGATGCGCTTGCCGGCTTCCACCAGCACCTTGCCGCCGATCGCGAGGTCGAACGACAGCGTCTCGCCGCGCAGGCGCTCGGCCACCAGCTCCAGCGTGGTGCCGCCCTTGGCGCCGAGATGGAACACGTTGTGCTCGAAGAAGATGGCCAGCATCTCTTCGTTGGTGTAGCCCAGCGCGCGCAGCAGCACGGTCACCGGCAACTTGCGGCGACGGTCGATGCGGGTGAACAGCGCGTCCTTCGGATCGAACTCGAAGTCCAGCCAGGAGCCGCGGTAGGGGATCACGCGGGCCGAGAACAGCAGCTTGCCCGAGCTGTGCGTCTTGCCGCGGTCGTGATCGAAGAACACGCCGGGCGAACGGTGCAGCTGCGAGACGATGACGCGCTCGGTGCCGTTGATGATGAAGGTGCCGGTGTCGGTCATGAGCGGGATCTCGCCCATGTAGACCTCCTGCTCCTTGACGTACTTCACCGCCTTCTTCGAGGCCGGGCTGTCCTTGTCGTAGATCACCAGGCGCACGGTGACGCGCAGCGGCGCACCGAAGGTCATGCCGCGGTTGCGGCACTCGCGCTCGTCGAAGCCCGGCTCGCCGAGGCGGTAGTCGACATATTCCAGTGCGGCGTTGCCCGAATAGCTCACGATCGGGAACACCGACTTCAAGGCGGCATGCAGACCCTTGTCTTCGCGCTGCTTCGGAGCGACGTGCTCCTGCAGGAATTCCCGGTAGGAGTCGGTCTGGATGGTCAGCAGGTTGGGCACGCCCAGCACGGGGGGCCGCTTGCCGAAATCCTTGCGGATGCGCTTCTTCTCGGTAAACGAGTAGGTCATGGGTTGACGCCTCGGTTCGCAGTGGCGCCGGTGGTGCACGCACCGGCTGAAATGGTGAAGACTTGATCTGGGGGATCGCGGTTGTCGACTCTTGGCGAATCGACAGCCGCGATGCCTCAAAAGCAAAAGCGTCCGTGCCTGATGTGTCCGGAATGGGCTCCTGCCCATTTCGGACTCGCCCGCCAAAGACGGGCTCCGATGAATCGGGCACTTGTGCCCGATTCACGGCGGGCCATCCTGGCCCGCGGCAGCGCTTCGCGCCGCCCGGCTCCTTAAGCGGCCAAAGCCCGGGAGCTTTCGCCCCCAGGCTTGGCTTGCGCTAGGTCGGACCGACGGCGCGCAAGGCGCCGATTACTTCAGTTCGACCGTGGCGCCGGCAGCTTCGAGGTCCTTCTTGAACTTCGCAGCGTCTTCCTTCGAAGCGGCTTCCTTCACGACGCCACCGGCCTCGGTGAGGTCCTTGGCTTCCTTCAGGCCCAGGCCGGTGATGGCGCGGACGGCCTTGATCACGTCGACCTTCTTGTCGCCGGCGGACTTCAGGATCACGTCGAACTCGGTCTGCTCTTCGGCAGCCGGGGCGGCAGCGCCACCGGCAGCGGCCACGGCCACCGGGGCAGCGGCGGACACGCCAAACTTCTCTTCGATGGCCTTCACCAGCTCCATCACTTCCATCAGCGACTTGGCGGCGACGGCTTCAACGATTTGTTCGTTGCTCAGGGACATGTTGATTTCCTCTGGAAATTGATTCGAATGGGATAAGCGTCGAGCTTAGGCTTCCGCCGTGGCTTCCGCGGCGACTTCGCCGCCGCCCTGCTTGTCGGCCACGGCCTTGACGGCGCGGGCGAACATCGCAGCGGGCTCGGCGAGCACGCGGGCCAGCATGGCCAGGGCTTCTTCGCGGGTCGGCAGCGAGGCCAGCACGTCGACGTGCGCGGCCGGCAGCAGCTTGCCTTCCACGGAGACGACCCGGGCCTTGAGCTTGTCGTTGGTCTTCGCGAATTCCTTGATCAGGCGACCGGCGGCGCCGGGCTCCTCGGTCGAGAACGCGTACAGCAGCGGACCGGTCAGGGCGTCCTTGACGACCTCGAACTCGGTGCCCGCCACGGCGCGCGACGCCAGCGTGTTCTTGACGACTTTCAGGAACACGCCGGTCTCGCGGGCCTTCTTGCGCATCGCGGTCATTTGTTCGACCGTGGTGCCCGCGTACTCGGCAGCGACCAGGGAGTGAGCCTTCGCGGCGACTTCTGCCAGCTCGGCGACTACTTCTTGCTTCTGGGACAGATTGAGAGCCATTGCACTCCTCCAAATGAACTCCGCTCACGGCTCCTGCCGCTTGCGGTCCTCGGCGACGCCGTCCGTGACGTCGGGGACGTGGGGCGTCCCGGGTGGTGGCCTTTCCAGAACGACGAATCATTCCAGTGGGGGCGACACCATCTGCGCAGGCCGGATGCGGACACCCGATTAAGCGACCGGCTTGGCGGCGACGGCGATTCCCTGCCATGAGCGAGCTCCCTGCCCGTCGTCGTCGCGCACTGGTCGCGCCTGCGGTCTTTGACGGCTGTCCGGCCGTGCGGCCGGACTGCCCTCAAAAACGACCCGCCCGGCAAACTGCCGCGCGGGAAAACACTTGTTACTTCGTCGCGACGCTCAACGACGAGGTATCGACGGTAACGCCGACGCCCATCGTGCTCGACAGCGCGACCTTCTGCAGGTACTGGCCCTTGGCCGTGGCCGGCTTGGCCTTCAGCAGATCGTTGACCAACGCATTGAGGTTGTCCGCGAGCTGCGCAGCCTCGAACGTGGCCTTGCCGATGGTGGCGTGGATGATGCCCGCCTTGTCGTTGCGGAACTTCACCTGGCCGGCCTTGGCGTTCTTCACCGCGGTGGCGACGTCGGCGGTGACCGAGCCGTCCTTCGGGTTCGGCATCAGGCCGCGCGGGCCGAGCAACTGGCCCAGTTTGCCGACCACGCGCATCGCGTCCGGCGTGGCGATCACGCGACCGAAGTCGAGATCGCCGGCCTGCATGCGCTCGGCCAGGTCGTCCATGCCGACGGCATCGGCACCGGCGGCCTTGGCGGCCTCGGCCTTTTCACCAGCCGGCACGAACACCGCGACCTTGACGGTCTTGCCGGTGCCGTGCGGCAGCAGCGAGGAGCCGCGCACGCCCTGGTCGGACTTCTTGGCGTCGATGCCGAGGCGCACGGCCACGTCGACGGATTCCGCGAACTTCGCCTTGGCGTTGTCCTTGACGATCTTCAGGGCCTCTTCGAGACCGTAGACCTTGCCCGGCTGCACAGCGGCCTGGGCGGCCTTCATACGCTTGGTGATCTTTGCCATGTCTTAACCCTCCACCACCAGGCCCATGCTGCGCGCGCTACCGGCAATGGTGCGCACCGCGGCGTCCAGATCGGCAGCCGTCAGATCCGGCTCCTTCTGCTTCGCAACGTCTTCCAACTGCTTGCGGGTGATCTTGCCGACCTTGTCGGTGTTCGGCTTGGAAGAGCCCTTGGCGACGCCGGTGGCCTTCTTGATGAGGACCGTGGCGGGCGGGGTCTTGGTGATGAAGGTGAAGCTGCGATCGGAGTACGCGGTGATGATGACCGGGATCGGCAGACCCGGCTCCATCTTCTGCGTCGCGGCGTTGAACGCCTTGCAGAACTCCATGATGTTCAGGCCACGCTGACCCAGCGCCGGACCGACCGGCGGGCTGGGGTTGGCCTGACCGGCCTTGACCTGCAGCTTGATGTAGCCGACTACTTTCTTTGCCATTGGATTTTCCTCGCGAGTTCAGGCGCCTTGCGGCTCCTCGCCAGACAACGTCCCTGGTTGGGAGGGAAACCCGCATCCCGCGGATTCCTTGAAACACGGACACGCCGGGTCGAAAGACCCCGGCGGGAACCGTGCAGTATAAAGATTGACCAGCCGCCCGGCAAGCTTTGCGCCGGGAAGCGCCCTCTCAGGCCTTTTCGACCTGTCCGAACTCCAGCTCCACCGGGGTGGAACGACCGAAGATCAGCACTGCCACGCGGAGGCGGCTCTTCTCGTAGTTGACTTCCTCGACCACGCCATTGAAGTCGTTGAACGGGCCGTCGACGACGCGCACCATTTCGCCCGGCTCGAACAGCACCTTGGGCTTGGGCTTCTCCACGCCTTCGCGCACGCGGCTCAGGATGACGTCGGCCTCGCTGTCGCGGATCGGCAGCGGCTTGTCGGCGGTGCCGCCGATGAAGCCCATCACCTTGGGGGTTTCCTTGACCAGGTGCCAGCATTCGTCGTCGATGCGCGGCGCCTTGCCCTCGGTATTGGTCTCGATCTGCACCAAGACGTAACCCGGAAAGAATTTGCGATCGCTGCGACGCTTCTGGCCGCCGCGCATCTCGATCACTTCCTCGGTCGGCACCAGCACCTCGCCGAACTTCTCCTCCATGCCGGCACGCTGGATGCGCTCGGAGAGCGCGCGCCGAACCTGGTTCTCGAAGCCCGAATAGGCGTGCACGACATACCAACGCTTGCTCATGGCTTTGACCTCACAGCTTGAGCAGCCAGTCGAGAATGACCGACTTGAAGAACAGATCAATCAGACCCAGCAGCAGCGACAAGGCGATGACCACGAGGATGATGATGCCGGTGGTCTTGATCGTCTCGTCGCGAGTCGGCCAGACCACCTTGCGCATTTCGAATTGCGATTCGCCGAGGAAGTGCCGCACGCGGCGACCCAGGCCGGTGAACGCCGCGATCGTCAGCGAAACCGCCAACGCAGCCAGCACGCCCAGCAGGCGCGCCACCGGCGGCACGTTGGCGTCGTTGCTGAACCACGAATACGCCACGATGCCGGCCACCAGGATCACGGCGGCCAGCACCAGCTTGGCGATATCGGCGGCACTCGTGCCCCTGGACTGTTCTGCCTTGGTATTCATGCGCAGCCTGCGGATGTCGTCGGCAAACGGAAGCCTTAAGCCGCCGCTACCGCCATCCGTCGTCGATCCTCGGAGAGATGGCACGCCAGGAGGGACTCGAACCCCCAACCTGCGGTTTTGGAGACCGCTGCTCTGCCAATTGAGCTACTGGCGTATCTTGAAACGGTTAGCGGGACCCGGCATCCGGAGCGAAAGTGCATGACCGCGCTTCCGCCCCGTCTCCCGAGTCCCGCAGGGTATTACTTGATGACCTTGGCGACCACGCCGGCGCCGACGGTACGACCGCCTTCGCGGATCGCGAAGCGCAGGCCCTGGTCCATCGCGATCGGGTGGATCAGCGTCACCTTCATCTTGATGTTGTCGCCCGGCATGACCATCTCCACGCCTTCCGGCAGCTCGATCGCGCCGGTCACGTCGGTCGTGCGGAAGTAGAACTGCGGGCGGTAACCCTTGAAGAACGGGGTGTGACGGCCGCCTTCGTCCTTCGACAGCACGTACACCTCAGCCTCGAACTCGGTGTGCGGGGTGATCGTGCCCGGCTTCGCCAGCACCTGGCCGCGCTCCACGTCGTCGCGCTTCAGGCCGCGCAGCAGCAGGCCCGCGTTGTCGCCCGCCTGCCCCTGATCCAGCAGCTTGCGGAACATTTCCACGCCGGTCACGGTGGTCTTCTGGGTCGGACGGATGCCCACCACTTCGATTTCGTCACCGACCTTGATGATGCCGCGCTCGATACGGCCGGTCACCACGGTGCCGCGGCCCGAGATCGAGAACACGTCTTCCACCGGCATCAGGAACGGCTGGTCGATCGCGCGCTGCGGCTCCGGAATGTACGTGTCCAGCGCGTCCACCAGCGAGATGATCGCCGGCACGCCGATCTCCGACTGGTCGCCTTCCAGCGCCAGCTTGGCCGAACCCTTGATGATCGGGGTGTCGTCGCCCGGGAAGTCGTACTTCGACAGCAGCTCGCGCACTTCCATCTCGACCAGCTCGAGCAGCTCGGCGTCGTCCACCATGTCGGCCTTGTTCAGGAACACCACGATGTACGGCACGCCCACCTGGCGCGACAGCAGGATGTGCTCGCGCGTCTGCGGCATCGGGCCGTCAGCGGCCGAGCACACCAGGATCGCGCCGTCCATCTGCGCCGCACCCGTGATCATGTTCTTCACGTAGTCGGCGTGGCCAGGGCAGTCCACGTGCGCGTAGTGGCGCGTCGGCGATTCGTATTCCACGTGCGCCGTCGAGATCGTGATGCCGCGCGCCTTTTCTTCCGGCGCCGCGTCGATCGCGTCGTAGGCCTTGAACTCGCCGCCAAAACGCTCCGCACCGACCTTCGTCAGCGCCGCCGTCAGCGTCGTCTTGCCGTGGTCCACGTGACCAATCGTGCCCACGTTCACGTGGGGCTTGGTGCGCTCGAACTTGCCCTTTGCCATGACCAGAATCCCGGTGGAGTCAGTGAGAGGAAAACCGCCCGGAACGGGCGAGCAACGATGATGGTGCTCATGACTGGAATCGAACCAGCGACCTCTTCCTTACCAAGGAAGTGCTCTACCGACTGAGCTACATGAGCGTGTACTTCTGCCATCCTCCCTGATGGCAAAGAACAGACCGGCATCCTGCCGGACTTTTCACGAAAGCGCGCGACCTGTTGCAGTCAGCGACAAATCTCTTTCGTGGCAGGCAATCCAATGGAGCGGGAGACGGGAATCGAACCCGCACCATCAGCTTGGAAGGCTGAGGTTCTACCATTGAACTACTCCCGCCCTGCGCGGAGCCCGTTGCCGAATCGGTCAGACCGACCCGGCGAACCAGCCCAATCGCAAACTGCGCGAATCGACTGGTGGAGGGAGGTGGATTCGAACCACCGAAGGCGTAAGCCAGCAGATTTACAGTCTGCCCCCGTTGGCCGCTTGGGTATCCCTCCAACAAAGAACGCGTATTGTGTGGATCGCCCCGTCGGCTGTCAACACCTGCGGAGCAGCGCAAACACCTCGCGATGCGATTTTCAGCGGGAATTTTCCGGGCTTGCGCCGTCCCGCGCGTCGACCAGGCGCTCCATTTCGCGCGACAGCTCCTGCAGGCGCCGCGCATGCGCCTGCAACTGGCGCTCGCCGTCGTCGCGCGGCTCCCAGCGCGGCACCGGCGTGGGCTTGCCGGCGGGCGCATCCAGCGCCACGAACACCATCACGCAACTGGTCGCCAGCCGCTGCTCGTTCGTGCGCAGGTCGCTGGCGAGCACATCCACCGCCAGGTGCATGCTGGAGCTTCCGGTGTGGATCAGGCGCGCGCGCACCGTCACCACGTCGCCGATCAGGATGGGCGCGACAAACTGGATGCCGCTGACCGAGACCGTGACGCAATACGCCCCGCTCCACGCCACCGCGCAGGCGTAGCCGGCCTGGTCGATCCACTTCATCACCATGCCGCCATGCACCTTGCCGCCGAAGTTGACGTCGGTGGGCTGGGCTAGGAAACGGAAGGTGACTTCGTGCTGCTGGCCTGACATACGCGCTCCGCATCGTTAAAGCGTGGGAGCGGCATTATGCCCGCGGGTCGCGCACCAGCTCCATCGGCGTGGTGAGTACGCCGCTGGGCGACAGCCGTTCCGGCCCGACGGCCACGAACCCCAGCCGCCGGTACGCCGGCAGCGCGCAACGCGAGGCGTTGAGCGTGAAGCGGCAGGTACCGGCGCGACGCACCGCATCGGTCATCGTGCGTAGCCACAGCCGCCGCGCGATGCCACGACCCTGATAACGGGTACCCACGAAAAGCTGCGTGAGATGGCAGTCGTCGCGCATCGTCGCCACGCCGACCAAGGTGTCGCCCAGCCACGCGAGGTGGAAGCGGTGGCCTGCATCCATGCATAGGCGCTGCGCCAGCGCGCCCTGCCGCGCCAGCAAGGCCAGTCCGGCCTCGCGCGACTGGTCGGGCAGAATCCAGCGCTGCGTCAGGCGCCGCACCAGCACGGCGACCGCACGTGCGTCGCCGGAGCGCCCGAGCCGTATCCGCAATGCCGCCTTCGCCATGCCCCGCTCCGCACCTCGCCGAACGGCACCCATCCTTGCACGAACCGTCTGCGACCGGCGCACGACGGCTGTGCAGCCGCGCTCAGACGTTGAACAGGAAGTGCAGCACGTCGCCGTCCTTGACCACGTAGTCCTTGCCTTCCTTGCGCAGGCGGCCCGCATCGGCGGCGCCCTTCTCGCCCTTGTACTGGATGAAGTCGTCGTAACCCACCGTTTCGGCGCGGATGAAACCGCGCTCGAAGTCGGTGTGGATCACGCCCGCCGCTTGCGGCGCGGTGTAGCCGCGCTTGATCGTCCACGCGCGCACTTCCTTCACGCCGGCGGTGAAATAGGTCTGCAGGTCGAGCAGCTTGTAGCCGGCGCGGATCACGCGGTTGAGGCCCGGCTCATCCAGACCGAGATCCTTCAGGAATTCGTCGCGGTCGGCGTCGTCGAGCTGGGCCAGCTCTTCCTCGATGGCGGCGCACACCGGCACCACCTCGGCGCCTTCTTCGGCGGCGCGGGCGCGCACGGCGTCGAGGTGCGGGTTGTTCTCGAAACCGTCCTCGAGCACGTTGGCGATGTACATCAGCGGCTTCAACGTGAGCAGGAACAGGTCGCGCACCAGCGCCTTTTCTTCGTCGTCCAGCTTCGCGCTGCGCGCCGACTTGCCCTCGTTGAGTGCGGCGGCGAGTTTCTGCAGCACCGGCTTCTTCGCCAGCGCCTCCTTGTCGTTGGCCTTGGCCGCGCGCTCGGCGCGGTTCAGCGCCTTCTCCACCGACTCCAGGTCGGCCAGCGCCAGTTCGGTGTCGATGGTCTCGATGTCGGCGATGGGGTCGACCTTGCCGGCCACGTGGATCACGTCGCCCTCGAAGCAGCGCACCACGTGGGCGATCGCGTCCACCTCGCGGATGTGCGCGAGGAACTTGTTGCCCAGGCCTTCGCCCTTCGACGCGCCGGCGACCAGACCGGCGATGTCGACGAATTCCACCGCGGTCGGGATCACCTTCTGCGGGTTGACGATGGCCGACAGCGCATTGAGCCGCGGGTCGGGCACCGGCACCACGCCCACGTTGGGCTCGATGGTGCAGAACGGGAAGTTCGCTGCGGCGATGCCGGCCTTGGTCAGCGCGTTGAACAGGGTGGACTTGCCGACGTTGGGCAGGCCGACGATGCCGCATTTGATGCCCATGAAAAACTCCGAAGCGTGTGTGCCGTTGCAGGCGACGTTCCGCGAAAGCGGCAACGGCACCGTGAAATTATGTGCCGCCAGCGGTATGCAGGCGCTGCATGGCCTTGTCGAACTGCCCCTCGACCGCCAGCGGCAGCACGTCCAGCGCGCGCGCGATGCCGGTGAGGATGGCGTCTTCGTCCTGCGCTGAGGGGCGGCCGAGCACCCAGGGCGTGACCTTGTCCTTGTGGCCGGGATGGCCGATGCCGATGCGCAGCCGATGGTACTTGCCGTGGCCGAGGTGCGCGGCGATGTCGCGCAAACCGTTCTGGCCGCCGTGGCCGCCGTCGAACTTCATCCGCACGGTGCCGACCGGCAGGTCGAGATCGTCGTGCGCCACCAGGCACTCGTCCGGCTCGATCTTGTAGTAGCGCAACGCGGAGGCCACCGCGATGCCGCTCTTGTTCATGAAGGTGGCGGGCTTGAGCAGCCACACCGACTCGCCGCCGATGCGCAGCTTGCAGGTCTCGCCGTGCAGCTTGCCGTCGAAACCCCAGCGCTCGCCCTGCCCCGCCGCAAAGGCGTCCACAAACCAGAACCCGGCGTTGTGCCGGGTTCGGAGGTATTCGGCACCGGGATTGCCCAGCCCGACGATGAGTCGCAGACCCGCCATGGAGGCAAGCAAGCGCACGCGGACCGCGCCCGGACGGGCGCGGTCCGCAGCGGCTTACTTCTTGTCCTTGGCCGGCGCAGCGGCGGGAGCCGCCTCGGCAGCGTCGGCGGCCGGCGCTTCCTCGACCTCTTCCTTCACTGCATTCGCGGTGACCACGGTGGTGTCGTGATCGGCGCCCAGGTGCAGGGCCACGATCTCCACGCCCTTCGGCAGCTTCAGTTGCGACAGGTGGATGATGTCGCCCGGCTTCAGGTCGGCCAGGTCGAGTTCGATGAACTCCGGCAGATCCTTCGGCAGGCAGGAGATTTCCACTTCCGTCAGGTTGTGCGAAATCACCACGCCGGAGGTCTTGGCGGCGGCGGACTTCTCCTGGTTGAGGAAGTGCAGCGGCACGTTGACGCGGATGGCGTGCTTCTCGTCGATGCGCAGGAAATCCATGTGCATCATCTGCTGCTTGAACGGGTGCTTCTGCCAGTCGCGCACCAGCACCTTCTGCAGCTTGCCGTCGACGTTCAGGTCGAGCACGGAGGAGAAGAACCACTCGTGCTTGGCGGCGAGCAGGATGGTGTTGTGCTCGATCTGGATGCTTTGCGGGGGCTGGCCCGCACCGTAGACGACGGCCGGAACGTAGCTCGCGCGACGCAGGCGGCGGCTCGCACCTTTCCCCTCGTCCTTGCGGCTCTCGGCCTTGATTTCATGAGTCTGTGCCATTTCGGTACTACCTTGGATGGATGAACCGCCTCGCGGCGGCCGTTCGACTTTTCCGCGACCAGAAAAGCCCGTCGCTTCCACGCGGTATCCGTGCCGCGAAAAGCTGAGTTGCAAAACCGCCCATCCTGGGCGGACTTTCAAATATCAGTCGATGTACAGCGAACTCACCGACTCGCCGAAGGCGATGCGGCGGATCGTCTCGGCCAGCAACTCGGCCACCGAGAGCACGCGGATCTTCGGGTTGGCCTTCGCCTCGGCGCTCAACGGCAAGGTGTTGGTGACCACCAGCTGGTCGAGCTGGGACTTGTCGAGGTTGCTCATCGCGGCGCCGGAAAGCACCGGATGCACGCAGTAGGCCACCACCTTCTTCGCCCCGCGCTCCTTCAGCGCCGCCGCGGCGGCGCACAGCGTGCCGGCGGTGTCGACGATGTCGTCCACCATCACGCAGGTCTTGCCCGCGACGTCGCCGATGATGTTCATCACCGTGGCCACGTTGGCCTTGGGCCGGCGCTTGTCGATGATCGCCAGGTCGGCGTCGTCCAGCCGCTTGGCCAGGGCGCGGGCGCGCACCACGCCGCCGACGTCCGGGCTGACCACGATCAGGTCGTCCATGCTGTGGTTGCGCCAGATGTCGGCCAGCAGCACCGGCGAGGCGTACACGTTGTCCACCGGCACGTCGAAGAAGCCCTGGATCTGCTCGGCATGCAGGTCCACCGTGACCACGCGGTCGATGCCGGCGGTGCCGATCATCTTGGCCACCAGCTTGGCGGTGATCGGCACGCGCGCCGAACGCGGGCGGCGGTCCTGCCGCGCATAACCGAAGTACGGGATCACCGCGGTGACGCTGGCGGCGGAGGCGCGCTTCAGCGCATCGGCCAGCGCCAGCAGCTCGACCAAGTTCTTTGCGCTCGGCGCGCCCGTGGGCTGCAGCACGAACACTTCCTGGTTGCGCACGTTCTCCTCGATCTCGATCTGCACCTCGCCGTCGCTGAAGGTGCTGACCAGGGCCTTGCCCAGCGGCATGCCCAGACGCGCGGCGACGTCCTCGGCGAGCTGAGGGTGCGCCTTGCCGGAAAACAGCATCATCGGGCTGGACCTGTCCACGCTTGCATTCCTCGAAAATGCTGCAAAGTGCTGGGTGGCTGGGGCGGCAGGATTCGAACCTGCGCATGCGGGAATCAAAATCCCGTGCCTTAACCAGCTTGGCGACGCCCCATCATTCGATCCCGACGGTGCGCCATCCTGGCGCCCCGTCGGGTCGGCAAGTCCGGCGCATGTCCGGATTTGCCTCCGTTGACACCCACTCGCGTGGCCGCCAACGCGCGAACCCTCCGTGGTCTGCTTGTCTCTTCTCCGCACATCCAGAGCCGGAGCGAGCCGCCTTCATACCGCATGGCGGCCCAATGCCTCGTGCAAGGGCGAAATCGCGACGCCGGTGGCCACGTGGGCCGTGAACATCGCCGGGCAGCGGTCCGCGATGGCCTGCGCCTGCTCCCGCGAGCGCAGCTCAAGGAACACGCAACCGCCGCTGCCGGAAAGCCTTGCCGCCCCATGGCGGCCAAGCCAGTCCAGCGCCGCCGCCACGCGCGGATGGCGCGCCCGCACCACCGGTGTGAAGGCGTTCTCCGCCGTTTCGCCCGAAACAAAGGACGAAATTGTCGCCCGGGGCGCATTTCGTGTCAATTCAGGCGCTTGAAAAAGCCCCGCGGTGGGCACGTGCTCGTGCGGATCGAGCACCACGTAGTGCCGCCGCGGCAGCGCCAGCGGCGTGAGCCGCTCGCCCACGCCCTCGGCCCAGGCCGAGCGGCCACGCACGAACACCGGCACGTCGGCGCCGAGTTGCCGGCCCAATTCCGCCAGCGCGTCTTCGTCCAGTCCGCAGCGCCACAGATGGTTCAGCGCCACCAGCGCGGTGGCCGCGTCCGAGCTGCCGCCGCCGAGGCCGCCGCCCATCGGGATGCGCTTTTCCACCGCGATGTCGGCGCCGGACGGACCGGGCGCGTGGCCGCGGAGCAGGCGCGCGGCGCGCACCACCAGGTCGTCCTGCTCGGCCACGCCGGACGCACCGGAGACACGGCATATCCCGCCGTCCGCACGCACGCGGATGCGCAGTTCGTCGCCCCAGTCGAGCAGGCGGAACACGGTCTGCAATTCGTGGTAGCCGTCCGCGCGGCGCCCGGTGATGCGCAGGAACAGGTTGAGCTTGGCCGGCGCCGGCCAGCGCGTCCAGCCATCGGGGGACGCCTGCAGGCGTCGCCGCATATACACGCGCAGGTGCATCGGAAAACCGCTGGCACGATCGTGTGCGTGGTGTTCCGCCAGTGCCGGCGTGTAAAGCTCCGGGTCGATCGCTTCGAAGCCGTGCCGCGCATAGAACGGCGCGTTCCACGGCACGTCGGAGAGCGTACCGAGCACCATGGAGGGATAACCGGATTCGGCCGCCCAGGCACAGGCGTGCTCCAGCAGGGCCGCGCCGATGCCGCGCCGGCCGTGGCTGGGCAGCACGTCGATTTCGGCGATGCCTGCCTCGCCGCCCTCGATCGCCACGCCCACGAAACCCACGGCGCCGCCGTTTTCGTCCAGCGCGACCCACACGCGGCCGGCGTCGATGGCATCGGCCAGCGACTGCGCATCCATCGGCGCGGCGGCGTACGACGGCCCGGCGGGATGGTGGCGGAACAGTTCCTGTGCCGCGCGCTCGATGCCGCAGAGGGCGCCAGCTTGCGCCAACCGGGCGCGCTCGATGCGGAATGACATGGGCGATGGGTTCCAGGGAGCCGCCTAGCTTAACCGCCCGATGGCCCGCGGATCACAGATGCCGGCGGATCGCGCCCGTTTCCGCGCCGACAGGCACGTCGGCGGCCACCCGGTTGCGCCCGCCCTGCTTGGCGGCGTAGAGCGCCGCATCCGCACGGGCAAAAAGCTCGTCGGGATGGTAGCCGTGGTCGGGGTTCGCCTGCGCCACCCCCAGGCTCAAGGTGAGGCCGGGAATCGGCGGCTCGGCCAGCGGCGCCCGCGCAGCCACCGCCGCGCGCAACTGTTCGGCCAGCGCGACCGCGTGCCCGGCGTCCTGGCCGGCGCAGGCGATCATGAACTCGTCGCCGCCGAAACGGCCGAACAGATCGTCGCTTACCAGGTGTTCGCGCACCACGCCCACCACCAGGGCCAGCGCGGCATCGCCGACCAGATGGCCGAGGCTGTCGTTGATCGCCTTGAAGTGGTCGAGGTCGAACACGATCAGGCTGAGTGGCTGGTTGTATTTCGCCAGATGATCCGTGCGCTCGCGCAGTTCCGCGGCAAATGCCTGCCGGTTCAGCGTGCCGGTAAGCGGGTCGTGCATCGACAGCTGCTGCAGTTGCTCGGACTTCTGCCGCAGATGGCTGTGCGCGGACTTCAGGTAACGCTGCTGGCGCACCAGCCGCTCGGCTTCCGCATGCAGTTGCCGCGAGCGGCGCAGCGACGCCCACCAGGCCAGCAAGGCCACGGCCAGCGCCAGCAGCAACAGCCACGGCAAGCGATGCTCCCTCGGCGGCGGGTTCGCAGGGACTTCGGCGCCCGCCTTCGCCGCGTCCGGTGCCGGCGCTACCACCGGCTTCGCCTCGGCAGGCACGGCGGGCTGCGCGATGGATGCCGCCGGCGCCTGGGCCGCATCGCCAGCAATGGCCTCCTGACCTGCCGTCGCCGCTGGCGCAATATGCGCCGGAATGGGAAGGGGTGCAGGCGCCGGAGCCCGTTCGATCCGCGGCGGCGGCGGCGGCGGACCGAACGGCAAGGGCGCACCGGGAGGCGGCGGCCGCATGCCGGGCGGTGGCGGCGGCCCGCCGTCGCCAGGACGCTGTTGCGCGCCGGCGGTGGCGGCCAGACCCAGCATCAGGCACATCGCGCTCCGTCTGACGCCTTGTCGGAATGCAGGCACGCCCATCCTCCCCATCTACGCCCGGCGAACTCTAGCGAGCCAGGCGCACGCGGTCATCTCCGCCGCTCAGTGCAGGTTCCACGTCTCGATCGACAAACGCACCTTGTACGGCGGCTGCGAGGCAAAGATGGTGGTGGGCAGCGGCGGCTGGCGCGTGGTGTCCCAGGCGCGGTAGTCCACCGACCAGCCGTCCTGCGTGAGCAACGAAGGCAGGCGATTGTCGCCGAAGGCCAGCTCGGCCGGACCGCTGTCCGCGCGCAGGCCCAGCACCCACGCGCGCAGGTCGTGCAGCGGCACCTCCCAGCCCAACGCACGACGCATCAGGGCTTCGGCATCCGTGCCCTGCAGCGGACCGCCGTCCAGCCCCTTCAGCACGGCACCGTCGGCCCCGCCGATCAACTCGAAGCTGCGGCCGGTGATCGGTGCGCGGAACACGAAGCTGTAGTTGTCGCCGTCCTGCGTCCAGGTGAAGCCGCCGCTGCCGCCGTCGCGGCCATCGGACACGCCCAACCGCCCCTCCAGCGTCCAATGGTCGGTGTGCGCCAATGCCCGTTCGCGGGCCGCCTGCGCGTTGAGCAGGCTGGCATCGCCCTTGATGCGCGCCGCCTGCTGCGGCACGCACGCGGCCAGCAGCAACGGCAGGGCCGCTGCGAGGTATCGGATATATCGCTTCATGGATTCAACCGTTCGAGGGTGTTTCGCAGGCTGGCGTTGTGCGGATCGAGCTTGCGCACGGCTTCGAACACGCGCTGCGCATCACCATGGTCGCCCTGCTTCCACAGCACCTCGCCCAGGTGCACGCCGATGTCGGCGTCCTTGCCGGATTGCCACGCGCTGCGCAGCGACTGCGCCGCCTGGTCGAGATGGCCCAACCGGTATTGCACCCAGCCCCACGAGTCGGCGATGGAAGGATCGTTCGGCCGCGCCGCGCGCGCCTTGGCGATCAGGCGCTCCGCCTCGGGAAGGTCGCGGTCCGCATCGGCCAGGGTGTAGCCGAGCGCATTGCTGGCGTCGATGTCGTCGGGTCTGAGCTTGAGCAGGCTGCGGAAGTCGCGCACCGCCGGGTCCACCTGCCCGGCGCTGGCATAGGCCAGGCCGCGGTCGTACAGCAGCACGGGATCGTCCGGCGCCACCTGCAGCGCGTGGTCGAAGGCGTTGATCGCCTGCGGGTAGTTCTGCTCGCGCATGTAGATCTCGGCGTCGAGCTGCCAGGACTGGCGCAGCTGGGCGGGCTGGTCGAGGTAGTCGATCTGCATCTGGGCGAGCAGCTGGTGCGCATCGGCGCTCTTGCCCTGTGCCTGCAGCAGCACGGCGCTGCGCAGGTCGGCGTCGAAGGCATGCGGATCGTCGTCGCCGACCTGGTCGTACCAGGACAGCGCCTCGGCGTCGCGATGCTGCATCTCGGCCAGCTGGCCGAGCAGGAAGGCGTTCTTTTGGCGCACGTCGGGCGCGGCCTGCTGCAACTGGCGGTACAGCGATGCCAGCGTCTTGTCGTCCTTGCCGTGCACGGCAAGCGCGACGCGCAGCTGCCAGGTGTCGGCATTCTGGGGCCCGTGGTCGAGCAGTCTTGCGGCGGCCGCATAATCGCCGTTGTCGCTGAGCAGGCTGGCGTAGATCAGGCGCAGGCGCACGTCGCCCGGCATCCTGGCGACGGCCTGCTTGAGCAGGGCAAGCGCGCCCTTGCCGTCGCCGCTGCTGGCCATCAACCGCGCCGTCCAACCGTAGACTTCGGCATCGTCCGGGAAGCGCGCGACGGCGGCATCCGCGATGCGCCGCGCGTAGGCGTGCCGGCCCAGCTTCTCGCCCAGCTCGCTCATCGCCAGCCATGCCTGCGGGTCGGCCGGCAGGCGCTGCGGCGTCGCCAGCGCTTCCAGCAACCGCCCAGCCTGCGCCTGGTCGCGTGCGGCCACCAGCACCTGGCCGAAGCGGCGCCATGCGTTCTTGTCGTGACTGCCGGTGAGCACCTGCAGCTGGCTTTGCGCCTCGGACGTGTCGCCACGGTCCAGCGCCAGTTGCGCGCGCGCCTGCGCCATGTCCTCCGGCTTGGCGCCCAGCGCTTGCCAGCGATCCAGCGCGCGGCCGGCGGCAGCGTCGTCGTGCACCGCGAGCGCCAGCATCGCGGCGCGTTCGGCCACCGCCGGGTCGTTGCTGATCGCCATCGCCTTGCCGTAATGCGCCGCGGCGGCCTTCAGGTCGGCATGGCCCAGCGCCATTTCGCCGGCCATCAATTGCGCCAGCAGGTCGTGATCCGCGTCCGGCGTCACCACCACCATCCGCGCCAGCGGCTGCGGAGCGGGTACAACCGCCGTGCTGGCGGCCGGCTTGAGCGGCGCCTGCGCGCAGCCCGCCAAGCCGAGCATCAGGGTGGCGGCTGCCGTAAGATGCCGCATCTGCTTGAATCTGCAACGCCTGCTTCGCACACTGACCACCGTCTGTCCGTCACGTCTGCACACACGCCACACCGTGCACGAATCCACGGCGCCTCGACGACAAGCTTAGCCTACGCCGCCTGACCACCGCCGAACCTTCGTCACTCCATGCCGCTGATCGCTCTCGGGCTCAACCACCTCACCGCGCCGGTTTCCCTGCGCGAGCAGGTGGCGTTCGACCCCGAGGCCACCGCCGCCGCCCTGCACGAACTGCAGCGCGAGCCCGGCGTGGAAGAGGCCCTGATCCTGTCCACCTGCAACCGCACCGAGTTGTACGTGGGCGTGGCCGCCGGCGCCGAACAGCTGCCGCAGGCATGGCTGAGCCACCACCACCGTCTGACTCCCGGCAAGCTGGACGAGTTCCTCTACCGCCACGACGAACAGGACGCCGCGCGCCACTTGTTCCGCGTCGCCACCGGGCTGGACTCGATGGTGCTGGGCGAGCCGCAGATCCTCGGCCAGGTGAAGGACGCCTACCAGCTCGCGCGCGACGCGAACGCGCTGAAGGCGCCGCTGGACCGCCTGCTGCAGCACACCTTCGCGGTGGCTAAGCGCGTGCGCACGGAAACCCGCGTCGGCGCGCACACCGTGTCGGTGGCGTTCACCGCGGTGCGGCTGGCCGAGCAGGTGTTCGCCGACCTGCGCGAGGCCTGCGTGCTGCTGATCGGCGCGGGCGACACCATCGAACTGGCCGCGCGCCACCTCGCCGACAAGCAGGCGCGCCGGCTGATCGTGGCCAACCGCACGCTGGAAACCGCGCAGGAACTCGCCGGCCGCTACGGCGGCTATGCCATCGCGCTGGCCGACCTGCCGCAGCATCTGGCCGAAGCCGACATCGTGATTTCCTCCACCGCCGCGCGCCAGCCCATCGTCACCCGCGCGATGGTGGAACAGGCGCTGGCCGCGCGCCGGCGCAAGCCGGTGTTCATGGTGGACATCGCCGTGCCGCGCGACATCGAACCGGCGGTGGCCGAACTGCCCGACGTCTACCTCTACGGCATCGACGACCTGCAGCAGGTGATCGACGACAACCGCCGCTCGCGCGCCGCCGCCGCCCGCGAGGCCGACGCCATCATCGACCTGCAGGTGGACCGCTACATGGCTTGGCGCCGCGCGCTGGGCGTGCGCAATCCCGCGCTGGACCTGCGCCAGCACGCCGAGGTCTACCGCGACGAGGTGCTGGAGAAGGCCCGCGCCATGCTGGCGCGCGGCAAGTCGCCGGACGAAGCGCTCGGCTTTCTCGCCCACACGCTCACCAACAAGCTGCTGCACCATCCCAGCGCGCGGCTGCGCGCGGCCACGCTGTCGGGCGACCTCGACTTGTTGCACGCAGCCGGCCGCCTGTACGGACTGGACGAGGAAGAGCCGGGCACACGGGACGCCTAGCGAGGGCGGCTGGCTGCCGCCTCTCCCGCATTCGCGCGGCCGAGCATGCGGCCGTTCCGTTCCCGTTTCCCTGCCTCCTGCCCATGACGCCTTCGATCCGCCGCAAACTCGAAACCCTCGCCGAGCGCCACGAAGAGATCGGCCTGCTGCTGGCCCAGCCCGACGTGCTGGCCGACGGCGCACGCTTCCGCGAGCTGTCGCGCGAATACGCCCAACTGGAACCGGTCGCCGCCGCGCTGCGCGAGCACGAGTCCGCCCAGCGCGAACTGGCCGATGCACGCGCGATGCTGGACGACCCGGAACTCGCCGAGATGGCTACCGACGACATCGCACGGCTGGAAACGCGGCTCGGCGAACTGGACGGCGAGCTGCAGATCCTGCTGCTGCCGAAAGACCCGCGCGACGAGGCCAACCTCTACCTCGAAGTGCGCGCCGGCACCGGCGGCGACGAGGCGGCGATCTTCGCCGGCGACCTGTTCCGCATGTACGCGCGCTACGCCGAACGCAGGCGCTGGCCGGTGGAGATTCTCAGCGAAAGCCACGGCGAGCACGGCGGCTACAAGGAGATCGTGGCGCGCGTCGAGGGCAAGGGCGCGTATTCACGGCTGAAGTTCGAATCCGGCACGCACCGCGTGCAGCGCGTGCCGGAAACCGAATCGCAGGGCCGCATCCACACCTCCGCGGCCACCGTGGCGATCCTGCCCGAGCTGGACGAGATCGAGGCCATCGCGATCAATCCCGCCGACCTCAAGATCGACACCTTCCGTGCCTCGGGCGCGGGCGGCCAGCACGTCAACAAGACCGACTCGGCGATCCGCATCACGCACCTGCCCAGCGGCACGGTGGTGGAATGCCAGGACGAGCGCAGCCAGCACAAGAACCGCGCCCGCGCGATGAGCCTGCTGCAGGCGCGCCTGCTCGACGAGGCGCAGTCCAAGCAGACCGCGGCGCAGGCGCAGGAGCGCCGGCTGCAGGTCGGCTCCGGCGACCGCAGCCAGCGCATCCGCACCTACAACTTCCCGCAGGGCCGCATCACCGACCACCGCGTCAACCTCACGCTCTATCGCCTGCCGGAAATCCTGCAGGGCGACCTCGACGAGCTGATCGACACGCTCACCCGCGAGAACCAGGCGGATCAACTGCAGGCGCTTGGGCAGGGCTGAGCCGACTCAGCCAGTACGGAATCCCTGCCCTGCCTGCTCGGGCAAGGCCGTCCGCTCGACCGCATCCACCCGCGCTGCCGGCGGCCCCTGCCGCAGCCAGCGCTCCAGCGCGTCGAGCGCGGCCGCAGCGCCGATCGCCAGCACCTCGACACGTCCATCCGGCAGGTTGACGGCGTGGCCAGCGATACCCATCGCCGTCGCCTGCTCGCGCGTGCTGGCGCGGAAACACACGCCCTGCACGCGGCCGCTGACGAGGAAGCGCGCAGCCGGCATCACTTCGCCTTGCCGATCGCACCATCCAGTTTGGCGGCATCGACCGGGCCGAGGAAATGCGCCGCCACCGTGCCGTCGGGAGCGATCACGTAGGTGGTGGGCAGGCCGCGCGGCTCGTCGAAATCCTTGAGCGGCTTGTCCAGCGTGACCTGCGCCACGGGATACACCACCGGGTGCTTTTTGAGGAAGGCCTTGATGTCGGCCGGCTCGCTGTCCTCGTAGGCGAGGCCGATGGCGCGCACGTTCTTGTGCGCGGCCACGTAGCGCGAAAGCGCCGGCATCTCCGCCACGCACGGGATGCACCACGTAGCCCAGAAATTCACGATCACCCAATGCCCGCGCTCGGCGGCAAGGTCGTAGGGCTTGCCGTCCAGCGTGGTGACGTGGATGGAGGGATGCGCGGGCATCGCGGCGCGCGCCGCGCCCGCCAGCGCGAACGGCAACAGCAGCGCGGCGAGCCAGACAGGTCGGTTCATGGCGAGGATTCCTCCGGGGCAACAGGCGAGACGGGAAAGACTTTCAGAAGCGGCGCGGCCAGCGTCGAACGCACGTTCGCGGCCAGCGTTTCCAGCAGGGACAGCAGTTCCTGCGGCAAGGACAGGTTCAACGCTTGCGCCTGCTGTGCCGGCTGCAGCGGCAGGCGATAGTTCGCATGCCGGTACACGCGCAGCAGGTCGGCGCTGTCCAGGCTGCGGCTGAGCAGCCATCCGCCCGACTCGCTGCGGCCGATCAGCCCGGCGCGGGCGAGGTCGTCGAAATACGTCGCCACCAGTGCGCCGCGCAAGCGCGGCTCGTTGCTGCAGACCAGGGCCGGATCCACGCTCCCGCCGCGCCGTTGCGCGTCGACGAAATGCTTGAGCACCATCATCAGGCCGAGGAACTCCGCGCCCTCCGGCAATTTCTCCGCGGGCGGCTCGTACTCGAAGGCCGAGACCGAGGCGGCGATCGAGGCGCCGAGGATCACGATGATCCACGACAGGTAGATCCACACCAGGAAAATCGGAATCGCCGCGAGCGCCTTGCCGTAGATCTGCTGGTAGGTGTGCGCGCCATGCACGAACACGCGGAAGCCCCAGCGCGCGAACTCGAACAGGATGGCCGCGACCAGCGCGCCCACGGTGGCGTCGCGCCGCGACACGCGGCGGTTCGGCACCAGCACGTACATCAGCCACAGCGACACGAAGGTGGCCGCGAACGGCACCACGCGCAGTACATAGACGCCCGCGCCGGTGGACGCGGCGGCCGTGGACGCCCCCTGCAGCAGCGGCTGCGCGCTCAGGTACGAGCTGGCTGCGATACCGCCGCCCACCAGCACCGGACCCAGCGTCAACGCCGCCCAGTACAGCAGCAGGCGCGCCGGCCAGCTGCGCGCGCGCTGCACACGCCAGATGCGGTTGAGGCGGTCCTCGATGCTCACCATCATCGAGATCGCGCTGAACAGCATCATCAAGATGCTGATGCCGGTGAGCTGGCTGGCATTGCCGGCGAAACCCTGCAGCGCCTCCTTGATGTGATGCCCCGCCGCCGGCACGAAGTTGCGGAACACGAAATCCAGCAGCAGGTCGCGCGACTGCGCGAACACCGGGAACGCGGCGAACATCGCCAGCGCCGCCACCATCAGCGGCACCAGCGACACCAGCGTGGTGTAGGACAGCGCGCCGGCCGTCTCGAAGCACTTGTCGTCGACGAAGCGCTGCCACAGGAAACGGCCGAAGCTGTGCGTGCGGTCGCGGTCGAAACGCAATTGCATGAGCGGCTCGCCAAGCTCGCGGGGATCGCCCGTACACTAGCGCATTCATCGCCGGGCGCCCACACGCATGAACGACATCCTCGTCCTCTACTACAGCCGCAACGGCCACACCGCGCAGCTGGCGCGGCTGATCGCCCGCGGCGTCGAGGAAGTGCCCGGCGCGCGCGCGCGCCTGCGCCAGGTTCCGCCGGTGGCGCCGGTCACCGAGACCGCGCAGCCGCCGGAACCCGGCGAAGGCGCGCCCTACGTGACGAAGCAGGACCTGGCGGAATGCAGCGGCCTTGCGCTGGGCAGTCCCACGCGCTTCGGCAACATGGCCGCGCCGCTCAAGCACTTCCTCGACACCACCGGTGCCGAGTGGGCCAGCGGCACGCTGGCCGGCAAGCCCGCCGCGCTGTTCACCTCCACCAGCACCATGCACGGCGGGCAGGAATCCACCCTGCTGACGATGGCGCTGCCGCTGCTGCATCACGGCATGCTGCTGGTGGGCATCCCGTTCACCGAAGCCGCGCTCAGCATCACGCAGACCGGCGGCTCGCCCTACGGCGCCAGCCATGTCGCCGGCAGCAAGGGCGAGAACGCCATCAGCGAGCACGAGCGCGAGCTGGCCCGCGCACTGGGGCGCCGCCTCGCCGACACCGCGCGCAAGCTGGCCGCGGGCGCATGACCGCCGTCGCGCTGCCGGTCGAGCAGAAGCTCGGGCTCGCCGCCTGGGCCGCGCTCGCCGCGCTGCAACTGATCTGGCACGGCTGGCTGCTGCCGCCGCAAAGCGTCCCGACGGTGCTGGTGCTGACGATCGCCGTGATGCCCTTGCTGCTGCCGCTCGCAGCCCTGCGCAACCCGCGCCGCGCCCTGCTCTGGGTGGGCATCCTCGCGCTGTTCTACTTCTGCCACGGCGTGGCCGAAGCGTGGAGTTCGCCGGCCGAACGCATGCTCGCCATCGTCGAGATCGCGCTCACCTTGCTGTTGATCGGCACACTGGGCGCAGGCGTGCGGCGACCGCGCCGCTGACGCCATCCAACGGGAGAACCGCATGCCGCACCCCACCCTGCTGACGGCCGCCGACATCGAAGCGATGGAAGCGGTGGCGCGCCCCCATCCGCTGAACCCGAACGCGCTGCGCCTGCGCAAGTCGCTGGGCGAGGCCACCGGCCTCACCCAGCTCGGCGTCCACCGCATCGAGCTGCCGCCCGGCCGCGACTCCAGCGAATACCACCGCCATCTGTACGAGGAAGAATTCGTCTGCGTGCTCGCCGGACACGGCCAGGCGTTGATCGACGAACAGACCCACGCCATCGGCCCCGGCGACTTCCTCGGCTTCCGGCGCAACGGCCCTGCCCATGTCATCAGCAACACCGGCGACGCGCCGCTGGTGCTGCTGGTCGCCGGCCAACGGCTGGAGCAGGACGTCTGCGACTACCCGCACCGGCGCAAGCGCCTCTATACGCGCGGCGGGGAAGGCGACCTGGTGGACTTCGACGCCATCCAGCCGGATGGATGAGCGCAGCGGCGAATCACGCCACCGCGACCGCCGACAGCACCTCGGCCCGCCGTGCCAGCAGCGCCTCGATGCCCGACTGCGCGAGGATCGCGGACAGCTCGCCGGCCGCCGCGGCCGGATCGAGCAAGGCGGTCGATGCGTCGAACGCCGACTTCGCCGCCATCACCAGCTCGCCGTCCACCGCCGCGAGACGTTCCAGCGCATCGCGTTCGTTGACGTGCCGCTGCGTCACGCGATCCATCTCAGGCACCGGCGCGGTACGCACCTTGGTTTCCAGCGCCTCGATGCCCTGCTGCGCACGCTGCAGCGCCTGCGCCGTGGCCACGGCGGCGGAATCGGGGAACGGATGTTCGCGGGTCGGCGCGGGCAAGCGCTCGCGCCGCCAGTCGCGCTCCAGGCTGGCCAGATGCGCGCGCATCGCGGCGAGCATCTCGCTGACCTTGCCGCGTATCAGCAGGTCGTCCGCGCGCAGCTGGTTCTCCTTGCGGTAGAAGTTGTAGCCCCAGCCGTAGAACAGGTTGGACAACACCTGTTTCACCGCGCCTGCGGATTCGATCGGGTTGTCCGTCTTCTTCAGTGCCATGCCGCCTCTCCAAGTCCTGTCGACGGACCGCGCCGCGCGGGCGCGGTCCGCGTGAACAGCCGTTACGCCTTGGCCGGCACCACCGCAGCGTGCCCGTCGGGCACGGCATAGGTACCCATGGTGGCACCGCCGATCGAGAACGGCGCACCCACCGCCATGTTCGGCGCGGAGACCAGGCCACGCTCGGCCATCTTCAGCGCGGTGTAGTAGCGCACCGCCTCCACCTCGCTCAGGCCGAACGCGCGCAACGAGATCAGTTCGCGCATGCGGTCGTCCTTCGGCAGAATCAGCACCTTGGCGTCGTTCAAGGTGATGCCGAATACCGAGAGGAACGCGCTCATGTGCTCCTTCAGCAGCTCGACCACCTCGTGGATGTGCTCGTTGATCTTCTCCATCGGCGTGACCTGCACGACCTGATTGATCGCCTGCTCCACCACCGGCGCGGCATAGGCCGCCACTTCGTCGGCCTTGATGTAGTGCCCGCTGAAAGGCATGTGCGTGGTGAGCTTGAGCGCGTCGTCCTTGCTGTCGACGTGGATGTAGTAGTCGACCTGGTAGACCATCTCGGCCATCTCCGCCGAGGTGGCCACGCCGCTGGCGCGCACCAGCAGCTTGGCGCGGTTCACGTACAGCACTTCGTACTGCCACGGCGAGTTGCCGCCGAAGAAACCGGTGACGAAACCGCCCAGCAGCGGCTTGTCGGGTGTCTGGATCGGATACTGCCCGGTGTCGTACACGCCGAGCACCGCACCGCGCGACTTGAGTACGGCGAAATGGTTGGCCTCCACCGTCAACAGACTGCCCGAGATGATGCTTGCGTCCGGATAGTGGTAGGCCATCACGTCCGGCCCCATGATGTCGGTGCCGTTGTCCTGCAGGGTCGAGATCACTTGCCGCGTCAGTGCCATGGTCATTCCTTCGTGGTTGGATGGTGTGCGCCTGTCCCTGGCCTGATCCCTGCCGCG
Organism: Rhodanobacter sp.; assembly: GCA_040371205.1. Classification (NCBI taxonomy): domain Bacteria; kingdom Pseudomonadati; phylum Pseudomonadota; class Gammaproteobacteria; order Lysobacterales; family Rhodanobacteraceae; genus Rhodanobacter; species Rhodanobacter sp. The sequence continues at coordinate 2,672,289 of AP031382.1, forward strand.
CTGGATCGACCCGGCGATGTCGACAATACGCATTCCCGATTATGGGCCAGCACGCGGCGCAAGTTCTTGGCAGCCGGATTCGCCAGGATGGCATGCTGCGCGGGCCGGATTCTTCGAAACGTGCGAGGTCAGCCATGTCCTTCCTGCAAGCCGCACCGCAATTGCCGCATCCCTGGCGCAGCGAGCGCCTGCTGCACGCGCTGCTCGACCGCGTCCTTCCGCACCCGCGCCGCGCTGCGCTGGACGCCGACCTCGACGCACTGGGCGACTACGCGCTGGCCGCATGGCAACGCACCGCCACGACCACGCGGCGCAAGCCGGTGCTGACGCAATGGGATGCGTGGGGTCGACGCGTGGACCGCATCGAGCTGACCACAGCCTGGCAGGAGGGCCCTCATGTCACCACGCGTCATGCGGTGCTCGCCAGCGGCCACGAACACCACGGGCACGCGCGGCTGGAGCAATTCGCGCGCGTCTACCTCTACCACGTGGCCAGCGAGTTCTACACCTGTCCGCTGGCGATGACCGACGGCGCGGCGACGGCGCTCAAGGCGTCCGGCAACCGCGCGCTGATCGAACGCGCGTTGCCGCATTTCCTCAGCCGCGATGCAGACACGTTCTGGCTCAGCGGCCAATGGATGACCGAGACACACGGCGGCTCCGACGTGGGCCACACCGAGACCATGGCGCGGCAGGACGCCGACGGCCAGTGGCGCCTGCATGGCCGCAAGTGGTTCAGCTCGGCCGTGGTGGGCGAGGCGGCATTGGCGCTGGCGCGCCCCGAAGGCGCCGGCAACGGCTCCGGCGCGCTGGCGTTGTTCTACGTGGAGACGATGGACGGCACGGCGCGCAAACCGCAGCTTGTCATCGACCGCCTGAAGGACAAGCTGGGCACGCAGGAACTGCCCACCGCCGAAATCCATCTCGACGGCCTGCCCGCGTGGCCGCTGGGGGAGTTATCGAACGGTGTGCGCCAGATCGCGCCGATGCTCAATGTCACGCGCACCTGGAATGCGGTCTGCGCCATCGCCAGCATGGCGCGGGCGATCGCGCTGGCGCGCGACTACGCCACGCGCCGGCAGGCCTTCGGCCGTCCGCTGATCGAACAACCGCTGCACGCGCAGACGCTGGCCGACATGCAGGCCGAGTTCGAGGGCGCGTTCGCGCTGGCCTTCGAGGTGGCGCAGTTGCTGGGCCGCGTGGAACACGGCGGCGCCGCGCCGCACGAAGCCGCGCTGCTACGCCTGCTCACGCCGCTGGCCAAGCTGTGGACCGGCAAGCTGGCGGTGCGCCTCTGCTCCGAGGCGCTGGAATGCTTCGGCGGCGCCGGCTACATCGAGGACACCGGCCTGCCGCAACTGCTGCGCGACGCGCAGGTGTACGCGATCTGGGAAGGCACCACCAACGTGTTGTCGCTGGACGCACTGCGCGCGCTGGCAGGCGATGGATTCGGCGCGTTGCGCACGGCCGTCGCCGCATGGCAACAGGGCGGCGATCCGCATGCCGCCTTCGCCATCGACGCCGCGCTGGATGCCGCCGCCACCCATCTCGACACCGCGCCCGCGCAGCGCACCACGCTGGAAGCCGGCGCGCGCGGCATCGCGCTCACCCTGGCGCGCTGCGCGGCGGCGGCCCTGCTGGCGCGACAGGCGGCGTGGTCGCAGGCGCGCGGCGATGTGCGTCCCGCCGCGGCGCTGCGCCGCTTCCTCGGCCACGGCCTGCTGCAGCTGGCGGATGTCGCCACGGACGACACAACTTTGTTGTCAGGCGACTGATGAAGTGAAGATCGTGCGCATCCGATCTGCCAACTTGCCAATTACCCTAATCGGGTATCTACTTACCCTAAATGAGTAAGAAAGCCGTCAATCACTCCACATCCCTTACCCACAGGCCCACATCGCGCGCAGCGCGTGCGCGCAGCAGCGTGGCCGATGCGCTGTTCACCACAACCCAGCAACGCATGCTGTCCCTGCTGTTCGGTCAACCACATCGCAGCTTCTTCACCAAGGAGCTGATCGATCTGGCAGGCGGTGGTCGCGGAGCTGTGCAGCGCGAACTGGCGCGCCTGCTGGAAAGCGGACTGATCGTGCAGACGATGCTGGGCAACCAGAAGCACTACCAAGCCAATGCACAAGCTCCAATTTTTTCCGAGCTATGTAGCATCGTCGCCAAGATGCTCGGTCCTGCGGATATCGTGCGTGCAGCGCTTGCTCCGCTCACACACGACTTGCAACTGGCCTTGTTGTACGGTTCGGTCGCCAAACGCGAGGACACCGCGATGAGCGATATCGACCTGCTACTGGTTTCCAATACGCTGACGCTGGAGCAGGTCTATGCCGCCCTGGCTCCGGCAGAGAAACAACTGGCTCGCCCCGTCAGCCCCACGCTCTATACGCAGGCCGAGTTCCGCAAGCGGTTGGCACAAAACAATCCCTTCCTCACCAAACTGCTGGCTGGCGGCATCATCGCGTTGATCGGGAACAAGAACGATGTCAGCGCCGCTGAATAATTTGGTTCGTATCGGTCAGCTCAAGGCTGAGCCACCGGCGCAAGCCGAATTCGACGGCTTGCTACGCTCCGGCCGCATACGGTTGCAGGATGCACAAAACCCGGCATTGAGCTTGGAAAGCCGCTTCGATCTGGCCTACAACGCTGCACATGCGCTGTCCTTGGCTGCGCTGCGTTGGCATGGATACCGATCGGAGAACCGTTATCAGGTCTTCCAATGCCTGACCCACACGCTGGCGCTGGACGCCGTGCAGTGGCGGGTACTCGATCAAGCCCATCGCAAGCGCAATCTGGCCGAATACGAAGGCGACCTGGATGTGGACGATGCTCTGGTCGAGGCGCTGGTACGCGTGACTTTCACCGTGTCCGAGCTTGTTGGAGCCTTGGGACCGGTGCCAGTGGCCTGACACGTTTTGCGTCAATGGCTTCGATCATGCCGCTGCTCCACCTGCATTTGAACGGCACGGACGACACCGCCGTGCTGTCAGGCGGCTAAAATGTGCACTTTCACCATCGGCGCAGCGACCATGCAGCATCTCACCATCGTCACCACCGGCGGCACCATCGACAAGATCTACTTCGACGACAAGTCGGACTACAAGATCGGTGCGCCGCAGATCGGCGAGATCCTCGGCCAGCTCGGCGTGGCCTTCCAGTTCGACGTGATCCCGATCCTGCGCAAGGACAGCCTGCACGTGACCGACGAGGACCGCACGCTGATCCGCTCCACCATCGAGGCGCAGCCGCACCGCCACGTGCTGGTGACCCACGGCACCGACACCATGGTGGAAACCGCCAAGGTACTGGCCGCCATCCCCGGCAAGGTGATCGTGCTCACCGGCGCGCTGAACCCCGCGCGTTTCCAGGGCTCGGACGCGGTGTTCAACATCGGCTGCGCGGTGGCTGCGGTGCAGACCCTGCCCGACGGCGTGTACATCGCCATGAACGGGCGCGTGTGGGACCCGGCGAAGGTTCGCAAGAACCGGGCGGAGAACCGCTTCGAGGAAGCGAAGGCATGAAAAAAGGCCCGGCCGCCCGGCCGGGCCCGTACGAAAAACGGCGGACCGTCCCTGGCCCGCCGGAGGGTGTTACCAACTGGCCTTCAGCGACACGCCGGAGAACGCCGCGTAGCCCTGCAGCAGGATGTAGTAGGTGCCCGAGGCATTGCTGAACGAGCAGCTTTCGCTGTTGCCGGTCTTGTACGGACGGCAGTCGTAGCTGGAGGTGGTCGGCGCCGAGCCCTTCTTCACGTACAGGTCGACGTCGCCGCTGCCGCCGGAGGTGGCGATGGTGAGGTTGCTGCCCGAAGGCACGGTCACCGTGTAGCTCAGCGTCTTGCCCTGGGCAGCCGCGAGGCCGGTCACCGGCACGCCGTTCTGCAGGCCGCCGCTGCCGCCGCCGCTAGTGCCACCCGTGCTCCACGACGCCTTCACCGTGACGCCCGAGTAGGCCGAGTAGCCGTGCACCTTGATGTAGTACTTGCCCGCGCTGGGCGAGGCCACAGTGCAGCTCTCGCTGTTGCCGGCCTTGTACGGACGGCAGTCGTAGCTGGAGGTGGTCGGCGCGCTGCCGAACTTGGTGTAGAGGTCGGCATCGCCGCTGCCGCCGGAAATCGACATCACCAGGTTGCTGGCGCCGGCCGGCACGTTGACGAAGAAGTCGGTGTCCGCACCCGCGGCGCCCGACACGCCGCCCACGCCGACGTTGTTCTGCAGCTCGGTGGCGCCGCCGCCCGTGCCGCCGCCTCCGGTGCCCGGGCAGGTCACGCCCACGGCGGTGAACGCCGCGACCACGTCGTTGGCGTTGTAGCCGAGGTCGGTGGCCGCCGACTCCACGCCGCAGGCGCCGGAGTTGAACGTGGCGGTGGCCGTCCAGTAGCTCTTGTTGGCGAGCGCGAAGGACTGGAAGGCCTTCTTCACGTCCCAACCGGAGGTCTTGGCCAGCACGCAGAACGCCTTGTTGTACACGCCGCTGGAGTAATGCACGTCGAGGCTGGAGGTGTAGTTCGCCGCGTTGTCGATGGAGCCGCCGTCCTGCGTGGGGTTGCACATGTAGCGCAGCGCGTCGCCCAGGCCGGCGCTGGTCTTGACGATGTCCGCGCCCACCAGGAAGTCGGCGTGGCCGCGGTCATAGAACTCGGCCGCCTCGCCGGCGATGTCCGAGAACGCCTCGTTCATGCCGCCGGACTGGCCGCTGTATTCGAGGTTGGAGTTCTGCTCGGTGAAGCCGTGGCTGATCTCGTGGCTGGTCACGTCCAGCGACACCAGCGGGTAGAAATTGCTGGCGCCGTCGCCGAAGTTCATCGCGCTGCCGTCCCAGAACGCGTTCTCGTAGTTCGACTTGTAGTGCACGTTCATGCGCAGCTGCATGTTGAGCGGCGCGGCGCCCATGTAGGCCGCGTACATGTCGTGCACCACCCCGCCGAAGTGGTGGGCGTCGTTGACCGGCGAGTAGGCGCCGTTGATGGCGTCGGTGTCGCTGTTGGGGCAGGTGAAACTGACGATGCTGCCGCCGCTGGTCCCTTTGTTCAGGTTGTAGGTGACGACGTTGGTGTTCTGCAGCTTGCAGGTGCTGCCCGACTGGGTGACGTCCAGCGCAGGGTAATCCGTGCCGTAGATGTACTTGCCGGTCTTCTGGTTGCCGCCGGGGCCGGTGGCCGAGGCGTCGGTGAGACCCTCCCAGCTTTTGATGACTTCACCGGAGTTGGCGTCGACGATGGCGGTTGGGCGCGTGGGCGTGCTGCTGTTGACGAAGTAGGACACGCGGTAGACCAGCCGCGCCGTGCCGTCGTCCATCGGATACACGAACAGCTCGGCCTGCTGGTTGTTCATCGTGGCGCCGCCCATCAGCATGGTCTGCGCATGCGCCTGGAGCGCGGCGATGGCGCGGTCGGCGCCCAGCTTCGGCGCCACCGAGGCCAGGCCAACCGGCGTGCCCTGCATCAGTTCGCCGGTGGCGCGCAGCGCGTTGCCCTGCGCATCCTGCACCACGGCGATGCTGCGGCCGTAGATCGGCACTCCACGGTACATCTGCTGCTGGCGAATCACCTTGCGGCCGTTGGCGACGGCGGCGGCCGTGCCGTGCGGCGCGAGCGTCATCTGCGCGGCGAGACCGAGGTGGCTGGCCAGGGTATTGGCCGGCACCGCGCCAAGGCTTTGCGCGCGCAGCACCTGCGTGGTGGCCGCCGTGGCCATCGAGGCCGCGGCCATGCCGATGGCGGCAACCAGCAGTTTCAAGCGGTAATCGTTGAGCATCCTGAACTCCTAGACATTTTTTGGAGGCAAGCCGACCCGATGCGGCCGGTCAGGCCCCACGCAAGAATTTCCGTGCGAGGCACGGTCCCCATTCAATTGCTGTCTAGCGATTCCGAAGCCGCGCCGGCTTACTGCTCCCCCATGGCATCCCTTGCCAGACAGTGCGCACGACGAACGACGGCATAGCGGCATTGGCACACCGCATCGGAACCATCCGCCGCCCCCATGTCCCACGGCGAATCCGTGAAAGCTATTTCTTGCGAAAAGATTTCGCAACATATTTCGATGCTGCTGCGCACGAAGCTTGACGCGGATCACGCCGTGCGCGCCGCGCCAACGCGGATCAGAGCATCCCGGTTTCCAGCTTCGCCAGCTCGGACATCATCGAGTGGTTCCACGGCGGGTCGAACACCAGGTCGATGTCGGCCTCGGCCACGGTGGGGATCATCTCCAGCTTGGTGCGGGCGTCGTCCACCAGGATGTCGCCCATGCCGCAGCCGGGTGCGGTGAGGGTGAGCTTGACGTAGACCTTGCGCTGGCCGTCCTCGCGCTGTTCGAGGCTCAAGTCGTAGACCAGGCCGAGCTCGACCACGTTCACCGGGATCTCCGGATCGAACACGGTGCGCAATTGGTCCCAGCAGAGCCTTTCCACGTCGGCGTCGGTGGCGTCGGCCGGCACCTCGATCGGCGGCGGCGGCTCTTTGCCCAGCGCGTCGGCGTCCTTGCCCGCGATGCGGAACAGGTTGCCTTCCACGTACACGGTGAAGCTGCCGCCCAGCGCCTGGGTGATGTAGCCGATCTGGCCGGCCGGCAGGTTCACCGTCTCGCCCTGCGGCACCATCACCGCCTCGCAGTCGCGCGCCAGGGTGAAGGGTTCGCTGCTCAAACTGAAACCACTCATGCCACTCGCCAATCCGTCGTCAATGATGGGCGCCGTGTGGCGCGCCAGACTCTCTATTATGCCGCGCCGCGCCGCTGCCGGCCCGCCCCGGATCAGGGCCGGCGCGATGGATGGCAAGCCGCGCACCGCCCGGGCAACGGCGAGGCCGCTGCGGCGACAGGCTATGATCGGTGTTTTGCCTGCTGGATCGATGCATGCGCCACTTCCCTTCACCCCGTCGCTCGCCATGAAGCCGCGCGCCGTTCTGCTGTTCGTGTTCGGACTGTTCTGCGCCGCGATGATGGGCCTGGCCGTGGGCGCGGCGTGGATGGTGCTGGCGATGTACCTGCACCGATCCGCCGCGTGGCTGGCATTGCCGGCGGGTGCCGTGCTGGCGTGGGCGGTCCGCCATTGGGTGCGCCGCCCCGGCAAGGGTGCGGCCGTGATGGCGGCCTTCGCCACCGCGCTGGCCGCGCTTTATTTCAACGTGCTGATGGCCGCGATCCTGCTCGCCGGCAATTTCGACATGGGCCTCACCGAGGCGCTGCGCACCGCTGGCGTCGGCATGCTGCTCACGCTGGCGCGGCTGGGCATGGGGCCAGCCGATCTTGCCGGGTATGCGCTGGGCGCGCTGCTGGCCGCGTGGCTGGCCTGGCGCCGGGTGCGGTGACGCCTGCGGCCATCCGTGGCCCGCACGCTTCAGCTCAGGCGTCGAGCGCCTTCAGCTCGCTCACCAGTTGCCCCGCGGCGGCCTGGCCGTCGCCGTAGAGCATGCGGGTGTTGTCGGCGTAGAACAGCGCGTTCTCGATGCCGGCGAAGCCGGTGCCCTTGCCGCGCTTGACCACGATCACGTGCCTCGCGGCGGCCACGTCGAGGATGGGCATGCCGTAGATCGGCGAGGACGGATCGGTCTTCGCCATCGGGTTGACCACGTCGTTGGCGCCGATCACCAGCACCACGTCGGTATTGGGGAACTCGGGGTTGATGTCGTCCATGTCCTCGATCAGGTCGTAGGGCACGCCCGCCTCGGCCAGCAGCACGTTCATGTGGCCCGGCATGCGGCCGGCGACCGGGTGGATGGCGAACTTCACCTTCACGCCGCGCGCGATCAGCAGCTTGGCGAACTCCCACACCTTGTGCTGCGCCTGCGCCACCGCCATGCCGTAGCCGGGCACGATGGCCACGCGCTCGGCGTAGGCCATCATCACCGCCGCGTCGGCGGCCTCGATCGGCTTCTGGCTGCCGGAAATCTCCTGCCCGGCCGTGCCAGCCGCCGCGCCGAAGCTGCCAAACAGCACGTTGCCCAGCGAGCGGTTCATCGCCTTGGCCATCAGCTGGGTCAGCAGGGTGCCGGCCGCGCCCACCACCATGCCGGCGATGATCATCGCCTCGTTGCCCAGCACGTAGCCCTCGAACGCCACCGCCAGCCCGGTAAAGGCGTTGTAGAGCGAGATCACCACCGGCATGTCGGCGCCGCCGATGGGCAAGGTCATCAGCAGGCCGAACAGCAGCGAAAACAGGAAGAAGCCGGCGATCACCGGCATCGTCAGGTCGCCGCCGACCAGCATCGCGCCGTGCACCACCGCCAGCAGCAGGATCAACAGGTTGACCGCACGCTGGCCGGGGAACACGAAGCGCCGGTCCATCCAGCCCTGCAGCTTGGCGAAGGCGACCAGGGAGCCGGAAAAGCTCACCGAACCGATCAGCGCCCCCAGCACGCCCAGCCCCAGCGCCACCGGCGACAGCGCGGCCAGCTGGTGCATGGCATCCGGCGCCCAGCTTTCCGGGCGCAGCGGCGCGGTGTCGGGCACCGCCAGCACGGCACGCTGCACGTGCGCCACCAGTTCCGCCGCGCCGATGCCCGCCGCCGCGCCGCCGCCCATGCCGTTGTACAGCGCCACCATCTGCGGCATCGCGGTCATCGCCACCCGGCGCCCGCTCCACCACGCCGCGGCCACGCCGAGCAGCACCGCGGCGAGGATCAGGCCACGGTTGTGCATGTCCGGCAGCGCGAAGGTGGCCAGCACCGCCAGCAGCATGCCCACGCCCGCCCACACGATGCCGCCGCGCGCGGTGCGCGGCGAACTCATGCGCTTCAGGCCCAGGATGAACAGCAGCGCAGCAAGGAAATAACAGGCCTTGACCAGCTCGGGTAGCCAGCTCATGCCTTGTCCCCCGGCTTGCCGGCGCTGGGTTTGAACATCTCCAGCATGCGTTCGGTGACCACGTAGCCGCCGGCGGCATTGCCGGCGCCCAGCAGCACCGCAAGGAAACCCAGCGCGGTCTCGAACGGCGTGGAAGCGTGTCCCAGCGCTATCATGGCGCCTACCAGCACGATGCCGTGAACGAAGTTGGAACCCGACATCAGCGGCGTGTGCAGGATCACCGGCACCCGCGCGATGATTTCGTGGCCGGTAAACGCAGCCAGCATGAAGATGTACAGCGCCAGGAACCCGTCGATCATGACCCCACCCCGCCAGGACACCGTTGTCCCCGCATCATACGGGTGCCGGTCAACCCGCGCGAGGGTGCCGCGTTGAACAGCGGTGTCGATCCCTTGGAGCCCAGGCATGCATCAGCCGACGATGCGGGCGAGGCGCCCATGAACGGTCTCGCCGGCACATTCGAAGCCGAACTGCTGGACGCCGCTGCGCAGGCGGCCCCGGCCACGCTCGACGCCTTCCTGGCCCAGGTGGAACGGCGCGCCTTCCGCGTAGCGGAGCTGAACCTGCGCAACCGCGAGGATGCGCTGGACGCAGTGCAGGACGCCATGCTGCGGCTGGTCAAGCACTACCGCGACAAGCCGGCCATCGAGTGGGCGCCGCTGTTCTGGGGCATCCTGCGCCGGCGCATCGTCGATCTGCAGCGCCGCCGCAAGGTGCGCTCGATCGTGGTGGGCTGGCTGGGCGGCGGACGCGACGACGAGGGCGACGAGTTGCCCAGTTGGGACCCGGCCGACCACGGGCCCGAACCGCTGGATCGCCTGCAGGACGCGCATGCGTGGAACGACCTCGGCGCCGCGCTGCGCAACCTGCCGCAACGCCAGCGCGAGGCCTTCACCTTGCGCATGCTGGAAGAACTGGACGTGGCGGAGACCGCACGGGCCATGGGCTGCTCCGAGGGCAGCGTGAAAACGCATTTGTCGCGGGCCATGCAAAGGCTGCGCGAGCAACTGGAGGACTGGCGATGAACACGCCGGACAACGACATGTCGAAGATCCCGCTGGAACAACGCGCCCGCGAGCTGTACCGCGAAGCGGCGCGCAACCTCGATCCGGCCACCGCAGGCCGCCTGCGCGCCGCACGCCGCGAAGCCCTGGCCGGCACGCGGCGCGCGGCGCACCCTGTCGCGCGCTGGCTGGTGCCGTCCGGCGCCTGTGCGGCCATTGCCCTGGCCGCCCTGCTGGCACGGCCGTCCGCGCCGCTTCCCGGCGACCTGGCGCCGACCGCGTCCACCGCCGCCGTCACCGGCGAAACCGACAATTCGCTGCCGCCCGATCCCGAGCAGGCCGACCCCAACCTGTACCAGAACCTCGACTTCTACGGTTGGCTGGCCGCCAACGGCAGCGCGCCGGCCTCCACGCACTGACCCATGGCCTCGCCCATCCGCGCATTGCTCTCGCTCGCCCTCGCCGCCCTGCTCGGCGTCGCCGTCGCGCCCGCGCTGCATGCGCAGGCGGCGCCGACCCGCTGGGACAGCCTTACGCCTGCCCAGCGCGACGTGCTGGCGCCGTTGCAGCAGGACTGGAACAACCTGCCACCCAAGCGCCAGCAGCATCTGCTGGAGAAGAGCCAGCAGTGGGTAAACCTGCCGCCCGCCAAGCGCGAGCAGATCCGTGAGCGCATCGCGCGCTGGCAGCAGATGACCCCCGCCGAACGCAAGCAGGCGCGCGAGAACCAGCGCCTGTTCCGCGAGCTGCCCGCCGCCCAACGCGAGCAACTGCACTCCGCCTACCAGCGCTTCCAACAGATGCCGCCCGAGCAGCGCGCCAGGCTGATGCAGCAATGGCACGCCATGCCGCCGGCGGAACGCGTGCGCTGGCTGCACAGCGCGAGGCATTGACGCCACTGGCCGCGCCGCGCGCCGGCCGGTGACGAGAACCCGGTTTCAGGCCTGGAAAACCGCCGCGCCGTCGCGCACCACGCAACTCTTCGCCACCAGTTCGTCCTCGAAATCGGGGACCAGCGCGCCATCCTTCAGCAGCAGCTCGGCGAAATTCACCACATTGCGCGCAAACATCTCCGAAGCGTGCAGCGGCGTACCGGCCGGCAGGTTGAGCGGGCCGAGGATGACCACGCCGCCCTGCTCCACACGCTCGCCCGGCCGGGTCAGCTCGCAATTGCCGCCGCTTTCGGCGGCGAGATCCACGATCAGGGCTCCCGGTTTCATGCCCGCGACCATTGCGGCGGTGAGGATCTTCGGCGCCGCGCGGCCCGGCACGGCGGCGGTACTCACCACCACATCGAACGCCTTGAGGTGTTCGGCCAGCGCCTGCTGCTGCGCCGCGCGCTCCTCGGCCGACAGCTCGCGCGCATAGCCGCCGCTGCCGGCGGCGCTGACGCCCAGGTCGAGAAACTTCGCGCCCAGCGACTCCACCTGCTCGCGCGTTTCCGGGCGCACGTCGTAGCCCTCGGTCTGCGCACCGAGACGGCGCGCGGTGGCGATGGCCTGCAGGCCGGCAACGCCGGCGCCGACCACCAGCACCCTGGATGGACGGACCGTGCCGGCGGCGGTGGTCAGCATCGGGAAGAACTTGGGCGCGGCCTCGGCCGCGATCAGCATGGCGCGGTAACCCGCCACCGCCGCCTGCGAACTCAGCACGTCCATCGCCTGCGCACGCGTGGTACGCGGCAGCAGCTCCAACGCGAATGCGGTCAGCTTGCGCGCCGCCAGCGCCGCCATGCGCGCGGCCGCGCCGTAGGGCCGCAACTGCCCCACCACCACGGCGCCTTCGCGCAGACCCGCGAACACCGCATCCTCGGGCGGCAACACGCAGGCCAGCAGGTCGGCCTGCGCCAGCACCTCGCCGGCCGGAGCGAACGCCGCATCGGCGTAGGCGCCGTCGGGAAAACCGGCCGCCGCGCCCGCACCGTGCTCCAGCAGCACGCGCAAGCCCTTGCCGTGCAGCTTCTTCGCCATCTCGGGGGTAATCGCCACGCGGCGTTCGCCGGCAGCAGTCTCGCGCAGGGCAGCTACGGTGATCGGCATCGTGCATCCCTCGTGGAAGGTCGTCGCATCTTGCCACGACTGCACCCGCTTGGACGCGCCGCCGCCGCGCGCTAATCTGATCCACCGTCCGGGGAAACACGGAGAACACGATGTCCGTTGCCGTCCCGCACGACGAACTGCTGGCGCTGGCGCGCTCCGCGCGCGAACAGGCCCATGCCCCGTATTCACGGTTCGCGGTCGGCGCGGCGCTGCTGGCCCGCGATGGCCGCCGCTTCGCTGGCTGCAACGTGGAGAACGCCGCCTACGGCCTGTGCAACTGCGCCGAACGCACCGCGCTGTTCGCCGCCATCGCCGCCGGCTGCAAGCCGGGCGATTTCGCCGCCATCGCGGTGATCGCCGATACCGCGGCACCGGTCAGCCCCTGCGGCGCCTGCCGCCAGGTGTTGAGCGAGCTGTGCGACGCCGAGATGCCGGTGCTGCTCGCCAACCTGCATGGCGACACCGCGCAAACCAGCGTGGCGGCGCTGCTGCCAGGCGCCTTCAATCTGCGCGACGCATCGCCGGGCCCGGGTTGAAAAGCGCGGCCGCGGATGGCCCCGCCGGAACCCCGCGGTCAGAGTGACCGCAGGGGTGCCGAAAGGAGCGGCGCCTGCGGCGCCGTTCCTGCCGCAAGCGGACTTACTGGTACTTCGTGCCGTTCACCACCACGTAGCCGGCATACGGCCACGAGCGGCTGGTGCCGTGGTGCGTCCAGTCGATGCCCTGACTGTCCATGTTGTCGTAGTAGTAACGGCCGCGCACATAGGCCGTGTCGCCTACGGCAACCCATGGCCACTTCGGCGCGCTCATCTGGTCGAGATCCGACACGATCTCGATGACCACGCCCGAGGCCACCTGCACATAGAAATAGCCGTGGTGGCCGCTGCGGGTCTTCTTCTCCGGCAGCACCGAGGTCACCATGCCGCAGACGTTCTCGGGCTGGTCGGCGGTGATCTCGCCGTTCTCGAACGCCTGCTGATCCTGCAGGAACTGCGCGTCGTCGCATGGATAGGTGGTCGCCTTCCTCGCCGGCGCGAAAATACCGGTGACGTAGCTGTCCTGTGCCTGTACCGCCGTGCCCAGCATCAGCATCGCGCCCATCAGGGCGAACGGCATGTAGCGTGCTTTCATCATGAATGCATTCCTTTTTAGTGTGTCATCCCCTGCCCGCCCATCTTGACCCGTGTCGATGACGATCCGGTGAAACCCGGCGGCCGTTTTCCGCTTTCGCCGCCGATTCCGTGATCCAGTCGGCACGCGTCGCAGGAAATGACGGACGGACAACGCCCGCGCCGATTCGCCTGCGCCGCGCCCGGCCGCTAGCATGGTCACCCCGAGCCACGACCCGCGTCATGACTACTGCCCTCTCCCTGCTGCTGGAACGCCATTCCGTCCCCTCGCGCCAGCTGGCCGCACCCGCGCCCGACGAGGCCACCCTGCGCGAACTGCTCGCCGCCGCGATCCGCGTACCCGACCACGGCAAGCTCGCGCCGTTCCGGCTGATCCGCCTCGAAGGCGAAGCCAAGCTGCGCTTCGGCGAGCAATTGGCGGAGCTGGCGATCCGCAAGCAGCCGGAACTTTCCGAAGCCAAGCGCGAGAAGGAGCAGCTGCGCTACACCTTCGCGCCGCTGGTGATCGTGGTGGTGGCGCGCATCGACGCCGGCAGCAGTGTTCCCGAGATCGAGCAGCGCCTCAGCGCCGGTTGCGTGGCCTACAACATCCTGCTCGGCGCGCACGCGCTGGGCTTCGGCGCGCAATGGCTCACCGGCTGGGCCGCCTACGACCCCGACGTGGCCGCCCTGCTGCGCCTGTCCACCAACGAGCATGTGGTCGGCTTCGTGCACCTCGGCACGCCGCAGCTCGACGTGCCCGACCGCGAGCGCCCCGCGCTGGACGACCTGCTGGGCACATGGGCGCCGTGAACGTCGGCCGCCGCGATGCCGCCCACCTGGTGGACGGCAGCCTCTACGTGTTCCGGGCCTGGCACTCGATGCCGGACGAGTTCCGCGACGCCGACGGCCACCCCGCCAACGCCGTGCACGGCTACACCCGCTTCCTGTGCGAACTGCTCGAACGCGCACAACCGGAGCGGCTGGCGGTGGCCTTCGACGCCTCGCTCACCAGCTCGTTCCGCAACGCCATCTACCCGCCCTACAAGGCCAACCGCGAGCTGCCGCCGCCCGACCTCGAGCGCCAGTTCGTGCTGTGCCGCGAAGTCACCGCGGCGCTCGGCATCGCGGTGCTGATCGACCACAGCTACGAGGCCGACGACCTGATCGGCAGCGCGCTGTGGAACCTGCGCGCGCACGGCGTGCCTGGCGTGATCGTCTCCGCCGACAAGGACTTCGGCCAGTTGCTGGGCGAACACGACGAGCAGTGGGACTACGCCAAGAACCTGCGCTGGGGCCCGGCCGGCGTGCACGAGAAGCTCGGCGTGCACCCGCACCAGGTGGCCGACTACCTGGCCCTGTGCGGCGACGCCGTGGACAACATTCCCGGCGTGCCCGGCATCGGCGCCAAGACCGCCGCCGCCCTGCTCGCCCATTTCGGCAGCCTCGAAACGCTGCTCGGCCGCGTGGACGAAGTCCCCTTCCTGCGCATCCGCGGCGCGGCCAGCTGCGCGGCCAAACTGCGCGAGCATGGCGAACAGGCCTTGCTGTACCGCCGCCTCACCCGCATCGCCCTCGATGCCCCCGTGCCCGAGGGCGCCGCGGCCCTGCACCGCACCAGCGGCGATGCGGCCGCGCTCGACGCGCTGTGCGGGCGCCTGCGGTTCGGTCCGCTGACGCGCGCCCGGCTGAAGGCTTTGCTGGATTGATGAGCGAGTGATCTGCGGGCGCCTCCGAACCCGCAAAAGATCGCGCACGGCGCAGCCCAGCAGGGAGAATTGCGCCCCTGCTGCCATACGCCGCCGTTCTCGCCTTTTGCGCGCGCCCGCTATACTGCCGCGCTTCCATGCCATGAACCTCGGCGAATGAATCCCAACTTCCTCGAATTCGAACAACCCATTGCCGAGCTCGAAGCGAAGATCGAGGAGCTGCGCCACACCAGCCACGGCCAGGCGCTGGACATCGACGAGGAAGTCGCCCGGCTCCGCGAGAAGCTCAAGCTCAAGACCAACGAGATCTTCAAGAACCTCAGCCCGTGGCAGGTCGCGCAGATGTCGCGCCACCCCGCGCGGCCTTACACGCTCGACTACATCGGCGTGATGTGCGAGGAGTTCCACGAGCTGGCCGGCGACCGCATGTACGCCGACGACGGCGCCATCGTGGGCGGCCTGGGCCGCATCAACGGCCGGTCGGTGATGATCGTGGGCCACCAGAAGGCGCGCGACACCAAGGGCAAGCTCCGCCGCAATTTCGGCATGCCGCGCCCCGAGGGCTACCGCAAGGCGCTGCGCCTGATGAAGATGGCCGAGCGCTTCGGCCTGCCCGTGCTGACCCTGATCGACACCATGGGCGCCTACCCCGGCATCGGCGCCGAGGAACGCGGCCAGAGCGAGGCCATCGCACGCAACCTGCTGGAAATGGCCGACCTCAAGACGCCCATCGTCTGCACCGTGATCGGCGAAGGCGGCTCCGGCGGCGCGCTGGCGATCGGCGTGGGCGACCGCGTCAACATGCTGCAGTACTCCACCTACTCGGTGATCACACCGGAAGGCTGCGCCACCATCCTCTGGCGCAGCGCCGAACGCGCCAAGGACGCCGCCGAGGCGCTGGGCCTCACCGCGCCGCGCCTGCAGGAGCTGGGGCTGATCGACAAGCTGATCCGCGAGCCGCTGGGCGGCGCGCACCGCAACCCGCGCTCGATGGCCATCCGCCTCAAGGCCGTGCTGATGAACCAGCTCGACGAACTCACCGCGCTGCCGGTCGACACCCTGCTGGAACAGCGCTACCGGCGCCTGCGCAGCCACGGCGCGTTCCAGGAATAAACCCCGCCGTCACGGCGGGCAAAGCTGCCCGGCGCTACCATCGGCAGCACCACCAGGCCGCCGGGAACCGTCATGGCCCACGACAAGCTCGCCGTACTGATCGACGCCGACAACGCCCGCCCGGCCATCGTCGAGGGTCTGCTCGCCGAGATCGCGAAATACGGTACCGCGCACGTCAAGCGCATCTACGGCGACTGGACCAAGCCCGACCTCAACGGCTGGAAGGACGCGCTGCTGCGCCACTCGATCCAGCCGATCCAGCAATTCCGCTACACGGTGGGCAAGAACGCCACCGACTCGGCGATGATCATCGACGCGATGGATCTGCTCTACGCCGACCGCTTCGACGGCTTCTGCATCGTCTCCAGCGACAGCGACTTCACCCGGTTGGCCTCGCGCATCCGCGAATCCGGCCTCACCGTGTACGGCTTCGGCGAACGCAAGACGCCCGAGCCGTTCCGCACCGCCTGCGACAAGTTCATCTACACCGACGTGCTGGTGCGCGCCGACGAAGGCGAGGCCGAAGCCGCGCCGAAGCCGCGCACGGCCAAGGAACTGCGCGGCGACACGCACCTGATGAACCTGCTGCGCGGCGCCATCGAGGCGGCCTCCGACGAATCCGGCTGGGCCAGCCTCGGCCCGGTCGGCAGCATCCTCAACAAGCAGTCGCCCGACTTCGACTCGCGCAACTACGGCTACGCCAAGCTCAGCGGACTGATCAAGGGCATCGGCCTGTTCGAAACCGAGGAGCGGCACATCGGCAACGGCAAGCACATCTACGTGCGCCCCCAAAGCGGCAAGAAGTGAAGCCATCGCTGTCCAGCCAGCTCGCCGCCGCCCTGGCGGAGATGCCCGAGGCCCCGCTCTGCGTGGCGTACAGCGGCGGCCCCGACTCCACCGCCCTGCTGCATGCGCTGGCGCACCTGCCCGTGGCACGGGGCCGCGGCTTGCGCGCGTTGCATGTCGACCATGGCCTGCATGCGGAGAGTGCAGCGTGGGCCGAACACTGCAGTCGCTTCTGCGCCTCGCTCGGCGTGCCCTGCGCGGTGGTGCGCGTGCAGGTCGAAACGCAGCGTGGCGAAGGCACGGAAGCCGCCGCGCGCCATGCCCGCTACGCCGCCTTTGAAAAGCACCTGCATGCCGGCGAAATCCTGCTGCTGGCCCATCACCGCGACGACCAGGCCGAGACCGTGCTGCTGAAATTGCTGCGCGGTGCCGGCCCGGAAGGTCTGGGCGGCATGCGCGCGCATCGTCCGCTGGGGCGCGCCGAATTGCGGCGGCCGCTGCTGCACGACGCGACGCGGGCGCAACTGCGCGACTACGTCGTCCGGCACGCGCTGCCCTGCATCGACGATCCCTCGAATGCCGACACCCGGCTCGCGCGCAACCATTTGCGCCACGACATCCTGCCCCGCCTCGCGGCGCACTGGCCGCAGGCGACGGATTCGATCCTGCACAGCGCCGCGCTCAGCCGAGCCGCGGCGGACACGCTGCGCACGCAATGGCTGGGTGCCTTCGCCACGCTGCACGACGCCGCCAGCGGCAGCCTCGATGCCCAAGGCTGGTTCGCGCTCGCCCCGGCATTGCGCGAACCGCTGCTCGACCACTGGCTGCACGCCCGCAACCTGCCCTCACCCACCACCGCGCAGCGCGCGCAGATCGAACGCCAATGCGGCGCGCGCGCCGGCCAATCGCCCTGCATCCGCTGGCCCGGCGTGGAGGTGCACGTGTGGAAGCAGCGACTGTGGGCGCATGCGCCGCGACCCGCCGTCGACGCGCACTGGCACGCCGTCTGGCGAGGCGAACCGCTCGCCCTGCCCGATGGCGGCACGCTGGCCCTGCGCCACGGAGACGCGCGCCTGCCCGCTCCGCTGGACGTGCGATTGCGCCGCGGCGGCGAACGCATCAAACCGGCCGGCGACGCCCATACGCGCGAGTTGCGCGACCTGTTCCAGCAGGCCGGCTTGCCGCCGTGGCAACGCATCGCCTGCCCGCTGCTGTATGAGGGCCATCAGCTGGTGGCCGTGGCCGACCGCTGGATCAGCGCACGCGGCCATGCCTTGTTCGATGCCGCGGGCAGCCTGCCGCAATGGCAACGCGCCGGTTGATCCGCCGTCGCGGCCGCACGTCGCATTGATTCCGAAGGGCCGCTGCGCTAGCTTTGCGGGCCATGGCCAAGACCGCTTCCACCGCTGCAAAGACGCCGCCAGCCGCCGATTTCGAGCACTCGCTGGACGAGCTCGAGCAACTGGTGGCGAAGATGGAAGGCGGCCAGCAGAGTCTGGACGAATCGCTGGCCTCCTTCGAGCGCGGCATCGGCCTGTACCGCCATTGCCAGCAGGCGCTGGAGCAGGCCGAACTGCGCGTGCGGCTGCTGCTGGACCCCGAAGCTCCCGACAGCGCCGAACCGTTTGAACCCGAACACTGAATGGAGCGCGCCGGACTTGAACGGTCGAGGCGAAAATTCGCCTGCGCGCGAACAGGTTTTCGGCGCCACGCCGGCCCATAGTGATTCTATGGGCCAAGCAGCGACGGAAGTATCTGCCGCGCAGGCAGGTTTGCAGCCCGACCGGCTCAGGTCCGACGGACTGCTTGGCCCGGCACTGCAGGCGCTGATCCAGCGCGCCGAGCAGGCGCTGGACGCGCGCCTGCCCAACGCCGACCAATCGCCCGTCGAACTGCATCGCGCGATGCGCTACGCCGTGCTCGGCGGCGGCAAGCGCTTGCGCCCGCTGCTGACCTACGCCACCGGCCACGCACTGGGCCACGACCACCCTTCGCTCGACGCCGCCGCCTGCGCGGTGGAACTGATCCACGCCTATTCGCTGGTGCACGACGACCTGCCCGCGATGGACGACGACGCGCTGCGCCGCGGCCGCCCCACCTGCCACATCGTGTTCGGCGAGGCGATGGCGATACTCGCCGGCGACGCGCTGCAGGCGCTGGCCTTCGAGCTGCTGGCGGCGCCTGGCGCAGCGCCCGACGCCGCCACCGGCATGCACATGCTGCACGCGCTGGGCCGCGCCTGCGGCGCCGAGGGCATGGCCGGCGGGCAAGCGCTGGACCTTGCCGCCGTGGGCAGGAAACTCACCCTCGCCGAGCTGGAGCACATGCACGCCTGCAAGACCGGCGCGCTGATCCGCGCCTCGGTGCAGCTCGGCGCGCTCGCCGCCGGCGCGGACGAAACCGCCCTGGCCGCGCTGGATCGCTACGCCGCCGCCGTGGGCCTGGCCTTCCAGGTGCGCGACGACATCCTCGACGTGGAAGGCGAGTCCGCCGTGATCGGCAAGACCGCCGGCAAGGACGCCGCCGCCGACAAGCCCACCTTCCCCTCGATCATCGGCCTCGACGCCTCGCGCGCGCGACTGGCCGAACTCACCGCCGCCGCGCTCGACGCCATCGCCCCGTTCGGCGCACGCGCCGGCCTGCTGGCCGAATTGGCGCGCTACGCCGCACAGCGCCAGCATTGAGCCGACACGCAAGGGGCCGCCCATCGGCGGCCCCTTCGTGTCGATGGAAACAACGGCTCAGTTCACCAGCCGCAGCGCGAACGGATAACGGTAACTGCCGTCCGAGCTGACCTTGACCGCGGCGATGATGCAAAGCACCAGGTTGGTGATCCACAGCAACCAGTTCAGCAGCACGCCGATCACGATGACGGTGAGGATCCCGCCGATCACGTAGCCGATCAGCACTGTGATCTGGAAGTTCAGCGCCTCCTTGGCCTCGCGCACCAGATAGGCCTTGTCCGCGCGGTCCTTGTGCAACAGCCACACGATCAGCGGCACAAGCACGCTGAGCAGGAAACCCGACAGGTGGGTGATCATCGCAAGGTTGCGGTCGTCGCTGGCTCCGGTGGTGGCAGGCGGCGATGGCGGCATCTGATCCGACGGCGTACTCATGAGCAATCCTCCCGGTGAGTGGCATGCGCGCATCGCGCATGGGTCAAACGCCGGTGCAGCATGCCGCAGGAATCACTCGCCCGCCACTGTCATCCGATCGACCAGGATGGAACCGCACAGGATGTGCGAGCGCGGGTCGACATCCGCGCCCACGGCCCGAATGCCGGCGTACATGTCGCGCAGGTTGGCGGCGATGGTGATTTCCTCGACCGGGTAGGCGATCGCACCGTTTTCCACCCAGAACCCCGCCGCGCCGCGCGAGTAGTCGCCGGTGATGGTGTTCACGCCCTGCCCCATCACCTCGGTGACCAGCAGGCCGGTACCCAGCCGGCGCAGCATGCCGGCGAAATCGCTGGCCTCACCGTCGGCCGCGCCCGGCGCCACCGCCAGGTTGTGGATGCCGCCGGCGTTGCCGGTGGATTCCAGCCCGAGCTTGCGCGCCGAGTAGCTGCCCAGCACATAGCGCGCCAGCACGCCGCCCTCGACCAGCGCGCTGTCGCGCGTGGCCACGCCCTCGCCGTCGAAGCTGCCCGAGGCGTGGCCGCGCCGCAGATGCGGCTTTTCGTCGATCTGCAGCCACCCCGGCATGATGGCCTTGCCGGCATGGTCGAGCAGGAAACTGGCGCGACGGTACAGCGCGCCGCCGCTCACCGCGCCGACCAGGTGGCCGACCAGTCCGCGCGCGATCTCCGGCGCGAACAGCACCGGGCATTCGCGCGTGGCGAGGCTGCGCGCATGCAATCGCGACAGGGTGCGTTCGGCGGCCTTGTCGCCCAGCGCCTGCGCGTCCATGAAATCGCCGGCGTTGCGCACGCTGTCGTACCAATAGTCGCGCTGCATGCGCTCGCCTTCGCCCGCGATCAGCGACAGCGACAGCGAGTGCCGCGTGCCGCGCTCGCGGCCGACGAAGCCGTGCGAGTTCGCGTACACGGCCAGGCTCTCGCCCGCCTGCACGCCGGCGCCGTCGGAATTGCTGATGCCCGCGTGCGCGCGGCCGGCCTCCTCGATGCGCCGGCCCAGTTCGATGGCGCCCGCGGTGTCGATGGCCCACGGATGCCACAGGTCGAAGTCGGGGAAATCCTTCGCCATGCGCGCGGCGTCGGCCAGGCCCGCGTGCGGATCCTCCTCGGTGAATCTGGCGATGGCGCAGGCCTGGTCCAGCGTGGCCTGGATCGAGTCGGGATGGAGGTCGGCCGTGCTGGCCGAGCCCTTGCGCCGGCCGAAGTACACGGTGAGGCCGAAGCCGCGGTCGCGCGTGTGCTCGACCGTCTCCACCTCGCCGAGGCGCACGTTCACGTTGAGGCCGGTGTCGATGCTGGCGGCTACCTCGGCCGCGCTGGCGCCGGCGGCGCGGGCGCGGCGGATGACGTCCTCGGCGAGTTGGGCCAGGCGATCCAGTTCGTCGGGGCTGCGGTCGGTGCGGGCGGCGATCTCGCTCACGGGAAGCTCTCGGGCAAATCAAACGGGTAGAATGCACGATCCGCGCCGTGCCGTCTCCACATGGGGGCGCCGCGGCCCACCCGCAACACGTCGCCGAGCCGCCCATGTCGGTCATCCCCGGCCTCTACCGCCACTACAAAGGCCAGCGCTACCGCGTGCTGGGCACCGCGCGCCACAGCGAGACGCAGGAACCGCTGGTGGTGTACCAGGCGCTGTACGGCGAGCATGGCCTGTGGGTGCGTCCCGCGGCGATGTTCGCGGAGACCGTGACCGTGGAGGGCGCGTGCATGCCCCGCTTCGCGCTGGAACAGGCCGAACCCGGCCTGCTCGAAAACCCGGCACCGCTGGAAAACCGATGAACCGCAACTACACCGACGATCCCGACCACGACTACGGCCCCACCCGCACCCAGCAGCGACGCGACGCGCTGGCCGTGCTGGAACTGGCCGGCCAGCTGGTCGAACTGCCGCCAACGCGCCTGGCCAAGCTGGACCTGCCCGACGACGTGCGCGACGAGATCGCCCACGTGCGCCGCATCACCTCGCACATCGCGCGCAAGCGCCAGCTGGCCTTCCTCGCCAAGCTGATGCGCCGCCACGACAGCGAAGCCTTCGACGCGGTGCGCGCCGCGCTGGGCGAGAACCGCGACCGCCAGCGGCAGGAAACCGCCGCGATGCACCGCATGGAAGCGCTGCGCGAACGCCTGCTGGGCGAGGACGGCGACAACGCGGTTTCCGAACTGATCGAACAGCACCCCGACGTGGACCGCCAACACCTGCGCGCATTGGTCCGCCAGGCGCGCGTGGAGAAGGCCACGCCGAACAAGCCACCGCGCGCGTTCCGCGAGCTGTTCCAGTTGCTCAAGTCGTTGCAGGGCGACGAAACCTAGGCGCAGCGGCAGCCGACGCGCGCAGCCGGCGACGCTACGGTGCGGGCCAGAAGCCGCGGATGCCCGCCACGCCCTGCGCGCCGGCCGCGCGCGCCTGCGCCAGCTGCGCCGGCGACAGGCCGCCCAGCGCGTAGACCGGCATCGCGGCGGCTTCGGCCAACGCCCCGAAGCACTCCCACCCCAGCGGCACCGCATCCGGGTGGCTGGCCGTGGCCGTCACCGGCGACAGTGTGGCGAAATCCGCGCCCAGTCGCAGCGCTTCCGCTAGCTGCGTGGCGTCATGGCAACTGGCGCCGACGGTTTGCCGCAGCGGCAGCGGACGCGCATCGAGCGCCGCCAGTTGCGCGCCGGTTAGGTGCACGCCGATGCCCAGCGACAGCGCGCCTTCGACATCCGCATTAAGCAGCAGCTGCGCGCCGTGTCCGCGAGCCACCGGCAACAGCGCGATGGCGAATTCGCGCACGGCCTCGCGCGGCCACAGCGGCAGGCGCAACTGCACCAGACACTCGCCGGCTTCGATGGCGCCTGTAATGCGCTCGAACCATGCATCGCGTTCCCGCAATGCCACGTCCGCCGGGGTGACGAGGTAATGCGGCGGCAGGCGCAGCGCCTGCAGGATCGCGCGGTCGGCGGGCGCCAGCATCGCCGGGTCCACCTGCGCCGGCAGGCACCATTGCAGGCCCTGCCCTTCCAGCGAACGCGGCTCGCCGCGCCACCGTGTCACGCACCACGCATCGAGCAACAGCCCGCGCTCGTGGTAGCGCCACGGCACGCGGATCAGCGGCGCGGCCTCGACCAGCGCGACGCCGAGTTCTTCGTCCAGCTCGCGGGCCAGCGCCGCCAACGGCGTCTCGCCGGATTCGCGCTTGCCGCCGGGGAATTCCCACAGGCCCGCCAGATGCTTGCCGGCCGGCCGTTCGGCCAGCAGCACACGGCCCTCGCCGTCACGCAGCGCGCCGGCCAGCACATGCAGCGGCGCGGCCTCCGTCACGGCGCTCAGCTGCCGCGCACGTACTCGACCATGTCGAAATCGTAGGCGTGCTCGTTGTCTTTCTTGTGGTGCACGCGCGAGACTTCGGTCCACTCGCTGAAATGCACGCCGGGGAAGAAAGTGTCCGCACCATCCACGGCCGTGCTGACCCAGGTCAGGTACAGCCGGCGCGCGAGCGGCAAGGCATCGCGGAACACCTCACCTCCGCCGATCACCATCAATCCGGTGTGGTCGCAGCGCACCTGCGCCTCCTCGATGGAACGCACGGTGACCTGGCCGGGGAACGGCGCCTCGTGCCGGCGCGACAACACCAGGTTGGTGCGGTCCGGCAGCGCACGGCCGATCGACACCGCCGTGTTATAGCCCATCAGCACGTACTTGCCCACGGTGAGCTGCTTGAACCAGCGCAGGTCGTCGGGCAGGTGCCACGGCAGTTGCCCCTTGCGGCCGATGGCAAAGTTCTCGTCAAGGGCGGCGATCAGCGAAATGGCCATCTAAAATCCCTGCAGAGTTCATGAAATCAAGGCGCCGTCGCATCGGGACGGCGAAATATTGTAGCGATTTGCAGATACATCGCATGCGAAATGCACGAGCTATGGCTCAAACCGCCACCGGCGCCTTGATCGCCGGGTGCGGCTCGTAGCCTTCGATGGCGATGTCCGCGTAGCGGAAATCCTCCAGCGCACGCACCTCGGGGTTCAGCACCAGCCGCGGCAGCGGACGCGGCTCGCGGCTCAGCTGCAGCCGCGCCTGCTCGACGTGGTTGCTGTACAGGTGCGCGTCGCCCAGGGTGTGCACGAAATCGCCCACGCCCAGCCCGCAGACCTGCGCCACCATGTGGGTGAGCAGCGCATAGCTGGCGATGTTGAACGGCACGCCGAGGAAGATGTCGCCCGAGCGCTGGTAGAGCTGGCAGCTCAGCTTGCCGTCGGCGACGTAGAACTGGAACAGCGAGTGGCAGGGCATCAGCGCCATCTTCGGCAGCTCGCCCACGTTCCACGCGCTGACGATCAGCCGGCGCGAATCCGGGTTGCGCCGGATCTCGTCCACCACCCAGCGGATCTGGTCGACCACGCTGCCGTCGGCCGTCGGCCACGCGCGCCACTGGGCGCCATATACCGGCCCCAGGTCGCCGTTCGCATCGGCCCACTCGTCCCAGATGCTGACGCCATGCTGCTTGAGGTAGGCGATGTTGGTATCGCCCTGCAGGAACCAGATCAGCTCGTGGACGATGGACTTGAGGTGCAGCTTCTTGGTGGTGACCAGCGGAAAACCTTCGTTGAGGTCGAAACGCATCTGCCAGCCGAACACGCTGCGCGTGCCGGTGCCGGTGCGGTCGGCCTTCTCCGTGCCGTGCACCAGCACATGGCGCAGCAGGTCGAGGTAGGCCTTCACTTTTCGTCCTTCGCCGGCATCGCCACGTCGTACAACCGCAGCGTGGGCGCCTTGCGCGACAGCCACAGCATCCACACGCCCGCGACGATCAGCGGCAGCGAGAGGATCTGCCCCATCGTGAGCCAGCCGAAGGCGAGGTAACCGAGCTGGATGTCGGGCAGGCGCACGAACTCCACCGCGAAACGGAAGCAGCCGTACATCAGCGCGAACAAACCGGAAACGAGATAGCGCGGCCGCGGCTTCAGCGACACCAGCCACAGCACGGTGAACATCACCACGCCTTCCAGCGCCAGTTCGTATAACTCGCTGGGATGCCGCGGCAGATGGCCGCCAAACTGCGCATAGACCGCCTGCCAGGCCGGGTGCGCCGCGTAATGCAGGGTGCTGTCCGCAATCGTGCCGCCGAAGGCATAGGTGTGATCCTCGGCTTGTGCGTTGGGAAAGATCATGCCCCACGGCAAGTGCGTGGGCTTGCCCCACAGCTCGCCGTTGATGAAGTTGCCCAGCCGCCCCAGGCCCAGGCCGATCGGCACCAGCGGCGCGACGAAGTCCACCGTGTCCATGAAGTGCAGCTTGTGCCGGCACGACCACCACAAGCCCGCCACCAGCACGCCGAGCAGGCCGCCGTGGAAACTCATGCCGCCGTCCCACACGCGGAACAGCGCCAGCGGATCGGTCCAGATCCAGCGCAAGCCGCCGGCGTAATAGAACAGCATGTAGCCGATCCGCCCGCCGGCGATCACGCCCATCATGCCGTAGAAGAACAAGTCGCTCAGCGCGTCGCGCGTCACCGGCAGGCGGCCGCGCCTGCGCCGGTACTCGCCCAGCACCGCGGCGCTGAAAAAACCCACCAGGTACATCAGTCCGTACCAGTGCACCTGCACCGGACCGAGATGAAAGGCGATGGGGTCGATATCGACGACGTAGGGTTGCGTCATGTGCTGCAGCATCGGGACAGGCAAGGCCGCCAGTGTAGCGGGACACGCGCCGGATCGACGGCTACACTGCCGGACGGCCGGTCAGCCATGGTGCAGGGGACATTCGCGACGACCGGGCCACGCCAACACAACAGGGGAGTACAAGGATGATGTCGTTGCGCAAATCGAGTGCCGCGCTGGTCGCGGCGTGCCTGTGTTCGCTGATTGCCTCCGCCGCAGCCGCGGCGGACCTGATTCCGGTGGAGACGTTCGCCCGCCATGCCGACCTGTCGATGCCACGGCTGTCGCCCGACGGCAAGCACATCGCGGTGCGCATGGACGACGGCGACAACCACACGCTGGTGGTTTTCGACGTCGCCGACATGAGCAAGCCGGTCAGCAGGCTGCGCATGCCCAAGTACGAAGTGCCGGTCAATGTGGCCTGGGTCAGTTCGACCCGGCTGGTGGTGGAAAAGGGCAAGCAGTTCGGCTCCATCGACGAACCCAAGGCCACCGGCGAGATCCTCGCCACCGACGTGGACGGCACGCACCAGGACTACCTTTTCGGCTACCAGTTCGGCTACGGCACCCGCGGCAGCACGCGCCAGGCCGATGAAGGCTGGGGCTGGGTGGACGGCCTTCCGGAGAAGGCCAACGGCCATTTCTATCTCGGCGCCTACCTCATGGGCGAGGACAATCGCAGTGAGCTGTACGACGTCGACGCCACGAAGAACGTGCGCCACCAGATCGGCGACATCGGCGTGGGCCAGATGAGCTTTCTGGTGGGCCCGGACGGCAAGGCGAGCTTCGCCTACGGCACCAACGTCGACTTCGACTACGTGGCCTACCAGTTCATCAACGGACGCTGGGCGCAGCTGCAGACCGGCCAGTACTTCGCTCCGTTCGCCACGGCGCCCGGCGGCAAGAGCGTCTACGCCATGTACAGCGCCGACGGCAGCCCGTTCGAGCTGATCGAACAGAGCCTGGCCGGCGGCGACCGCAAGGTGCTGGCCAAAGACGCCTTCGGCAACGTACACGACACCCAGTGGACGGCGCCGCCGCTGCAGCCGTTCGCGGTCGTCACCGCCACCGGCACGCCGCGCCCGATCTACATCGACCCGACGCTTCCCGCCGCGAAGTTGTACATGGCGATCAGCCAGAAATTCCCCGGCGAGTTCGTCGACTTCATCAACTTCAGCGAAGACGGCCGCGAACTGCTGTTCAGCGTGAGAAGCGACCGCGACCCGGGCACCTGGTACCTGATCGACACCGAGCATTACAAGGTGGTCAAGCTGTTCGCGGCGGCGCCCTGGATCGACCCGTCCAAGATGGCCGAGCGCATACCGATGCACTTCAAGGCCAGCGATGGCGTGGAACTGGAGGCGATCCTGACCGTGCCCAACGGCGTGTCGATGAGCAACATGCCGATGGTGCTGCTGCCGCACGGCGGCCCGCATGGCGTCAGCGACGACTGGTTCTTCGACGACGATGCCCAGTTCCTCGCCAGCCGCGGCTATCTGGTGCTGCAGGTCAACTACCGCGGCTCTGGCGGCCGCGGCCTGGGCTTTGAGCAGGCCGGCTACCTCAAGTGGGGCACGCGCATCCAGCAGGACCTGATCGACGGGGTGAAGTGGGCGGAACAGCAACACTATGCCGACCCTGACCGCGTCTGCGTGTACGGCGGCAGCTTCGGCGGCTACTCGGCGCTGATGTCGGCGATCCGCGCGCCCAAGCTGTTCAAGTGCGCCATCGGCTACGCCGGCATCTACGACCTGGCGATGATGTACAAGAAGGGCGACATCCACACCAACGAATACGGCAGGAACTACCTCGCCAACGTCATCGGCAAGGACGATGCCGCGCTCGCGGCCAACTCGCCCGACCAACTGGCCGACCGGATCGACGTGCCGGTGCTGCTGATCCACGGCAAGGACGACCAGCGCGCGCCGTTCGCACAGGCCAAGGCCATGCGTGCCGCGCTGGATGCCGCGCACAAGCCCTACGAATGGATGAGCAAGCCCGACGAGGGCCACGGCTTCTACACGGAGGCCGACAACGTGGATCGCCTGAACCTGATGCAGGCCTTCCTCGAGAAGTACATCGGCAAGGGTTCGACGGCTCCGTGACGGTGCAACCGCCTGCCGCGCCCCAGGCAAGGCGCGGCAGGCGGCTCAGAGCAGCACCGGCCGGTCCGGCAGCTCGTCCATGCGCGCTTCCCCGTCCGCGGGGAAGTGGCGTTCGAGCAGCGCATGCACGGCTTCGAGGCCGCGCAGGCTACCCTCCCGCCATTGCCCGCGCGCATAGGCGTCGCGCATGAGGCCGCAGACCGCATGCCACTCGCCGGGCGTCACGCACTTCGCGATGCCGCGGTCGGCGACGATCTCGATGCGGTGCTCGGCCAGCAGCACGTAGACCAGCACGCCGTTGTTGTGCTCGGTATCCCACACGCGCAAGTGTTCGAACACCTGTCGCGCGCGCGTGGGCGCATCCAGCCCGGCAAGCACGGCCATGGGCGACAGCCGCGACTCCACCGCAAGCCGGACCTCGCCCCGGTGCCGCCGCTCGCCCGCGGCCACGGCCGCGGCGATGTCGTCGAGCAGGCTGGCGGGAAAGCGGCGATGCAGCTGGAACCAGCCCTCGCCCAGATTGGCCAGCAGGCGTTGCGGACGGCCCATGTCACCAACTCCCCGAGGCGCCGCCGCCGTTGAAGCTGCCGCCGCCTCCGCTGAAGCCGCCGCCACCGAACCCACCTCCGCCGAAGCCGCCGCCACCGCCGAAACCGCCACCGCCCCAGCCGCCGAAACCTCCCCAGCCGCCGCCGCCGATGGAACGCCCGGCACCCGCCGGCAACAGCATCAGCAGGCCGCCCGCGATGCCGCCGAAGATGCCTGCGCCGACGGAGGCCATCAGCCAGAACAATCCGCCGATGACCAGTCCGCCCAGCGGCGCACGCACGAAGGCATGCGTGCGTCCCAGTATGCCGCGCAGGACGATCCACGCGAAGAATCCCAGGGTGAGCAGGCTCTGCAGATCCGGCCCGCGCCGCTCGTGCGGCGCGCCTTGCACCGGCGGCGGCAGGGGTTCGCCGTCGATCAGTTGCGTGAGTGCGCCCACCGCGTCGACGATGCCGCCGTCGTAGTCGCCCTGGCGGAACTTCGGTGCAATGTATTCGCGGATGATGCGCGCGCAGGCCGCGTCGGGGATCGCCCCTTCCAGCCCGGCCCCCACTTCGATGCGCACGGCGTGATCGTCCTTGGCGACCAGCAGCAGCACGCCATCGTCGACGCCCTTGCGGCCCACCTTGTTCGTCATCGACACGGCCAGCGAGTAGCTGTCGAGATCCTGCGGCCGGGTGCTGCCCACCATCAGCACCACCAGTTGCGCGCCCTTGGATTTCTCCAGCGCCACCAGCTGTGCATCGAGCTGGTCCACCTGCTGCGCGGTCAGCGTGCCGGTGAGGTCGGTGACGTGCCGCGTGAGCCTGGGCACGGCATCGTCGGCATGCAGCAATGCCGGCAGCAGCAGCGCCGCCAGCAGCCACACCCACCACGCACGCGACCGGCGCGCGGTCATCTCAGTGCGCCGAGGCGGCGGGTGCCGGCGCGGCACCGCCGAAATCGACCTTGGGTGCGCTGGAGATCGCCTGCTCGTTCTGCACGCTGAAGTTCGGCTTCACGGTGTAGCCGAACATCTTGGCGGTGAGGTTGTTGGGGAAGGTACGGATCAGCGAGTTGTAGTCCTGCACCGCCAGCACATAGCGCTGGCGGGCCACGGTGATGCGGTTCTCGGTGCCTTCCAGTTGCGCCTGCAGGTTCTGGAACAGCCCGTCCGCCTTGAGGTTGGGGTAGTTCTCGCTCACCGCCATCAGGCGCGACAGCGCATTGCCCAGCTGGCCCTGCGCGGCCTGGAACTTCGCCAGCGCGGCGGGATCGTTGGCCAGCTCCGGCGTTACCTGGATGCTGCCCACCTTGGCCCGCGCGTCGGCCACCTCGGTGAACACCTTCTCCTCGTGCTGGGCGTAGCCCTTCACCGTGGCGACCAGGTTGGGCACCAGGTCGGCGCGGCGCTGGTACTGGTTGAGCACTTCCGACCACGCCGCCTTGACCGCCTCGTCCTGCCGCTGCATGGCGTTGTAGCCGCAGCCGGCTAGTCCGATGGCGAGCAGCAACAGCACGAGATTGCGCAACAGCTTCATGGCGTGGCTCCTTTCGAATGAGACTGGCATTGCAGCACCCCGGAGATGGCGGCGCAAACGACCTAGCGCAAGCCCAGCACCAGGCCCCAGCTCAACACCGTCAGCATCATCAGCAGGAACACGGCGGCCGAGCCCATGTCCTTGGCGCGCCCGGCGAGTTCGTTGAACTCCGGGCTGACCTTGTCGACCACGGCCTCGATGGCGGAGTTGAGCAGTTCGGCCGAGAGCACGAGGAAGGCCGGCGCCGCCAGCGCGAGTTTTTCCAGCGCCCCCTGCCCCAGCCACAGGCCCAGCGGAATCAGCACCACCGCCAGCATCGCCTCCAGCCGGAACGAGGCCTCGTGTCGCCAACCCGCGCGCAGGCCGCGCATCGACCAGCGGAAGGCGTTCCAGAGCTGGCGCGGGTTGCCGCGGAAACCGGGGCTGGGCATGGGGCTGGGATCTCCGGCGCATCGCGGCGTTAAACGGTCATGATGCCACAGGCTGCATATTGCGCTGCAGCGGGCCATGCCCGGCGGATGGGGTACGCTTCGGCGGTTGTGGCGCGCCAGGCGCCGCGATTCGCCGGTCGCGCCCGCGCGGCCGTTGTACCCATCAAGCACGGAACCGTTGCATGGCCATCCAGAATCCACCCGTTTCGCAAACACGGTCGTTCAGCACCGTCTTCCTGATCGAGATGTGGGAGCGCTTCGGCTTCTACGGCATGCAGGTGCTGATGGTCACCTACATGATGAAGAAGCTGGGCTTCATCGACACCAAGGCGAACCTGGTCTGGGGCGCGGCGGCGGCGCTGATCTATGTGACGCCGGCGATCGGCGGCTGGGTGGGCGACAAGCTGATCGGCACCCGCCGCACCATGCGCATCGGCGCGATGGTGCTGATGCTGGGTTATGCGCTGCTGTGGATTCCCACCGACAACGCTTCGTTCCTGTACATCGCGCTGGGTGTGATCATCGTCGGCAACGGCATGTTCAAGCCGAACGCCGGCAACCTGGTGCGCAAGATCTATGAAGGCGACGACAGCAAGATCGACAGCGCCTTCACCATCTACTACATGGCGGTGAACATCGGCTCGACCATCTCGATGCTGCTCACGCCGTGGATCCGCGACTACGTGGGCAACCACGTCAGCGACGACTGGGGCTGGCACACCGCCTTCGGCACCTGCGCGGTCGGCCTGCTGCTGGGCCTGGCCAATTACGCGCTGATGAGCCGTACGCTCAAGCACATCGGCTCGCCGGCCGACAATGCGCCCGTCGACCTGAAGAAGCTGGCCGGAGTGCTGGGCGGCGCCATCGCGCTGGTGTTCGTCTCCGCCTTCATCCTCAACAACGAAACGGTGGCGCGCATCTGCGTATATGCCGCCGGCGTGGTCGTGCTAGGCATCTTCGTCCACTTAATCCGTTCCAGCCACCGGGACGAACGCGCCGGCCTGATCGCCGCGCTGGTGCTGGTGGTACAAACGATCTTCTTCTTCATCTTCTACCAGCAGATGTCCACCTCGCTGAACCTGTTCGCGCAGAAGAACGTGAACCTGGACTTCAGCCTGTTCGGCTGGCACGTCCTCACCTGGATCCCGGAGCAGTTCCAGTCGCTCAACGCGATCTGGATCGTGCTGCTCAGCCCGGTGCTGGTCTTCATCTACAACTCGCTCGGCCGCCTGGGCAAGGACCCGTCGGTCGCCGCCAAGTTCGCCTGGGGCTTCGCGGCGGTCGCCGCCGGCTTCTTCATCTACGGCGTCGGCGCCAAGTGGGCGGTGCACGGCCAGGTGTCGTCGTGGATCATGGTATGGGGCTACGGCCTGTACTCGCTGGGCGAGCTGCTGGTGTCCGGCCTGGGCCTGGCGATGATCGCCCGCTACGTGCCCGAGCGCATGGGCGGCTTCATGATGGGCGCCTACTTCGTGGCCTCGGGCATCTCGCAGTACCTGGGCAGCGTGGTCGCCAACTACGCGCACATCCCCGAGGGCCTCACCGATCCGGTGCAGTCGCTGGACATCTACACCAGCCTGTTCAACAAGCTCGGCTTCGTCGGCGTGGGCTGCACGGTGGTCGCCATGGCCGTGCTGCCGCTGATGAAGAAGCTGTCGGCCAGCCACGCCGACGTGGCGAACCGCGAACCGCTGCCCGCCGTGCGCAGCGAGGAATTCGATACGCCCTGATCGCGCGGCCGCCGGACCGCCCCATGCGGCGATCCGGCGGCGCGTGGTGAATCGCATGCCACACCGCTACATCAAGCACCGCATCGGCCCGTTCGCGCTGGCGCGCACGCTGGCTTGGCTGCGGTTGTGCGCCATCGGCGGGCAATGCATCGCCGTGCTGGTCTGCGCGCTGTGGCTGCACCTGCCGATACCGCTGCTGCCGCTGCTGTGCTGCATCGGCCTGCTGGCGGTGTTCTCGGTACTGGCGGCGTGGCGCCTGGGCCTGGCGTGGCCGGTGGGCGAATCGGAGGCCATCGCCCACGTCGGCGTGGACATCCTGGTACTGGGCGTCCTGCTGTACTTCACCGGCGGCGACAACAACCCCTTCATCACCCTGCTGGTGGTTCCCATCGCGCTGGCCGCCGCCGCCCTGTCGATCCGCGCCGTGTTGGCCGTGGCCGCCATCGCCGTGCTGGCCTACCTGCTGCTGTTGCGCCAGCACATGCCGCTGCCGGCGCCGGACGGCGCGCGCGACCACGGCTTCGAACTGCACGTGGTCGGCATGGGCGTGAACCTCGTCATCACCGCGCTGCTGCTCGGCTTCTTCATCAACCGGCTGGCGCGCGCGCTGCGCATGCAGCAACTCGCCACGCAGCGCATCCATGAGCGCGCGATGCGCGACG
The DNA here is from genome assembly GCA_040371205.1 of Rhodanobacter sp. Lineage (NCBI taxonomy): Bacteria > Pseudomonadati > Pseudomonadota > Gammaproteobacteria > Lysobacterales > Rhodanobacteraceae > Rhodanobacter > Rhodanobacter sp. The sequence goes on from AP031382.1 coordinate 2,704,622, forward strand.
AAGGCATCCTCGCCATCGCCACCCAGGCCGCCGGCGCCGCCCACGAACTCAACACGCCGCTCTCCACCATGCGCACCCTGCTGCCCGAGCTGCGCCGCGAACACGCCGGCGACGCCGCGCTGGCCGAGGATCTCAGCCTGCTCGAAGGACAGGTGGACCGCTGCCGCGACATCCTGCGCGAGATGGTGGCGTTCGGCCAGGCCCAGCTTTCGCAGGAGCCCGAGCGGCTCGACATGACGCAGTTCCTGCACGGCTGCGCCGAACGCTTTCAGCTGCTGCATCCGGAAGCGGAACTGGATCTGCAGCTCGACGACGGTATCGCGCACCTTCCGCTGCGCGCGCCGCCCGGCCTGCGCCACGCGCTGCTGAACCTGTTGAACAATGCCGCCGACGCTTCCGCCCAGCGCGACCAGCGCGAGGTGCTGCTGCAAGTCGAACGCGAAGGCGGCTGGCTGCAGTTCACCGTGATCGACCGCGGCCCCGGTTTCGCCAGCGCCGGAAGCCGCGCGCGGCTGGGCCAGTCGCAGAAGCAGGGTGGCCTCGGCCTCGGCCTCACGCTGGCCGAAGCCACGGCCGAGCGCCTCGACGGCGAACTGCTGACGCGCAACACCGACGGCGGCGCCGTGGCCTGCCTGCGCCTGCCGCTGGCGGCCGTCTCGCGGCATTGAGCCGCACCCCGCACGCGTGCAACTCACATGGGCTGCGGCGAAAATACGCAGATGAACGAACACGCCAGCCCTGACGCCCACCCACTGCTGCTGGTGGACGACGATGCCACCTTCGTGCGCGTGCTGGGCCGCGCGCTGGCTTCGCGCAACTTCCAGGTGATCCCAGCCACCAACCTCGCCGACGCGCGCGCGCTGGCGCGCCGCCACCAGCCGCACTATTGCGTGCTCGACCTCAAGCTCGGCGAGGAAAACGGCCTGCGCCTGATTCCCGAACTGCACGCACTGGTGCCGGGCATGCGCGTGCTGCTGCTTACCGGCTATGCCTCCATCGCCACCGCGGTGGAAGCGATCAAGCGCGGCGCGCACGACTATCTCGCCAAGCCGGTGGACGCCGACGCCGTAGTGCGCGCCCTGCTCGACGGCGACGGCAACGCGGAGGGCGAGGGCGAAGACCTGCCCGACACCCCCGAGGCGCCGCTGGCGCTGCGCCGGCTGGAGTGGGAGCACATCCAGCGCGTGCTTACCGAGTGCGACGGCAACATCTCGGAAACCGCACGCCGGCTCGGCATGCATCGCCGCACCCTGCAGCGCAAGCTCAGCAAGCACCCGGTGCGCGAGCGGCCGGACGGCGGCGATTGATCGCCACGCCTGCCGCCGGGCCGCGATCGGCCAGCGCGCTACGCTCGCCGGCAAACCGGCGGCTTGCCGCACCGGCGCCAACCGCATGGGCGTCTCGGCGTTCCCGCGCAGGATGCGCGGCTACGGCTGACTCGCGGCCGCATCGCCCGTACTGGCGGCCGCTGCAGGCACCGGCGGCGCGGACGTGCCGTCGTCCTCGTCGCCGTAGATCGCCACGTGCGGCACGCCGCTGGCATCGATCCAGCCGCGGTACATGCCGTCGGTGTTGAACGGGATGGCGATGGCGCCGTGCACGTCCAGCGCGATGGCGCCGCCGCTGCCGCCCATCGCGGGAATCTCCTGGTTGATCACCACCGCGGCGGCGCGCTTGATCGGCACGCGCATGTCGCTCACCTGCATGCAGATCGCGTGCGCGGCCACGGTGCGGATGTAGAACTCGCCCCAGCCGGTGGCGGATACCGCGCAGTCGCTGTTCGCGTAGGTACCGGCGCCGATGATCGGCGAATCGCCGATGCGCCCCCAGCGTTTGTCGACGATGCCGCCGGTGGAGGTGCCGGCCGCAAGATGTCCCTGCACGTCCAGCGCCACCGCGCCCACGGTGCCGAAATGGCCGTCGTCCTCGCCGTCGCCGCGGGACTTGCCGATGGCGTCTTCCTTGAGCGCCTTCTGCAACTGCTGCCAACGCTCGTCGGTGCGGAAATAGGACGGATCGACCAGCGGCATGCCGATGCTCTGCGCGAATGCCTCCGCGCCATGGCCGGAAAGCATCACGTAGGGCGTCTTTTCCATCACCGCGCGTGCCAGCAGGATCGGATTTCTGATCCGCTCCACGCCGGCCACCGCGCCCGCGCGGCGCGTGTCGCCGTCCATGATCGCCGCGTCCAGCGCGTTCTTCCCGTCATGGGTGAACACCGCGCCCTTGCCGGCGTTGAAGTTCGGATCGTCCTCCAGCACCACGATGGCCGCGCTCACCGCATCCACCGCGCTCTTGCCGGCCTTGAGCTGGGCGTAGCCGTCCAGCAGCGCCTTCGTCAGCGCCGCGCGTATCGCCTTCTCCTTCGCCGGAGGCAGGTCGTGCCCGATGGCCCCGGCGCCGCCATGGATCACCAGCACGGGCGGCACCGCGGCGTGGCTCATCGCGGCGACTCCGAGGGCGGCAAGGGCAGGCAGCAGGCGACGCGCTTTCACGGGACTCTTTCCCTGAGGATCAATGGGAAAAGTATAGCGAGCCGCTTTCGTCACTTGGGTTCGAAGCGCACCTGCTTGCCCTCGAATACCGGCTTCATGTCGGCGAGATCGGCCAGTCGCTGCATGGCGACACCTGCGGGCATGTCGTTGAACGACAACCTGGCCGAGGCATTGCCCAAGGCATCCGGATTCACGAGCGTCCAGCCGGTCGTGGCTGCCAGTGCTTCCGCCACCACGCGTACCGAAGCATGCCTGGCGTGCTCGGTGACCTTCGCCGGAGATGTTCCCGCATCCATGCGTGCCGGACAACCAAGAAGTGGAGTCACCTCGATGGCGTAGTCGTGGACGCCATCCTTGCCCTTGCCAGCCGCGCGCACCGATTCGCCGAGCCGGGCATCCAGCCGATTCTTCGCAACCAGCTTGCCGGCCACCGTCATCGCGACATCGATACGAAGCCGGTTCTCACTCTCGGGCGTCGGTATGACATCGATCTTCCAGCCATGCATGGCTGCCGTGCCGGTCTTGCCTGGCGCCATGCACAACGCCAGCGTCATCCTCTCGGTATGCCGGGCATGGCCGTTGTCCGTGCCCTGCTCCACCTTCATGCTCAACTGGTACTCGATAGCCGCTTTCGCACCGCTTGCCGCCCCTTGCGCTGGAATGCTGGCGGCATAGACCGAACCGGCCACGACCACCGCCATCCCACAGATGGCGATGATGCCGGCATGGCGACGCGGACGACTTGGGGCGGACAATTTCAACATGGCGATACGCTCCGTGAGTGGATGACGGGGTGACCAACTGCAGCCCACCGGCAACGCGAACGCGGCCGGCTGGGTCTTCAACATCGCGTTCGCATAGCTGCGGCGCTCGGTGCCGTGTTCGCGCAGCACGGCGGCGTCGCAGGCCAGCTCCTGGTCGTGGCGCAACGCGGCCAGCGCCCACCAGGCCAGCGGGTGGAACCACAGCGGCGCGAGCAGGGCATGCGCCAGCAGGCTCCACCAGCCATCGCCGCGACGTGCGTGCGCGCTCTCGTGGGCAAGGATCAGCGCCTGCTCGGTGGCGTCGTAGCGCTCGTGGAAATCCGCGGGCAGCACGATACGGCTGCGCCATGCGCCGACCAGCGCCGGACCGATGTCGGCGTCCGCGGCGCGCCACACCGGCCAGCGCAGCGACGCCTGCGGCAACGGCGTGGCGCCTTGCAGCCGTCGGTGGTAGCGATGCTGCGCGACCGCCGCGAGCACGAGCGCCGACAGCAGGCCCGCCAGCCACAGCAGCATGGCCGCAACGCGCACGTCGAAGCCGTGGGCGCTGCCCGCCGCCGGCAATGACGCGGTCACGGCGGAGGTGACCGCATACACCAGCGGCGGCAGGGGCGCAGGCGCCGCGACGGCATGCGGCAACTGGCTGGCCAGCACGGCCAGCAGCGGCAGCAGCCACAGCTGGAAGGCGCGTTCCGCCCCGAACCCGCGCCGGCACGGCCTGCGCAGCACGGCAACGAGCAACGCAGCCGCGGTGAACGCCAGCAGGGCCAGCCAACCGTGTGCGGCCCAGGCCAGCGCCAACGGTTCGAGAACCGGCATGCGCAGGTCACTCATGGTCCAGCTCCTGCAGCAACTTGCGCAGCTCGGCGATGTCCTTCTTCGACAGCTTGCGCTGCTCGGAGAAGTGCGCCACCAGCGGCGCCACGCGGCCGTCGAACAGGCGGTCGAGCAGGCCTTTGCTCTCCTGCGAGACGTATTTCTCGCGGCTCAGCAGCGGCGTGTAGAGATAGCGGCGACCGTCCTTCTCGGCCTTCACCGCCTTCTTCTTCAGCAAGCGGTTGAGCAGGGACTTCACCGTGCCTTCCTGCCAGCCCTGTGCCGGGCCGACCTCGGCGAGGATCTCCTCCGCGCTGCGCGGCGCCGTGCGCCACAGCACCTCCATCACCACCGCTTCCGCTTCGCTGACTGCCATGGCATCACCGTTTACGCGTGTAATTGAATTGATGTTTACATGCGTAAATGATTGGCGTCAAGCGCCCGAAACCTCGTACAAAACGGCCGGGCGGCAATCCGTCGTATCCTAAGCGGCTGTCACCCCTGCACGAAGGCAAGGCAATGAACAAGGTCCACGCTACGGCGGCCCAGGCGCTCGACGGCCTGCTGTTCGACACCATGACGATCGCGGCCGGCGGCTTCGGCCTGTGCGGCATCCCGGAAAACCTGATCGCCGCCCTGCTCGCGGCCGGCACCAGGGAACTCACCATCGTCGGCAACAACGCCGGCGTGGACGACTTCGGCATGGGCCCGCTGCTCAAGACGCGGCAGGTGAAGCGCGTGTACGCCTCCTACGTGGGCGAGAACAAGGAATTCGAACGCCAGGTGCTGGCCGGCGAACTGGAACTGCACCTGGTGCCGCAGGGCACGCTGGCCGAGAAGCTGCGCGCCGGCGGCGCGGGCATCCCGGGCTTCTATACGCGCACCGCCTTCGGCACCAAGCTGGCCGAAGGCAAGGAAACCAAGGTGTTCGACGGCAAGGAGTACGTGCTGGAGGAAGCCATCCGCGCCGACGTTTCCATCGTCAAGGCCTGGAAGGGCGACCGCCTCGGCAACCTGGTGTTCCGCGAGACCGCGCGCAACTTCAACCCGATGATCGCCACCTGCGGCATGGTCTGCGTGGCCGAGGTGGAGGAACTGGTCGAGGTGGGCACGCTGGACCCGAACAACATCCACGTGCCGGGCATCTACGTCGACCGCATCATCCAGGGGCCGTCGTACGAGAAGCGCATCGAGATCCGCACGCTGGCCGGCGCCAACAGCGGCAAGGAAAGCGCCACCCGCATCGCGATGGCGCAGCGCGCCGCGAAGGAACTGCGCGACGGTTTCTACGTGAACCTCGGCATCGGCATCCCGACCCTGGTGGCCAACTACATCCCGGAAGGCATGGACGTGGTGCTGCAATCGGAGAACGGCCTGCTCGGCATCGGCCCGTTCCCGACCGAGGACCAGGTCGACCCCGACCTGATCAATGCCGGCAAGCAGACCATCACCACCCTGCCCGGCTCCAGCTTCTTCTCCAGCGCCGAGTCGTTCGCGATGATCCGCGGCGGCCACATCGACCTGTCGATCCTCGGCGGCATGGAGGTCTCGGTCACCGGCGACCTCGCCAACTGGATGGTGCCCGGCAAGATGGTGAAGGGACCGGGCGGCGCGATGGACCTGGTCAGCGGCGTGCGCCGCGTGGTGGTGCTGATGGAGCACTGCGCGAAGGACGGTTCACCCAAGATCAAGCCGCAGTGCGACCTGCCGATCACCGGCAAGGAATGCGTGGACCTGATCATCACCGACCTGTGCGTGTTCGCGGTCGAGAAGGGCAAGGGTCTCATCCTGGTCGAGCTGCACGAAGGCGTGTCGCTGGACGACGTGAAGGCGAAGACGGGCTGCGCGTTCGCGGTCAGCCCGTCGTTGCAGGCGTAAGAAGCGTCAAGGCCCGCCGCGCGAATGCGCCGCGGCGGGACTCACGCGGTACGCGCGGCCGCCACTTCCGCGTCGAGGTCCGCCAGCCGGTAGCCGGCGGAATGGATGGTGTGCAGCAACGGTCGCGGGAAGGGTTTGTCGATCACGCGGCGCAGGTTGTACAGGTGCGAACGCAGTGTGTCGGAATCGGGCAGCATGTCGCCCCAGATTTCGCGCTCGATGTCGCGCCGGCTCACCACGCGCGGCGATTCGCGCATCAGGATGGCGAGCAGCTTCAGGCCGATCGGCGACACGGCGAGCTCCTCTCCGGCGCGGGTCAGCCGCAGCGTGGCGGTGTCCAGCGTCATGTCGCCCACGTGCAGCACCTCGGCGGAGACCTGGCGGCGGTCGCGGCGGATCAGCGCACGCAGCCGGGCTTCCAGTTCGCGCACCTCGAAGGGCTTGACGAGGTAATCGTCGGCGCCCGACTCCAGGCCGAGCAGCTTGTCCTCCAGCGTGCCGCGCGCCGTCAGCATCAGCACCGGCGTGGCCTTCTTGGCCTCGCCACGGAGCTTGCGGCAAATCTCCAGGCCGTCCATGCCGGGCAGGTTCAGGTCCAGCACGATCACGTCGTAGCTGCCGGTAACCGCCAGATGCAGCCCGCCGGGGCCGTCGGCCGCGTAATCCACCGAATAGCCGCTGCGCTCCAGCGCCGCGCCGACGGTTTCGGCGATCTGGCGGTTGTCTTCCACCAGAAGGACCAGGCCAGCCTGCTCGTCGAGTCCGCTCATGTCGCTACTCTCCTGTGGCTTCACATTTGTGAAGAGCTAACCGATTGCGTGGTGATGATGGTGTGAAAGCACGCCTCAGCGGCGCAGCAAGGGCTGCAGGCGACTCCAGACGTTCGCCAGCACCCGAGGCTCGCCGGCGGCCGTGGGATGCAGCCCGTCGGCCTGCATAAGGGCGGGATCCAGGGCCACGCCGTCGAGCAGGAACGGCAGCAGCGCCACATGCTTCTGCTTCGCCAGATCGGCGTAGACCGCGCGCAGGCCGTCGCGGTATTGCGGGCCGTAGTTCACCGGCAGCTCGATGCCCAGCAGCAGCACCTCGGCATGCGTGGCCTGCGCGGCGCTGACCATGGCGGTGAGGTTGTCGCGCAACCGATCCAGCGGCAGGCCCTGCAGGCCGTCGTTCGCCCCCAGCTCGATTACCACCACGCTGGGACGGTACGTCGCCAGCAGGGCCGGCAGACGGTTGCGCCCGGACAGCGAGGTCTCGCCGCTGATGCTGGCATTGACCACGGCCCAGGGCGGCACCATCTTCCCCAGACGGACTTGCAGCAGATGCACCCAACCCTGCTCCGTCGCGATGTTGTGCGCGGCGGACAGCGAATCGCCCAGCACCAGCACGGTGCGCGCGGGCGCAGCCTGCGCAGTCGCGGCGACTCCGAACAACAGCAACAGCAGACACAGGAAACGACGCATGAGTGGCACGCCCCGATCGGTTCTCGATGTGCGCGATGTTAGCAAGTCGGTGCACGGCCCCGAAGGGCGGCTGGACATCCTGAGCGGCGTCCACCTGCAGGTGGCGGAAGCCGAAAGCTTCGCCATCGTCGGCGCCTCCGGCTCGGGCAAGACCACCCTACTCGGCCTGCTCGCGGGACTGGACACGCCCAGCGCGGGCAGCATCCGGCTTGACGGTCACGCGCTGGAAAGCATGGACGAAGAGGCTCGCGCCGACCTGCGCCGCCGACTGGTGGGCTTCGTGTTCCAGTCCTTCCACCTGCTGCCCGCGCTCAGCGCCGAGGAAAACGTGATGCTGCCGCTGGAGCTGGAAGGCGACGCGCAGGCGCGCGCCAAGGCACGCGCGGCGCTGGAAGCCGTGGGCCGGCCGCGCGGCGCCGCCACTACCCGGCGCAGCTCTCCGGCGGCGAGCAGCAACGCGTGGCGATCGCCCGCGCCTTCGTGCACGGCCCGCGCCTGCTGTTCGCCGACGAACCCACCGGCAACCTCGACCAGCGCACAGGGCATCACATCGCCGACCTGCTGTTCGCGCTCAACCGCGACCACCGCACCACCCTCGTGCTGGTCACTCACGACGCGCAGCTCGCCGCGCGCTGCCAGCGGCGCATCGAATTGCTGGAAGGCCGCGTGGTCGCGGAAGCGCAGGCATGAACCTCTTGCGCCTCGCCCTGCGCAACCTGCGCCGCGAATGGCGCCTGCCCGAACTGCGCACGCTGGCCGGCTCGCTGCTGCTGGCGGTGCTGGCGCTGGGCGTGGTGGCCACCCTGGCCGCACGGGTGGAACGCGGCATCCTCGCCAGCGCGGCGGAACTGATCGGCGGCGACATCGGCATTTCGGCACCACAAGCCGTACCGCCAGCATTCGCCGACGAAGCGCGCCGCGACGGCCTCGCCATCGCCCGCGCCGCCGGCTTCCCCAGCGTGGCTTTCGCCAACGGCCGCAGCCAGTTGCTCGACGTGGAAGCCACCGACGCGGCGTATCCGCTGCGCGGCAAGCTGGTGCTGGCCGATGCGAACGGCCGCCAGCGCGACGGACACGGCCCCGCGGCAGGCACGGCATATCTCGACCATCGTGCGCTGGTGGCGCTGTCGCTCAAGCCCGGCGACCTGCTGCAGCTCGGCGGCAAAAGCCTGCGCGTCGCGGCGGAGTTGGTGCAGCAGCCCGACGGCGGCGCGCTCGTGGCGCTGGCCCCGCGCGCGTTGATGAGCCTGGATGACGCCGAACAGGCCGGCCTGCTCGGTGTCGGCAGCCGCGCGCAACACCGCCTGCTGCTGGCCGGCGCGCCGGATGCCGTGCGGCGCTGGCGCGACTGGGCCTCGCGGCAAACCTTGCCGCAGGGCGCGGAACTGATCACGCCGGAACAGACGCAGGAGCGCATGCGCACGGCGTTCGACCGCGCGGCCGCCTTCCTGCACCTCACCGCATTGCTCGCCGCCTTGCTGGCCGGCGTGGCGATCGCGCTGTCCGCGCAACGCTATGCGCGGCGCAAGACGCCCGAAGTGGCGCTGCTGCGCGCGCTGGGCACGCCGCGCCGGCGCGTGCTCGGGTTATTGCTGCTCACGCTCGCTGCCTTGGCGTTGCCGACAGCACTGGCCGGCAGCCTGCTCGCATTGGGCACGGCGCAACTGGCATGGCAATTCGCCAGCACGTTGTTCGGCGGCATTCCCACTGAGTTGCCGTGGCAGCCCGCCCTGATCGCCGCAACGATGGGCCTGGCCGTGCTCGCCGGCTTCGCGCTGCCGCCGCTGCTGCGGCTGGCCGAGGTGGCGCCCGTCGCCGTGTTCCGCGAAAGCCTCGCACGGCAAGTGCGGCGCTTCGATGCCCTGTACCTGCTGCCCGCGCTGGTGGCGCTGGGGCTGATCTGGAGCCAGAGCGGCTCGCTCCAACTGGCCGGCATCCTCGCTGCCAGCCTGGTCGGCGTGGCGTTCGTCGCCGCGCTCCTGGCGACACTGCTGCTGTGGCTGGCGCGTCGCGTAGCGCCGGGCGCGCATCCCGCCTTGCGGCTGGGCCTGGCTGCATTGGCGCGACGCCGTGGCTTGAGCGTGGTGCAGGCCACCGCGCTGGCGCTCGGCCTTACCGCGCTGCTGTTGTTGTCGGTGGTCGCGCCTGCTTTGCTCGACGGTTGGCGCCGCGAACTGCCTGCCGACACGCCGAACTGGTTCGCGCTGAACCTGCAGGACGAACAGCGCGACGGCTTCGCCAAAACACTCGCGCGCATCGGCGCCGACCAGCTCAACATGATGCCGCTGGCGGTGGGCAAGCTCACCGCGATCAACGGCAAGCCGGTGGACGACCTGCATTTCGCCGACCCGCGCGCGAAAGAATGGGCCGACCGCCAGCTGCGCCTGTCGTGGTCCGATGCGCTGCCGCCGGCCAACCGCGTGATCGCCGGCCGGTGGTTCGCGGCGAAACCGGCGCAGGCCGAAGTGTCGGCGGATCGCATGTGGCGCGACATGTTCGCGCTGAAGCTGGGCGATACGATGAGCTTCGACGTGGGCGAAGGTCGCCTCGACGCGAAGGTCGCCGGCTTCCGCCAGGTGGACTGGAGTTCGTTCCGCGTCAACTTCTTCCTGCTGCTCGATCCCGCGCATGCGGACGCGTTGCCGCACACCTGGCTGGCCAGCTTCCATGTGCCGCATGGCCACGCGCAGGCGATGGCGCAACTGTCGCGCGACTACCCCAACCTCAGCCTGGTGGACGTGGACGACCTGCTGGCGCGCATCCGCCAGATCGTCGATCGTGTGGGTAGCGCCGTGCGCTGGATCCTGGCCTTCAGCCTGCTCGCCGGCGCGCTGGTGCTGGCCGCCTCGCTGGCCGCCAGCGCCGCCGAACGCCGCCACGAAGCCGCCCTGCTGCGCACGCTGGGCGCCCGCCGCATGCAGCTGCGCGTGGCCGCCGCCTGCGAGTTCGCGCTGCTCGGATTGATCGCCGGACTCACCGCGGCGCTGGGCAGCGCGGGCGCGGGCCTGTGGCTGGGCCGCACCGTGTTCCACATCGACGGTTTCGTGCCGCCGCCCGTGCCGCTGGCGCTGGGCGCGCTGGCCTGCGCCTTCGTGGTGATGCTGCTGGGGCTGGCCGGCACGCGCAAGGTGGCACGCACCTCGCCAATGCGGCTGTTGCGGGAGGAATGAGACAGCGGACATGCACCATGCGCGACGCGTCGCATTGCGCCTTCCGGATCGCACCACAATACTGTGTGATGTTCCTTGCCGAAGATCGGACATAGGCGCCAATGCATGAAAACATCGCTATCCGAGTTGCTGGCGCGGATTCCCGGATCTCCCTCCGGGCAGTGGCCCGAAGGGGAACGTTACGCACTGGCGTTTTCTCACGGCTCGATGTCGGTGGGCTTCTATGCCCCCGTAGACCACGATCCGCAGCAACCTCACCAGCGGGACGAGATCTACATCATCCATGCCGGCACCGGTGAGCTGGTGATTGCCGGCAAGCGTCACGCATTTGCGCCTGGCGACGTCTTCTTCGTCGGCGCAGGCGCCGAGCACCGCTTCGAGAATTTCACCAGCGAATTCTCCACATGGGTTGTCTTCTGGGGTCCCAAGGGTGGTGAACACCCGTCTGAAACATAGAAGTGCAACCGGCGATGCATCGTCGACCACCTACCCGCCGCGCATGACCGACAACGGAACCGCCATGTACACGCTCTACTACTCCCCCGGCACCGCCAGCATGGTGGTGCATCTGGCCCTGCTGGAGATCGGCGCGCCGCACGCATTGCGGCTGGTCGACTTCGAGCGCGACGCGCAGCACAGCGACGAATACCTCAAGCTCAACCCGCGCGGCGTGGTGCCCACGCTGGTGATCGACGGACGGCCGCGCCACGAATCGGCCGCCCTGCTGACGATGCTGGCCGAGCGCCACCCCGAGGCGAAGCTGATTCCGCCGCCGGGCACGCCGGAACGCGAGGCGTGGCAGCAATGGGTGGTCTATCTCAGCAACACGCTGATGTCCACGTACCGTTTCTGGTTCTACCCTCCCGATCTGGGCATGGCGGAACACACGCCGGAGATCCGTGCGGCCTTGCAGAAGAAGATCGAGGCGGTATGGGACCTGCTCGACGCACAACTCGCGGGGCACGGTCCCTACCTGCTCGGCGAAACGTTCTCCGGCGCGGACCTGCTGCTCACCATGCTGATGCGCTGGTCGCGCAACATGCCGCGCCCGGCCACCGAGTGGCCCGCACTGAAGCGGCTTGCCGATCTTGTGCGCGCACGCCCCAGCTGGAAGAAGCTGTACGAACTGGAAGGCTTGAGCGAGTGGTGAGGAAGCGTGCATGCCACACGCCATCGCAACAACGGGGCAACCCGCTAGAGTGCGCTCTCCATTGACCGAGGACACCTCCATGGCCGACCAGAGCCCGCCTGGCGAACGCGGTCCCGCGCACCGACGCAAAACGGCGGGGGGCAAGGGTTTCGGCGTCGACGTGAATATCGACTTGGGCGCCGCGGCCGGTGCCGGCCGTCGCGGCAACGGCCGACGGGATCCCCAGTGACCTCCGCCGCTGCCGGCTGGCGCGCCAAGCTGAAATCCGAATGGCTGTTGCTGCTGTTCGCTGCGCTTGCGCTCGGCCTGATGCTGCTCGACCCGCACACGCCGGCGGACTATGGCCGCTGGCTGCAGCTGCCCACCCTGGCCGGTTTGCTGGGCTTGATGCTGGCGATCCAGGGCATCCGCGACAGCGGACTGGTGCAGCATGCGGCTGGCGCGTTGGCTGCCCGCGTACACAGCCTGCGGGCGCTGGGCCTGCTGCTGGTAGCGGGCGCAGCGTTGCTGGCCTCGGTGCTGACCAACGACGTGAGCCTGTTCCTGATCGTGCCGCTGACGCTGGCGATAGGCGCCATCTCCAACCTGCCGGTGGCGCGCATGGTTGTGCTGGAGGCGTTGGCGGTGAATGCGGGCAGCACGTTCAGCCCGATCGGCAATCCGCAGAACCTGCTGCTGTGGCAGCACTCGCAACTGCCGTTCCTGCGTTTCGTGCTGGCGATGCTGCCGGTGGCCGGGGTGATGTTCGCGCTGGTGGCGGCGCTCACGCTGGCATGGCTGCCGAAAGGTCGCGCGCATTTGCAACCGGCGCAAGTGAATGGTCACGCGGTGACCGTGCCGCTGGCCGCCGGCTCGCTGTGCGCGCTGGCGCTGATGGTGCTGGCGATGGAACACGGGCATGCGCTGGCCGGCGCATTGGCGCTGGTGGCGGCCTACCTGCTCGCGGCAAGGCGCGTGCTGGGTCGTATCGATTGGTTGCTGCTGGCCACGTTCGCGGCGATCTTCCTCGGCCTGGGCCACTTCGCCGACTTGCCGCTGGTGCGGCGCGGCCTGGATCATCTTTCGCTCGACCGTCCGCCGATTCTGTTCGCCAGCGGCATCCTGGCTTCGCAGCTGATCAGCAACGTGCCCGCCACCGTGCTGCTGCTCGACCGCACGCACGACGCCATTGCGCTGGCGGTGGCGGTGAACGTGGGCGGTTCGGGGCTGGCGATCGGTTCGCTGGCCAACCTGATCGCCCTGCGGCTGGCGAAACAACCGCAGGGGCTGCGGCTGTTCCATCGCGTGTCGATCCCGTTCCTGCTGGCGAGCGCGCCGCTGGCGTACCTCGCCTGGCGCTGGCTGGGGTGAAGCGCGGCGCCCCCTCTCCGCGTATCGGAGAGGGCGACGCGGCCCTCCGTCAATCGTCGTCGCGCGGCACGCTGACCTTGCCTTTCACGCCGCTCTGGTCGACGTCGCCGCTGCCCTTGGCGCCCAGGCTGAAATCGCCGCCGACGTCGTGCACGCCGAGGTCGCCCGAACCCAGCGTGTCGGCATGCACGCTGCCGCCCACGTTGCGCAGGGTGGCGTCGCCGGAGCCGATGCTGCCGAGCTTCGCATCGCCCTTGATGCCGCTCACCTTGAGATCGCCCGAACCCACCGAACCGGCGTACAGGCTGCCCACGTTGCTGGCGTCGACGTCGCCCGAACCCACGCTGGTGTCGAACGCGCCGGAAATATTGGACACGTGCAGGTCGCCCGAGCCCACCGAACTGTGCAGTTGCTGCACGCCGTTCACGCCGGCGTCGCCGGAGCCGACGCGCACCGTCACCGGCAGCTCCGGCGGCAGTTGCACGTTGGCTTCGAGGTCGGTGGAGTAATTGCCGAACAGGTGGAACGAGAACGCGTTGCCGCCGCCCAGCTCGATGATGAGCTGGTCGCCCTCGCGGCGCTGGGTGATCTGCAGCTTGTCCAGCAGCGACTGCTCGGACGCGCAGGCCCGGCCGTTCACCACCAGTTGCTTCGCGCCCGATGTGCCGTTCACGTGCAGGTCGTAGCTGTTGACGTCGATCTGTACGCCGCGCACGCCGGCGAGGTCGATCTGCAGGTTGCGCGGCGCCTGGAATTTGCAGTTGTCGTTGGCATGCACGACGAACGGGGCGAGCAGCAACAGGGCAAGGGCGATGGGGCGCATGGCGGAACTCCGGGTTGGGTATCGCCTGCTCTGATGCGGCCAGGCGGCAAAAGGTTGCAAGCGTGCAGCACGTCACTCCGGCGGAGGTCGGAGTCCGGCGACTTTGCACTCAAGGCATCACAGGTACTGGATGACCGGCTGCGCTGTCGTGAAGCGCCTCCGGCCTGCGCCGGGATGAGCAATAAAAGCAGCCGTTACCGCTCGTCCTGCTTGGCGCGCTGCCACAGCGCCTCCTGCGCGGCGAGGTCGTGCCCGGCCAGCGTGCCGCCTGCCTCCGCGGCCAGTTGCTCCATGCGGCGGAAGCGGCGCTCGAACTTGGCGTTGGCGTGGCGCAGCGCACGCGAGAAGTCCACGCCGGCATGGCGGGCGAGGTTGGCCACCACGAACAGCACGTCGCCGATCTCGTCCTCCAGCCGCGCCGGATCGGCGCCGGCGTCGAACTCGGCGCGCACTTCGCCGATTTCCTCGACCAGCTTATCCAGCACCGGCCGGTGGTCGGGCCAGTCGAAGCCCACCGTGGCCGCGCGTTGCTGCAGCTTGGTCGCGCGCTTCCATTCCGGCAGGCCGCGCGAGACGCCGGCCAGTGCGCTGGTGTCGTGCGCGTGGCCCTTTGCGGCGCGCTCGGCGGCCTTGAGGTCTTCCCAGGCCCGCTTCTGCGCGTCGAGATCCGCGTAATGCGCGTTGCCGAACACGTGCGGGTGGCGGCGGATCATCTTGGCGCTGATCGCCTGCGCCACGTCGTCGAAACCGAAGCGCCCCTGCTCGGCCGCCATCTGTGCGTGGAACACCACCTGCAGCAGCAGGTCGCCCAACTCCTCGCGCAGGTCGTCGAAGTCGCCGCGGTCGATCGCGTCGGCCACTTCGTAGGCTTCCTCGATGGTGTAGGGCGCGATGCTGGCGAAATCCTGCTGCACGTCCCACGGGCAACCGCGCTCGGGATCGCGCAGGCGCGCCATGATCTCCAGCAATTCGTCGATGCCGCGACGCGACACACCGCTCATGGCAGACCGGCGTCGCGCAGTTTGGCCGTCCAGTCGAGGCCGGCGTCGCCCACCGCGATGAACTCGGGATTGAGCAGCGACTCGCCGCGGTCGTAGCGCAGCGGCTTGCCGTGCAGGTCGAGCACGGCGCCGCCGGCTTCCTCCAGCACGCATTGCGCGGCGGCGGTGTCCCACTCGCTGGTGGGGCCGCGGCGCAGGTAGACGTCCGCGCCGCCGCGCGCCAATAGGCAGAACTTCAGCGAGGAACCCAGCGGCTGCAAGGTGTAGTCATCGCCGAGCAGGTGGCGCAAGGTGTCCTCCTGCGAACCGCCGTGCGAGCGACTGCCGGCCGCGATCGCCGGCCGCGCCAGTTCGCGTGTGCTGATGCGCTCCCAGTCGCCGCCTTCTTCGGCCTGCCACCAGGCGCCGATGCCGCGCGCGGCGGCGTAGAGGTCGCCGGTCACCGGCGCCAGCACCACGCCGAGCACGGGCTCGTGGCGGTCGATCAGTGCGATGTTGACGGTGAACTCGCCGTTGCGCTTCACGAATTCGCGGGTGCCGTCCAGCGGATCGACCAGCCAGTGCCGCGCCCAGGTACGGCGTTGCTCCCACGATGCCTGGCTGGCCTCCTCGGACACCAGCGGCAGCGCCGGCTCGATCCGCGCCAGCCCCTCGGCGATCACCTTCTGCGCGGCGAGGTCGGCGGCGGTGAGCGGCGAGCGGTCGTCCTTCAGCTCGACGTCGAAATCCTGGCGGTAGATCTCGAGGATGGCTTCGCCCGCGCGACGCGCCAGTACGGCGATGTCGTGCAACAGGGGATGGTCGAACGGCAGGCTCACTTCAGTTGCATCCTTCCGGCAAGGTATTCGCGCGCCATGAACAACGCGGCAATGGAACGGCCCTCGGTAACGTCGTCGCGCCCAACCAGGGTGTGCAGTTCGGCGAGCTTCCAGGGCACCACTTCCAGCGGTTCGGGCTCGTCGCCTTCGAGCCGCTCGGGATAAAGCTCCTGTGCCAGCACCACGTGCGCGATATGGCTCATGTACGACGGCGAAAGCGACAGCGTGTGCAGCCGCGTCAGGCGCCGCGCGCCGTAGCCGACTTCCTCCTTCAGCTCGCGGTCGGCACCCTGTTCCGCCGTTTCGCCGGGATCGAGCCGCCCCTTGGGCAGGCCCAATTCGTAGCGTTCAAGGCCTACGCCGTACTCGCGCACCAGCAGCACGGTCTCCGCATCGAGCATCGGCACGATGATGACCGCGCCGAGGCCGCCCGGCTTCATGCGCTCGTAGGTGCGCCGCTCGCCGTTGGAGAACTCCAGGTCGACCTGCTCGAAGCGCAGGAAGCGGCAGTCGTCGACGGCGCGCGTGGCGTGGATGATCGGCGGCTTGGGCATCCGGCGATTGTAGCTTCAGCGGGTCAGGCGCCGCAGCGCTTCAGCGTGGATCGCCGGCGTGCCGGCCAGCACGCTGTGCGTTTCCAGCGTCGGCGTTTGGCCGTCCAGATCGGTGAACGTGCCGCCCGCCTCGCGCACGATCACCGCCAGCGCAGCGATGTCGAGGATGTTGACGTCGGATTCGACCACCAGGTCCAGCGAGCCGCGTGCCAGCAGGTGGTAATGGCAGAAGTCGCCGTAGCCGCGGATGCGGTTGCTGTCGCGGATCATCGCGCCCAGCGCGGTCCAGCGCGTGTCGCCGGTGAGCGTCTTGACGTTGCCGGTGGAGATCGAGGCCTGCGCGAAATCCGTGGTGTCCGCCACCTGCACGCGCTCGCCATCGAACCAAGCGCCATTGCCCGCACTGGCCCACATCGTCTCGCCGTAGACCGGCGCGCTGGACACGCCCAGCACCAGTTCGCCGCGGTCCATCAGCGCGATCTGGGTGGAGAAGAACGGTGTGCGGCGCACGAAGCTCTTGGTGCCGTCGAGCGGGTCGACCAGCCACAGCAGACCGTCGCGCGCGCCATCGAGGCCATATTCCTCGCCGTAGATCGCCGCTTCCGGCAGCGCCGCGCGCAGCACCTTGCGGATCGCCTGCTCGGCTTCGCGGTCGGCCACCGTCACCGGCGTGGCGTCGCCCTTGATCTCCACGTCCACGCCACGCTTCCAGTAGTGCAGGATCACTTCGGCGGCAGCGGCGGCGGCTTCGCGGGCGGCGGCGAGGGCCTGCGCGGCGATTTCGGCGTTCATCGTTCGGTGGTTCCCTTGATGGCGGCGGCCATGCCGCCGCTGCGTGCGAAATGGATGGTGCCTTCGGCGTCCGGCTTGCCGAAGGCGGCGAGCCAACGCTGCAGGGCCGGATCGCCTGCGCGCGGCTGCAGCTCGGCAGCGAGCCGCCAGCCCAGCAGGCTCAGGTCGAAAGTGCCGGCGGTGCGCAGCGGACCCTGGCCGTCGTCCCGCCATTGTGCATGGATCACGCCGCCCTGCGACGCCAGCGTGCCATGCAGATTGCCGAGCGCGACATCGCCGTTCTTCATATGCATCGCGGCTTGCCGCCATTGCCAATCGGCCTGCAACTGCAGCGGCCAGCCGCCTTGCAACAACGCGCGTCGCGCATTCAGCACCAGCTCGCCGCGCGGCTCGCCCAGCGGCAGGCGCAGTGACGGATCGGCCAGTGCGGACAATACCGCGTGCGCCTGCAAATCGCTCACCTCCACCTGGCCGGCCGCCAGCTTGCGCAGGCGCGCATTCAAGCCGAATTGAGGCCCGGCGAAATCAAGCCGCAGTTCGACCGCACCGAACAAGGCGCGATGCGACAACTGCCATTGCACATGCCCCAGTGCATGGCCGGCCGGCGACAACACCTGGCCGGCATGGCCGTCCCACACGGTGCCGCCCACCTGCTGCAGCCGCAGGCCGTGCAACGACGGCTGCAGCAACGGCATCGCCCAGCGCACGGGCAGCCACCACAGCATTGCCGCGATGCCCAGCAGCACGGCGGCCAGGGCCGCGAGAATTTTCTTGAGGATTTTCAAGCAGGCTTTCCGCAAGTTCCATCGACGCACTTGAGCATGCGTCGGCTCGCGTCGATCATAACCGGATGACGAACTCCACCGACCGCAACGCCACGCTCGCCGCGCGCGACCTGAAGCACATCTGGCACCCCTGCACTCAGATGCACGACCACGAGACCATCCCGCTGCTGCCCATCGTGCGCGGCGAAGGTGCCTGGCTGGTCGACGCCGAGGGCAAGCGCTACCTCGACGGCATCAGCTCGTGGTGGACCAACCTGTTCGGCCACGCCAACCCGCGCATCGCCGCCGCACTGGCGGAACAGGCGCGCACGCTGGAGCACGTGATCTTCGCCGGGTTCACCCACCCGCCTGCGATCGAGCTGGCCGAGCAACTGGTGCGCATCACGCCGCCGGGCCTGGACAAGGTGTTCTTCGCCGACAACGGCTCGGCGGCGATCGAGGTGGCGCTGAAGATGAGCTTCCACTACTGGCTCAACCAGGGCCACGGCGAGAAGACCCGCTTCATCGCGCTCACCGGCAGCTACCATGGCGAGACGCTGGGCGCGTTGTCGGTGAGCGATGTGGCGCTGTACCGCAAGACCTATGCGCCGCTGCTGCTCACGCCCATCCTCGCGCCCTCGCCCGACGCCTACGAGGGCGAGCCCGGCGAGACGCCCGCGCAGGTCGCCGCGCGCCGGTTGACCGAGTTGCGGGCCCTGCTGGAACGCCACGCGCACGAGACCTGCGCGGTGATCGTGGAGCCGCTGGTGCAATGCGCGGGCGGCATGCGCATGTACCACCCGGACTACCTCGCCGGCCTGCGCAAGCTCTGCGACGAATTCGCCGTGCACTTCATCGCCGACGAGATCGCGGTGGGCTTCGGCCGCACCGGCACGCTGTTCGCGTGCGAGCAGGCCAGGGTTTCGCCCGACTTCATGTGCCTGTCGAAGGGACTCACCGGCGGCACGCTCGCGCTGTCCGCCGTGCTCACCACGGCGCACGTGTACGAGGCGTTCTACGCTGAATACAACGCCGGCAAGGCCTTCCTGCATTCGCACAGCTACACCGGCAACCCGCTGGCCTGCAGCGCGGCGCTGGCCACGCTGGCGATCTTCCGCGACGAACCGGTGCTGGAGCGGAACCGCACGCTCGCCGCGCACCTCGCGCGAAAGCTGGAGCCGTTGCGCGCGCATCCGCACGTGGCCGAGGTGCGCCAGACCGGCATGATCGCCGCGGTGGAACTGGTCGCCGACAAGGCCACGCGCCGCCCGTTTCCGGCCGAAGACCGCCGCGGCCTGCGCGTGTACTTGCATGGACTGCAGCAGGGCGCGCTGCTGCGCCCGCTGGGCAACGTGATCTACTTCATGCCGCCCTACGTGGTGAGCGAGGCGGAGATCGATCATCTGGTCGCGGTTGCCGCGTCAGGCATCGAGCGGGCCGTGGTGTAATCCGCCCCATGCGCGCTGTCCGTATCCATGTCGACCTGCCGCTGGCTGCCGGAGTCGAAACCGTCTTGCCGGCGCAGGCTGGCGAACACGTGGCGCGCGTGCTGCGCCTCGCGCCAGGCGACCCGTTGACGCTGTTCAACGGCGACGGCAACGACTACGCCGCCACGATCGCCAGCGTCGGCAAGCGCGAAGTGCTGGTGCACGTGCGGGACGGCCACGCCGTGGACCGCGAATCGCCGCTGCGCCTCACGCTGGCGCAAGGCGTGGCGCGCGGCGAAAAGATGGACCTGATCGTGCAGAAGGCCACCGAACTGGGCGTGGCGCGCATCGTGCCGCTGCTCACCGAGCGCTCCGAGGTGAAGCTGGATGCGGCACGTGCCGAGAAGCGCCTGGCGCACTGGCGCGCGGTGGCAGCCAGCGCCTGCGAGCAATGCGGCCGTGCCCGCCTTCCCGAGATTTCTCCCACGCTGGCCCTGCCGGCCTGGCTGGCCTCGCTGGAGGACCACGCGGCATGGCGCCTGGCCCTGCTGCCGGAAGCGACGACCTCCGTGCGCGGACTGCATCCGCCCGGCGATGGCGCGTTGCTGGTGGTGGGTCCGGAAGGCGGATTGGGCGAACGCGACGTGACGTTGCTAGGCGAGGCCGGCTTCACCGGCGTGCGGCTGGGGCCGCGGATACTCCGCACGGAAACGGCAGGGCTCGCGGCGCTGGCCGCCCTGCAGGCTTGGCACGGGGACTTCTGAGCAGCGCACTTCAGCCGCGTGCCCGATACCAGGCGCCTATCGCCATGCCGACAAGGGCACCGGCCACGCCGTAAAGGACATGCTGTCCGGTGGCCATCGCAACCGCCAGGGCCACCACACCGGCCAGCAGCAGCGCCGCAGGGCGGTGCCGGGCGTGTTGCCGGCGCGCGATCAAGCCGCGCCGTCCAGCGCCTCTGCTTCGCCGTCCGGCTGGTCCAGCAACTGCACCAGCTCCGCCTCGATGCTTTCGAGGTCCGGGATCACGGCCACGTCGTCGCGCACCAGCACCTGCGCGCGCACGCCGGCCGGCAGGGCGTTGCCGTCGTGGGTGGGAATGATCAGCTCGGAGTTCAGCGTGGTCAGTCGCGGGAAACCCTGCGTGAGCACGGCGATGAACGGCATCTTCGGATGCCCGCCCAGCGCCTTGAGCACGGCGACGCGCACGGTGAGCGCGGCATCGCCGTCGTCCGCGCCGGCAAGGCGCGAGAACGACACCAGCGGCACGCGCCAGCCGCGCCAGGCGAAACGGCCCAGCAACCATTCGGGCGCACCCTCCACCGTCTCGTAGGCAGGCTGGGTGATCACTTCGGCCACGGTGGCGTTGGGCAGCAACAGGCGCAGGCTGCCGGCGGGCACCAGCACGCAACGGATTTCGCGGGGCAACTCGACGCTCATGGATAGACCTCGATCAGATGCGCCGCGAGCTCGCGCGGCGTTCCGGAATAACTCACCAGCCGCTCCGCGAAGACGCCGCCGACCATGTCGTCGTGGTGCGCACCGTCGGCAGCCTCCACCCAGACCTGGCCGCCGCGGTCGTGGATCGCCTGCGCGCCGGCCACCGCATCGGTGGAACGGCCGGCGAACACGATGCCCACGGCATCGCGCGGGAAGGCACTCGCCGCCATGCTGAAACTGGCGTCGATGGACGGGCTCTGTGCGGGATGCACCTCGACCTTGCCATCCCGGCGCAGCTGCACCTGGCCATCGGCCGGCACCAGCAGGACTTCGCCGCTGCGCGCACGGCTGCCCTGCATCGCCAACCGCACCGGCAGGACGGAGTGAGCGGAGAGGCGCTCCAGCACGGTCTCGACGGACTCGGCGCCGTAGTGCTGGGTCAGCAGGATGGTATGGCGCGCGCCGACCGGCAGCTCGGCGAGGAATTCGCAGACCGAGGCCAGTCCGTCGGCGGCAGCGCCCAGCGCCACCACCCGGCTCAGCGCGCTGTCGAGGTCGTCCAGCAGCATCTCGGCAGGCTCCCAGGCCTGCGGCGCCACGGCCTCCTCCATCGACAACAGTTCCAGGCTCAGCGTCGGCTTGAAGTCTTCGGCCGTGGGCTCGACGTCCGGCGCGAGGAAATCCGCGGCACTGAGCTTCTCGATGCCGAAGTCGGCGGCCTTGGCCGGCGCGGAAGCGGATGCGTCGTGCTCGACCAGCGCCCAGCCATCCGGTACCGCCGGCGCCCTGGGCTCCCCGGCCGATGCTGGCGTGGCGGCGGGCGCGTCCTGCCATGCGTCGTCCTGCGAGGCCAAGCTGAAATCGCCGTCGTGCATCGGCACGTCCTGACTCGGCGCGGCGTGCACGGGCTGCTCATCGGGCAGCAGGTTGTCGTCCGCGAGCATGGCGGCCAGTTCCGCCTCCAGGTTGTCCGTGGCGGCATGGTCGCGCGACGCAAGCGCATCGACTTCCTCGTGCGGGGTCGGCATGCCGGCGATGAGGCTTTCCAGTTCGGGATCGAGTGCCGGCATCTCGACCGTCTCCGCCGCAGGCGTGGACGGCTGGGGCTCGGCGAGCAGCGCCGCCAGTTCCGCCTCCAGGTCGTCGGCCGTGGCGTCGGCATGCAGTCCCGGCGCGTCGTCCGTGTCGGGCAGCGCGGTCGCAGCGGGCTCGTAGGCTGCCACCGGCTCCGGCACAGGCGGTTCGACCGGCACGGCGACGGTCGCCGGCACCACCGCTTGCGCGTCGGCTGGACGCGGCGGATCGATGTCGCCATTGGCCAGCACCTTCACTGCGAAGTGGCGCGCCCAGCGCGCACGGTCCCAACCGCTCAGGTCGCGGCTGGCGCGGGCGTCGTTGAGCACCAGGCGCGGACGGTCGCCGTCGACCATGCCGAACAGGCGATCGAAGGCCTCGTCGTCCTCGTCGTCCAGGTTCACCACCAGCACGTCGGGATCGTGCCGGTGCAACGTGGCGGCGTCGAAGCCCGCGACGCCGCCCTCGTGCACGATGCGCGCGCCGCACTCCTGCAGGACCTGGCGCAGTTGCGCGCCCAGCTCGGCGTCGTCGAACAGCAACGCCACCGAAGGCTGCGTTTCAACCATGGTGCGGCTCCTGCGCAAGCTGCTCGACGGCGCGGCGTTCCAGCGTCTCGGCGCGCTGGTCCAGCACTTCGGCGATCTGCGACAGCAGTTCGGCCTCCTGGTACGGCTTGCCGAGGTAGCGGTCCACGCCGATGTCGAACGCGCGCTGGCGGTGCTTCTCGCCGGTGCGCGAGGTGATCATGATGATCGGCACGTCGCGCAGGCGCGGGTCCGCCTTCATGTGGGTGGCCAGCTCGTAACCGTCCATGCGCGGCATCTCGATGTCCAGCAGCATCAGGTCGGGCACGCGCTCGTGCAGTTTCTCCAGCGCGTCCACGCCGTCCTTTGCGGTGCCCACTTCGTACTCGTGGCGCTCCAGCACGCGGCCGGTGACCTTGCGCATGGTGATCGAATCGTCCACCACCATGACCAGCGGGCGGGTGCGCTGTTCCTCGATCTTCGGCAGCTCGACCGCAGCAAGGCCTTCGGACAGGCGTTGCTCGCGACGCGCCACGCCGCTGCGGACCAGCGGCGCCAGGTCGAGAATCACCAGCACCGAACCGTCGCCCATGATGGTGGCGCCCAACACGCCGGGCACCGAACTCACCTGCGGGCCGACCGACTTCACCACGATTTCGCGCGAGCCCAGCACTGCGTCGACACGGATCGCGGCGCGCAGCTCGCCCGCGCGTGCCAGCAGCAGAGGCGGCTGCTCGCCCTCCGGCACCGCACCCGGCGGCAGGCCGAGCAGTTCGGCCAGGTCGTGGATGCCGAACTGCTCGTCGCCGTGGCTGAACGCCGGCTCGTGTTCGGCCATGCGCGCGGACAGTTCGTCGGCGTTGACGCGCGCCACGCCCTGCACCGAGGTCATCGGGATGGCGAAGGTGCTCTCGCCGATGCGCACCAGGATCGCCTGGGTCACCGCGAGCGTGAACGGCAGGCGCAGCACGAAGGTGGTGCCCTGGCCCTGTTGCGATTCGATCGCGAGCGAACCGCCCAGTTGCTTGATCTCGTTCGCCACCACGTCCATGCCCACGCCGCGGCCGGCAAGCTGGGTGATCGTGCTGGCGGTGGAGAAGCCGGGCTGGGTGATGAGTGCGAGCACCTGGTCGTCGGTGAGGCGCGTGTCGGCGGCGATCAGGCCACGCTCCACGCCGCGCTTGCGGATGGCGTCGCGGTCGAGGCCGCGGCCGTCGTCGCTGACCCGCACCACCACCTCGGTGGCTTCGCGCGTCACGCGGATGCGCACCGCACCCTCGGCCGGCTTGCCCGCCTTGCGGCGGTCCTCGGACGATTCCAGGCCGTGCGCCACCGCGTTGCGCAGCATGTGCTCGAACGGCGCCTTGATGCGGTCGAGCAGGTTGCGGTCCATTTCGCCGTGCGCGCCGTCCACGTAGAGCTGCGCGCTCTTGCCTTCTTCCTGCGCGGCCTGGCGCAGGGTGCGGCGCAGGTTCGGCACCATGGTGTCGAACGGCAGCATGCGCGTGCGCAGCAGGCCTTCCTGCAGCTCGGTGCTGACGCGGGACTGCTGCACCAGCAGGTTTTCGGCCTGGCGGGTGAGTTCGTCCAGCGTGCCCTGGATGGACACCAAGTCCGATACCGACTCGGCCAGCGCACGCGAGTACTGCTGCAGCTGGGAGAAACGGTCGAGTTCCAGCGGATCGAACGCGGCGACGCTGCCGGCCTCGCGGTGTTCGCGCTGGAAGCGCGCGATGATCTGCGCTTCGGTTTCGATTTCCAGCATGCGCAACTGGCTGCGCAGGCGTTGCACGGTCTGGTCCAGTTCGACCAGGTTGTTGCGGTAGCCGCCCACCTGCTGTTCCAGGCGCGAGCGGTAGATCGCCACCTCGCCCGCATGGTTCACCAGGTTGTCGAGCAGTTCGGCGCGTACGCGGATCTGCTCCTGCGACGAGGGCGCCTCGACGGCCTGCTCGGTCATCAGCTCCGGCAGCGGCTCAGTCGCATCCGCGGCCTGCGCCTGCGGCTGCGCGACAGGCTGTGCCGACGGCGCCATATGCGCGGCCAAGGCCTCGTCGTCGGCGAACTGCTGCTGGCCGGCCAAGGCCAGCAAGTGGTCGACGACCGCCTTCGGGTAAGCCGGCACCTGGCCTTGCGAGACCTCCTGCACCATGGTGTGCAACTGGTCGAAGCTGGTTTCCAGCACGGCGATCAACGCCGCTGCCTGGACCGCATCGCCCACCGGCTTTTCCAGCAGCGTCTCGATGGCGTGCGCCAGATCGCCCACCGACATCATGCCGGCGATGCGCGCGCCGCCCTTGAGCGTGTGAAGGTCGCGCTGCAGCTCGCCCAGGTAGGCCGCCGCCGATGGCTCGGCATGCCATTGCGCCAGCACGCCGTCGGCGTGGTCGAGAATTTCGCGGGCCTCCTCGACGAAGATCTCCAACAGGTCGGCGTCGATGGGCAACGCATCGTTGACGGCCGGCACGTCGGCAGCAGGCGCAGCGCGCACGGCCTCGGCCGCGGCACGACGGGCCGCTTCGGCTGCGCGTGCGGCTTCCTCCCTGGCCTTTTGCGCGGCGGCTTCTTCCGCGGCGCGCTGCTCGGCCGCCGCCTTTTCTGCGGCGGCGCGCATCTGCGCTTCGGCAGCCTCGCGGACAGCGCGCTCCTGCGCCTGACGCGCCTGCTCGGCACGTTCCTGCTCGGCACGTTCCTGCTCGGCACGTTCCTGCTCGGCACGTTCCTGCTCGAGACGTTCCTGCTCGAGACGTTCCTGCTCGAGACGTTCCTGCTCGAGACGTTCCTGCTCGAGACGTTCCTGCTCGAGACGTTCCTGCTCGAGACGTTCCTGCTCGAGACGTTCCTGCTCGAGATGCTCCTGCTCGAGGCGCTCTTGCTCTAGGCGATCCTGCTCGGCCTGTTCGTGTGCGGCTTGATCGTGTGTTGCCAATTCAGCAGCCGCCTGGCCGCTCGAAGACTGTTCGCCGGCCTCGTCGGCGCCTTGCTCGGCCCCGGCAGGTTCGGATTCGGCCGAGGCGTCCGGTTCGAATGCACCAAGCGCGGCCATCAGTTCGTTGGCGAAGTGGTCGTGCTCGCCGTCCTCCAGCGAGGCAGCCGGCGTGGCCGGCTCCGCATCGAACTCGGCTTCGTGGACATCCGGCTCGCCCGGCTCCATCGCGGCCTCCGCGGTCGCCGCTTCGGGTTCGGCAAGCGGTGGCGCGGCTTCCGGGTGGTGCTCGGCGATGACGTGAGCGCCCTGCACTTCCGGATAGCGGTCGCGCATCTCGATCAGTTGAAGGGCCAACTGGTCGACGTTCGGCAGCTGCGGCAAGGCCACGTCGAACTGGGCCATCGTCTGGTCGACCACATCGGCCGAACGATCCATCAGGCGCACGCCTTCGCTCGACAGCGGCTGACCCACATGGCGCAGGCGCTTGAGCAGGGATTCCAGCGGCGACAGCAGTTGGATGAGCAGCGGGATCTCGACCATCGCGATGGCCCCGTGCAGCGTGTGCACGGCGCGCAGCAGGTCTTCGCCCACCGGCAGCTCGCCGCTACTGCGCTGGATCGCGGTGCGGATGGTCTGCAGGTATTGCGCGACTTCGCTGCGCAGGATTTCCAGCAGGACCGGATCGACCGACGGCAGCGGCGAGATGGCCAGCGATACCGGCGGTTCGGCCGGCGCCGGTACCGGAGCGGCCGCGATGGCGGCATCGGTGATGGCTGCGGCGGGAATCGCGTCGACGGCGGCATCGAAGCGCGGCACGCGACGGCGCACGACGCGGCGCACGGTCTCCATCGCGGCCGGCGCGTGGTCCTCGATGCGCGCGGCGGCATTGCCCGCGGCAAGCTTGGTGGCGGTCTGCTGGATGGCCTCGATCGGCGCGGTCGGCACGCCTTCGCCCTTCAGCGAAGCCAGCACCTGCGGCAAGGCGGCGATGGCGTGGCGCACCAGCGCCTGCACGCCTGCGTGCGGCTCGATGGTGTGGTCGAGCACGCGGTTGAGCATGTCCTCCACCTTCCACGCGAATTCGCCCAGCGCAGGGATGCCGACCAACCGGCCGGAACCCTTGAGCGTGTGGAAGGAACGGCGGATCGGCGTGAGCGCGGCAAGCTGTGCAGGATCGGCCAGCCAGGCGCCCTCGGCGGTCAGCAGATTGTCGATTTCTTCCTGCATTTCCTCCAGGAAGATGTCGCGGATGTCGTCGTCGATGCCTTCGGCCTGCTGGTCGAAGCGGAAGCCTTCGGCGAGCGCGCCGTGCGCCGGCACCTGCTCCTCGATTTCTTCCTCGATCTCGACCCAGTCGGCATCGTCGCCGGCAGGCATGGGCGGCATGGTGGGTTCGGTCTGCGCCAGGCGCAGGCCGTCGACGTCATGCGTCGGCGCCTGCTGCGGCACTTCCGGCGCCACGAACAGCTGACTGGGGTCGTCGCCGGCAAACACGCTCACCGGCTCGGACAGGGTTTCCTGGGGACGTTCCGGGGCGGCCGCCTCCGCCACCGGCAGCGGACGTTCGTCCGGCAGCGGCCAGTAGCCAAGCTGGCTGAGGCTGTGCTCGGCCACGTCGATGATGTGCGCCAGGCCGCCGCGATGCTCGCGCGCCGCTTCCAGGTAGTACTCCAGCGCGGCCAACGCGTCCGCCAGGTGATCCATCTGCGTGCTGCTTGGCACGCGGCGGTCACCCAGCAGTTCGTTGTGGATGAAGCGGCCGATGCCTTCGGCCAGTTCGGCCGGGCGCTCGGCGGAAAGCATGCGCGCAGCACCGGCCACCTCGGCCATCTGCGCCGGGGCGTCGGCCAGTCCGGCGTGCTCCCAGCCGGACTCGACGAATGCGACGATGGCTTCCTTGACCTTGGCGGTGCTGCGGATTGCCTCCTGCATCACTGTGCTGAGGATGCCCTGCACCTCGGTGCGCGGCAGCGACGGCGTTTCCGTTTCGTGCGCTTCTTCGCCGGCGCCCAGGCTTTCGATGTGGTCGTCCAGCGACGCTTCCACGTAGAGCAGCGCGCCGGCCACGTCGAGCAGGGTTTCCTCGTCGACGTTGCGCAACTTGTTGGCGACCTCCTCGAGCACGCGACGCTGCTCGTCGACCACTCGGCGCGGCACGGCCAGCGCCAGCATGCCGAGGGTGTCGGCGACGCGACCCAGCAGCTCGCATTGCGGCGCCAGCGAGGCCGCATCGGCGTTCGGCTGGCGCTGGAACAGGTCGAGCGCTTCCTTGACGCGCAGCAGATCTTCCTTGAGCGCCTTGGCCACCGAGTCGAGCAGCGCGCGGTTGTGTCCGGCCATCGAGCCGCGGGCGTGCTCCAGTTCCTCGGCGTCGGGCAGCAGGCTGTCCAGCGCGTAGGTGCGGCGCAACAGCTCCATGTGCGGGCTGTGCTGACGCGACTGCGCCACGATGTAGAGCAGGCGGTTGCACAGGTCGTCGGCATCGCCGCCGCGCAGGCCACCCTCGCCTTGTTCGATCAACTGGCGGACATGGCGGTCCACCTTGCCGAGCAACTGGCGCAGCTCGGTGGCGTAGGGGCCGAGCATGCCTTGCTCCAGTCCTTCCACCACGCCGGCGGCGATCCACCACAGGCGGCGCCCGTGCACGTGGAAGCAGCGCGCGGCGATGGCCAGCAGCGTTTTGCGCATGCCGGCCAGCGGCTGCGCCTGGCTCTGGCCACGGAACCAGGCCAGCATGTGCTGCTGGAATTGCACGCGCAACGCGGCCAGCTCGCCGCGGCGCTCGTGCGCCTGGGCCTCGCTCATGGCGGCGGGCGCCTGGGCGGGCAGGAAGGCATCGAGGTTGGGGCGGAACAGCGCGGCCTCGGTCAACGCCTCCTCGTCGCGGCTGGCGCGCAGGTCGTTCAGCAGCGGCAGCAGCACCACCGGCACGTCGCGGTGGCCGCTGGCGACGCGTTCGAGGTAGTCGGGCAGCTGCATCAGCCCGCGCATCATCGCGGCGTAGGCATCCTCGCGTTGCACGACCTTGTTCTGCAGCAGCGCGATGGCGAGCAATTCCATTTCCGTCGCCACCATCGCCGGGCCGGGCAGCTCGACCATGCGCAGCGTGCCCTGCACCTGGTGCAGGCAATCCGCGCACACGCGCATCGCGCCGGCGTCGGACGGGTTGCCGACGTAGGACTCCAGCGACTCGCGGGCATCAGACAGCGTCTGCTCCAGCTCGGGCCGGACCCACTGCAGCGTGGTGAAATCAATGTTGTCTTGAAGTCTCATGCACTTCCCTCAGCGGTTGCGCGGCGCATCGCCACGCCACCATCGAGACTGCCCCTAGTCAGTAAATGTCGCCGTCAGCCCGGCAGCTTGAAGTGGGCCACCGAACGACGCAGGTCGCTGGCCAACTGCGCCAACGTACCGATCGAATCCGCCGTGCGGCTCGCACCCTGCGAAGTCTGCGAGGTGATCTCGCGGATGGCGTTCATGGATTGCGAGATGTCCGTCGCCGCCGCCGACTGCTGGCGCGCCGCGCTGGAGATGTTCTGAATCAGCGCGGACAGGTCGTGCGACACGCGCTCGATGTCGCCCAGCGCGCTGCCGGCGTCCTCCGCCTTGCGCGCACCGGCCACCACTTCGGCGGTGGTCTGCTCCATCGAGTTCACCGCTTCGTTGGTGTCGGACTGAATCGCCTGCACCAGCGTCTCGATTCGCTTCGTGGCGCTCGCCGAGCGTTCGGCGAGGCGCTGCACTTCGTCCGCCACCACCGCGAAGCCTCGGCCCGCCTCGCCGGCCGAGGCCGCCTGGATCGCCGCGTTCAAGGCGAGGATGTTGGTCTGCTCGGCGATGTCGTTGATCAGTTCCACGATCGAGCCGATCTCCTGCGAGGATTCGCCCAGGCGCTTGATGCGCTTGGACGTCTCCTGGATCTGGTCGCGGATCGAGTCCATGCCGGAGATCGTCTCGCGCACCACCTCGGCGCCGTGCGAGGCGATCTGCACCGAACGCTCGGCCACGTCGGCCGATTCGGCGGAGTTCTTCGACACGTGGTCCAGCGAGCTGGCGATCTCGTTGATCGCGCCGGTGGCGGTACTGATCTGCTGCGCCTGCTGTTCGGCCGCGTCGGCCAGGTGGCGCGCGGTGGTCTGGGTTTCCTGCGCCGACGAGGACACCTGCTCGGAGGTCTCGTTGATGGTGGTCACCAGGGTGCGCAGCTCGTCGATGGCGTAGTTCACCGAGTCGGCGATGGCGCCGGTGATTTCCTCGGTCACCGTGGTCTTCACCGTCAGGTCGCCTTCGGCCAGCGCGCCCATTTCGTCCAGCAGGCGCATGATCGCCTCCTGGTTGCGCTGGTTGAGCGAGGTGGACTCGGCGAAGCGGCGGCGCTGGTCGCGCACCAGGCTGACCACCAGCAAGAGAGCGAAGGCCACCGCACCGATGGCGGCGAGCAGGCCCCACCACACGTTCGGGAAGAAGCGGCGCAGCGGCAGCTTGCCGATCTGGTCGGCGAGGTCGTTCGCGCGCAGCAGCACCGACTGCGAGTCCAGCGAGGCCTGGGTGCCGGCCTGCTTCACCGCGATGAGGTTGCCGGAAGCGGACACCAGCTTGGCCAACGGGTCGGCCAGCTTGTCCCAGTTGGTCTGCATGTCGTCGAGGATCTTGCGCGCGTTGGCGTCGGCGATCGGCTTGACGCCGCTGCCCGGATCGCTCTTGACCAACGCCTGCAGCACGATGCCGTACTGCTGCGCGTCGCGCTGCAGGCCGTCGGCGGCGGCCTGGGCGTTGTCGCCGCCCTGCAGCACTTCCTGCACGCGGCGGATGATGCGGTCGGCCGACAGCATCTGGCGCGAGGTGCCGAGCATCTGGTCGGCGCTGCCGTTGCGCTGCTGCAGGATGGTGACCACCTGCTCCATGCTGGAATTGAGCAGCGGCATCTGCTGCGACACGGTGGCCGCGCGCTGTCCGGAGTCGAGCACCACGGCCTTGTTCGAGAGGATCTTGCCGATGTCCCCGTCGAGCTGCTTCCAGGCGCCGGCCAGCGCGCTGTCCGCGCGGCCGACCGGCGTGGCGTTGTTGTCGGAGTAGGCGTGCATGCCGGTCGACGCGTCGCCCCTGTTCAGCTTGCGCACCGCCGAGTCGATGGCGTTGCGCGTGCTTTCCAGCTCCTTGTACGACTCGGCGTTGCCGTCGGAGGATTCCAGCGCGAACTTCGCGGTCTGCTGCGACAGCACCTGGATCTGCGTGGTCAGCGCAACGGCCTGGCGGTCTTCGCCGTTCTTCACGTTGAGCTGCCAGAAATCCAGGGCCGCGAAACCGATCGCGACCAGCAACAGGACAATGAGTGCGGTGTTACCACGCTCCTTGCCGACGCCCCCAGTAGTGCTCATGTTCACCTCGTCCGTCTACTTCGCAGGGTCGGCCGCGTCGTCGGACGGGCAAACCCTGAATCTGTCGTCGAATCTGTCGTCTTGGAGTTGCCGGCCCGTGACGGCACCGGACCTGCTGCCCGCAACCGCTCCGTATCAGGCCGCGGCCTGGCGGAAATCGGGGGCGCGCACCAGCCTGCCCATGCTCAGTATCGCCATCTGCTGCCCGCTCTCGCCCACCCGCTGCTCGGCGAAGCGCGCCAGCCGCGGATCGTCTTCCTGCTCCGCCTCGCGCCGCTGCTCCGCGTCCACCGTGCGCTGGCCGAACACCTCGTCCACCAGCAGCGCCACGCTGCCGGCGCCCTGGCGCACCACCAGCAGGCGCGCGCGGTCGGTCAGCTGCGTGCGCTCGCCGAACAGGAATCGTCCGAAATCCACCACCGGCATCAGGTTGCCGCGCACGTTGGCCACGCCGAGCAGCCACGGCTGCGTGCGCGGCACCGCAGTGAGCGGCGGCAATGCCAGCAGTTCGTTGATCTCGCCGATCTCGCTGACCAGGGTGCGCGCCCCGACGCGATAGCCGATGCCGCGCCACAGGCCGGGCGCGTCCATCCGATCGCGGGTGTCGGAGGCGTGCGCCAGCGACAGGCGCTCGTAGCGGGCCAGGATCTCGAACGGCGTAAGGACGGTGCTTGCGTTCATGCCGCGCTCGACAGCAGTTGGCTGATGCAGGCGAGCAACTCGCCCTCGTTCACCGGCTTGGTGATGAAGGCGCGCGCACCCTGGCGCAGCCCCCACACGCGGTCGGTTTCCATCGCCTTGGTGGTGATCATCACGATGGGCACGCCGGCGGTGACCGGGTCGCGGGTCAGCGTGCGGGTGGCCTGGAAGCCGTTCATGCCGGGCATGATGACGTCCATGATGACCAGCGCGGGCGGCGTGCTGCGCACGCGCTCGATGCCCTCCTCGGCGTTGCCGACGGAGGAGACTTGATGACCCGCACGTTCGAGCAGCGTGGTGAGCACGCGCACGTCGATGGGCGAGTCGTCGATGATGAGAATGTCGGCCACAGTTTTCCCCTGAGTGCCTGTGGTCAGCGGCCGGCCGCCGCACCGACGTAATGCTGGATGGCACCCAGCAGTTCGTCGCGCGTGAACGGTTTGGTGAGGTATTGCTCGGCGCCCACGACGCGTCCGCGCGCCTTGTCGAACAGGCCGTCCTTGGAGCTGAGCATGATGACCGGCGTGGCCCGGAACTGCGGGTTGTTCTTGATCAGCGCGCAGGTCTGGTAGCCGTCCAGGCGCGGCATCATGATGTCGACGAAGATGATGGCCGGCTTCTGGTCGGCGATCTTGGCCAGCGCCTCGAAGCCGTCCACGGCGGTCAGCACCTCGCAGCCCTCCTTCTTCAGAAGGGTTTCTGCCGTGCGACGGATGGTCTTGGAGTCGTCGATCACCATGACCCGCAGGCCGGCCAGACCATTCGCGTTCGCGTTCAGATTCATTTACTCCCCCTGTTGCCCACCATGAGCCCAGGAAAACCAGCACGGCGAGCAACAAACGTGCCGCCGGGCTTGCATGATTAGACAACTTTGCTCGGTACTGTGCCCCGCAACCCCCGCCACACAGCGGGTTATGCATGGTGGTTGTTTACTGCCTGCCCGCGATTGCGTCAAGCAAGATTCGCCTTGCAGCGCGCCTTGCGGGTGCGCATTGTGCCGTATTTCGACACGGTCCAGCCTTCCGCGGCACACGCGCTTGTCGCCGCCGCCGCCGTGGGCGAACATCGCCTTTCCCCCTCGTCCGACGCATGGCGTCGCAAAACCTTTCGCGGAGAACCCCGATGACGCTTGCCGTCGCGGTGCTGATGGACCCCATCGGCGCCATCAAGCCCGCCAAGGACACCAGCCTGGCCATGCTGCTGGAGGCGCAACGACGCGGCCACGCCCTGCACTACATGGAGCAGGGCGACCTGGCGCTGCGCGGCGGCGAACCATGGGCCCGGCTGCGTCCGCTGACGGTGCGCGACGATCCGCGCGACTGGTTCGCGCTGGGCGAGGCGCAATGGCGCGACCTGCGCGAGCTGGACGTGGTGTTGATGCGCAAGGATCCACCGGTCGACCCGCAGTTCGTCTACGACACCATGGTGCTGGAGGCCGCCCAGCGCGGCGGCGTGAACGTGGTCAACGACCCGCGCGCGCTGCGGGACTGCAACGAGAAGCTGTTCGCGCTGCAGTTTCCGCAATGCATCGCGCCCACCCTGGTCAGCCGCGACGCCGGCGAGCTGCGCCGCTTCGTGGCCGAGTGCGGCGAGGCCGTGCTGAAGCCGCTGGACGGCATGGGCGGGCGCGGCATCTTCAAAGTCAAAGTCGGCGACGGCAACCTCAACTCCATGCTGGAAACCCTGCTGGCCGGCGGCCCGCATGGCGAGGGCCGGCAGTTCGCCATCGCGCAGAAGTTCATCCCGGCGATCAGCGCGGGCGACAAGCGCATCCTGCTGATCGACGGCGAACCGGTGCCCTACGCGCTGGCGCGCATCCCGCAGGGCGACGAGTTCCGCGGCAACCTCGCCGCCGGCGGCCGCGGCGAGGGCGTGCCGCTGTCCGAACGCGACCGCTGGATCGCCGCCCAGGTTGCGCCGGAACTGCGCCGCCGCGGACTGCGCTTCGTGGGCCTGGACGTGATCGGCGACTACCTCACCGAGATCAACGTCACATCGCCGACCTGCGCACGCGAGCTGGACGCGCAGTTCGGGCTTAATATCGCCGGCCTGCTGTTCGATGCCATCGAGCAGCGCCCTGTTGGAAGCCCCGCTTCGTGAGTTCCGCCACCGCACGCCCCGCCGACCCCATCGGCGCCACCCTGCTGTTTTCGCTGCTGCTGCACGGCGTGCTGCTGCTCGGCATCACCTTCCACTTCGCCAAGATCCAGCCGGGCCTGCCGACGCTGGACGTCACCCTCGTCAACGTGGCGAACCGCGAGGCGCCGGACCAGGCCGACTTCCTGGCACAGGCAAATAACAGCGGCGGCGGCCAGAGCGACCGCGCCGCACGGCCCTCGCAACCCTTCTCCGGCGCCTTGCCCAAGCCCATCCCCGGCACCACCATGCAGTCGGCAAGTGCCGCCACGCCACAGCCCCGCGACGCCACACCGCAGCGCATGGTCACCACCAGCGGCCAGAGCAGCTTCAGTGTGGCCAGCGACACCGCGCAGACCGAAGTGCCGCCGCAGGATGCGCCCAGCGCCGCCGACCTGCGTCGCCAGCAGGAGATGGCCCAACTGGCCGCCGAGGTGCGCGACCAGACCGAGGCCTATGCCAAGCGGCCGCGCAAGAAGTACATCTCGGCCAACACCCGCGAATACGTCTACGCCGCCTACATGCGCGGCTGGTCCGACCGCGTCGAACGGGTGGGCAACCTCAACTACCCGGAAAAGGCGCGCCAGTTGGACCTGCACGGCGACCTGCTGCTCACCGTGGGCATCAACCGCGACGGCAGCATCCACAGCATCGTCGTGATCCAGAGTTCCGGCCAGCCGCTGCTCGACGACGCCGCCAAACGCATCGTGCAGTTGGCCGCGCCCTTCCCGCCGCTGCCACCCTCGGCGAAGGTGGACCAGCTCTACATCACCCGCACCTGGCAGTTCCTGCCCGGCAACGTGCTGCGCAGCAAGTAAGCGGCGCCGCACCGGCTTACAATGGGCGCATGAGCCGCACCGAACCGCCCACCCTCACCGGACACTTCCTGATCGCCATGCCCGGCCTGGCCGAGCCGCCGTTCTCGCGCGGCGTGGCCCTGCTGTGCCAACACAGCGAGGAGGGCGCGGTGGGCCTGCTGGTCAACCAGCTGTCGCACTACCGCTTCGGCGACGTGCTGGCGCAGATGAAGCTGGAATGCAGCGATCCGGAGCTGGCCGACGCGCCGGTGCTGATCGGCGGCCCGGTGCAGCAGGAGCGCGGCTTCGTGCTGCACCGCGAACCCGGCCACTGGGAATCCAGCTACCGCATCAACGCGCACTGGTCGGTGACCACCTCGCGCGACATCCTGGTGGCGATGGCCGCCGGCGAAGGCCCGCGCCAGGCGATCATGGCGCTGGGCTACGCGGGCTGGGACGCCGGCCAGCTCGAACAGGAGCTGATGGCCAACGCCTGGCTTACCGTGGAGGCCAGCGAGCGCGTGGTCTTCGACACGCCGCTGGAGGAGCGCTGGAGCGCCGCCGCCGGCCTGGTCGGCGTCGATCCGCTGCAGCTCGCCGGTTACGCGGGCCACGCATGAGCTGCGCCTTCGGCTTCGACGTCGGCAGCAAACTGATCGGCGTCGCCGTCGGCAACCGCCTTACCGCCAGCGCCCGTGCGCTGGGCATCGTGGCCGTGCGCGAAGGTTCGCCCGACTGGCCTGCGCTGGATGCCCTGCGCGCGCAGTGGCTGCCCGACACCCTGGTGGTGGGCCTGCCGCTCACCCTGGACGGCGAGGAGCAACCCGCCAGCCGGCGCGCGCGCCGCTTCGCCGACCAACTCCATAGCCGCTACGGCACCGCCGTGGCACTGGTGGACGAACGCCACAGCTCGCAGGAAGCGGCGCACCGCTTCGCCGGTGCGCGCGCCGCCGGCCTCAAGCGCCGCCGCGATGCCGCCGCGCTCGACGCCGAGGCCGCCGCGGTGATTCTCGAACGCTGGCTTGCCGGCGCCCCCTCCGATCTTTCCATCCAAGCATCCACGCCATGAGCCCACGCCTGCGCCACCTCACCACGCTGGAACACCTGCCGCGCGCCAGCATCGAACACCTGCTCGACCGCGCCATCGCGCTGCGCGACGCCTGCGCGCACGGCACCCGCAAGCTGGACACGCTGGCCGGGCGCACCGTGCTCAACCTGTTCTTCGAACCGTCCACGCGCACGCGCACCTCGTTCGAGCTGGCCGCGCGCCGGCTCGGCGCCGACGTGGTGAACTTCGACATCGGGTTCTCCTCGGCCAACAAGGGCGAAGCCCTGTACGACACCCTGCATACGCTGGAGGCCATGCACCTCGACGCCATCGTGGTGCGCCACAAGGTGTCCGGCACGCCCGACGAGCTGGTGCGCCACGCGATGAGCGGCGTGTCGGTGATCAACGCCGGCGACGGCAACCGCGCCCACCCCACCCAGGGCTTGCTCGACGCGCTGACCATCCGCCAGCACCGGCCGGACTTCGAGAACCTCACCGTGGCGATCTGCGGCGACATCCGCCACTCGCGCGTGGCGCGCTCCGACGTGCACGCGCTGGCCGCGCTGGGCGTGGGCGAAATCCGCCTGTGCGGCCCGGCCGCGTTGCTGCCGGAGGCCGCCGAGTTCCCGCAATGCCGCCTCACCGAGGATTTCGACAGCGCCATCGCCGGCGCCGACGTGGCGATCATGTTGCGCCTGCAGAAGGAGCGCATGGCCTCCACCGACCTGCCCGACGAGGCCGCCTATTTCAGCCACTACGGCCTCGACACGCGGCGCCTCGCCCTGGCCGCCAAGGGTTGCCTGGTGATGCACCCCGGCCCGCTCAACCGCGGTATCGAGATCGCCGACGCCGTGGCCGACGGCGCGCAGTCGCGCATCCTCGAACAAGTGGCCAACGGCGTGTTCGTGCGCATGGCCGTGCTGGGCGAGCTGCTGGCGCGCTGACCCAGCGTACGGATCGCGCGACCGCGGCGCATGCAGGCGCGGGCGGCATGTCGAAAACGGCGGAGCCTGATCGTCGCCCCCGCAGAAAGGCCGTCTTCGCGGCCTGTCCCCGCCAAGGAACCCTGCATGAGCCTGCAGCTTTACATGCACCCGCTGTCCTCGTTCTGCCACAAGGTGCTGATCGCCCTGTACGAGAACGGCACGCCGTTCGAGCCGCGCCTCGTGCGGCTGGACGACGAAACCTCGCGCGAGGCATTCCGCAAGGTGTGGCCGATCCTGCGCTTCCCGGTGCTGCGCGACGAGGCGCGCGACCGCACCGTGCCGGAGTCCAGCATCATCATCGAGTACCTGGAACTGCATTATCCGGGCCCGGTCGCCCTGCTTCCGCTCGGCCCGCAGGCCGCGCTGAACGTGCGCGAGCGCGACCGCTTCTTCGACCTCTATCTGCACGTGCCCACACAGAAGATCATCACCGACCGCCTGCGCCCGGAAGGCAGTCACGATGCGTTGGGCGTGGAGCAGGCGCGGGCCCAGCTGCGCACGGCCTACGCGTTGCTCGATCAGGAAATGCGCGAACGTACCTGGGCCACCGGCGACGCGTTCACCCTGGCCGACTGCGCGGCGGCGCCACCGTTGTTCTATTCCGCATGGGCGGAACCCGTGGACGATTTCCCGCACGTCGCCGCTTACCGGCAACGCCTGATGGAACGGCCGTCCTTCGCCCGCGCCTTGCGCGAGGCGGAGCCGTACCTGCAGTTCGTGCCGAAGGCGAAGGCCTGAAAATCAGCCCAGCGCCAGCACGTCGCCCAGCAGCGCCTGCGCCGTGACCTCCGGCCCCGCGCCCGGCCCCTGGATCACCAGCGGCTGCGTGTGATAACGGGTGGTGGTGAGCGCGAACTGGTTGTCGGTGCCGTAGAGGCGCGCGGCGGGATGGTCGACAGGCACCTCGACCAGGCCGACGCGGGCATGGCCGCGCTGGTTGAGGCGCGCGAGGAAGCGCAGCACGTTGCCGCGCGACTTCGCCTCGGCATGCAGCGCAGCAAGCGGCGCGTCGAGTTCCTCGAGCCGGGCGAGGAACTGCTCGGTGCCGATCGCGCGCAGCGGCTCGGGCACCAGGCTTTCCACCTGCACCTCGTCCCAGCCCAAGGCGAAGCCGGCGTTGCGGGCGAGGATCAGCAGCTTGCGCGCCACGTCTTCGCCGGAAAGGTCGGCGCGCGGATCGGGTTCGGTGTAGCCGCGCTCGCGCGCCTCGCGCAGCAGCGCGGAGAACGGGCGGCTGCCGTCGTAGCCGTTGAACAGGTAGCTGAGCGAACCGGAAAACACGCCTTCCAGCGTGAGCAGCGCATCGCCGCACTGCCGCAACCGCCTCAGCGTGGAAAGCACCGGCAAGCCGGCGCCGACGGTGGCCGAATCGCCATAGCGCGCGCCATGCGCCAGTGCCGCCTGCAGGGCGCGCCAACCTGGCAGCGCGCCGCCGCCCAACGACTTGTTGGCGGTGACCACGTGATAGCCGCGATCCAGCCACTCCGCGTGGCGCACGGCCAGCTCGGCGCTGGCGGTGGCATCGACGATCACCTTGACCGCCGCATCGCTGGCATCGAGCGCGGCAAGCAACGCTGCGTCGTCGCGTTGCACACCGGCACGCTTGAGCAGCTCGCGCAGGTTGCGCTCGGCAAGCCGCGCGGGCTCGGTCTGCTGGCGGCGCGAATTGGCCGCGCCCACCAGCCGCAACGCGGCGGCGGCCGGCGTGTTGAGCAGCTTGAGGAAGGCGCCGCCGACCACGCCGGTGCCCAACAACACCACGGCGGCACCGGATGCCGCCTCGCGCTGCGCCGCAGGCACGGCTTCGGCCAGCACCGCGCTCATGCGCCCACCGCGCGTTTGGGTTTGCCCGCGGCCGCCGCGCGCGCCAGCGCGGCGTCGAGGTCGCGCAGCAGGTCGTCGCCGTCCTCGATGCCCACCGACACGCGCAGCAGGGTGTCGGCGATGCCGGCCTTGCGGCGCGCTTCCGGCGCCATCGCGGCATGCGTCATGGTGGCGGGATGCGCGATCAGGCTTTCCACGCCGCCCAGCGACTCGGCCAGCGAGAAATAGTCCAGGCCTTCGACGAAGGCGGCGATCTGCGCCTCGTCGCCATCCAGCTCGAAGCTGAGCATCGCGCCGAAGCCCTGCTGCTGGCGTGCGGCCAGCGCGTGGTACGGGTTGGACGCAAGGCCGGGGTAGTACACCTTGCGCACGGCGGCATGGCCGTCCAGGTGCGCGGCGATGCGTTCGGCGTTCTCCTGGTGCTGGCGCAGGCGCACGCCCAGCGTGCGCAATCCGCGCAGGGTGAGGTAGCTGTCGAACGGCGCACCGGTGAGGCCGTTGCAGTTGCCCCACCACTTGAGCTGATCGGCCAGCTCCGGCGTGCGCGCCACCACGGCGCCGCCCACCACGTCGCTGTGGCCGTTGATGTACTTGGTGGTGGAGTGCACCACCACGTCCGCGCCCAGCGCCAGCGGCTGCTGCAGCGCAGGGGAGAGGAAGGTGTTGTCCACCACCACCAGCGCGCCCGCGGCGTGCGCCGCCTGCGCCACATGGCGGATGTCGGTGATGCGCAGCAGCGGGTTGGACGGCGTTTCCACCCACACCAGCGCGGGCTTGGCGGCGAGGCCGGCGGCCAGCGCGGCGGGGTCGGTGAGATCGGCGAACTGCACCGCGAAGCGGCCCTTCTTCGCCCAGGCGTCGAGGATGCGCCAGGTGCCGCCGTAGCAGTCGTGCGCGGCCAGCACCGTGGCACCGGCCGGCACCAGCTCCAGCGCCAGCGCCACCGCCGCCATGCCACTGGCGGTGACCACCGCGCCGGCGCCCTGCTCCAGTTCCGCCAGCGCGTTCGCCAGCAGGTCGCGCGTCGGGTTGCCGCTGCGCGAGTAGTCATAGGCGCGCTTCTTGCCGAAACCCTCGAAGCTGTAGTTGGTCGAGAGGTGCAGCGGCGGCACCACCGCGCCATGCTGGGTGTCGCTCTCGATGCCGGCGCGCACGGCGCGGGTGCTGGAGGCGGTGCGGTCGCTCATGGTGTTCTCCCGAAATCCAAGACTTTGTTATGTGCTGTGTGTGTTTCAGCGCAGGGCTTCGCGCAGCAGCGGCGCGAGTTGCTCCGGCTCCTTCAGGAAGGCGTCGTGGCCGTAGGGCGACTCGACCACTTCCAGCGTGGCCGGGCCGCGCAGGCGGCGCTGCAATTCGCAGAGGTCGGCCAGCGGCACCAGGCGATCCGACGGAAAGCCGATCAAGGTGGCCGGCAGCGGCACCTGCTCGGGTTGCACATCGTGCAGGTCGATGGACTCGGAGAGCGCCAGGAAGCGCTCGGCATCGAAGCGCTCGACGAAACGCCGCCCCTGGTGTTCGAGGTAGTCCTCGACCGGAAAATGGAAACGCTCGCCGCGCCACTCCGGCTCGCCGGCGAAGCGGCGGCCGAACTCGGCGCTGCCGCGATAGGTGGTGATGGCGAGCTGGCGCGCCAGTGCCAGCGCCTCGTCCAGTTGGCCGCTGGACTGGCCCAACCGCACGATGCCGCGCTGCACGCTGCGCTGTGCGGTGGACAAGGGATGGGCGCGGTGCGCGCCGGCCAGCAGCACCAGGCGGTCGACACGCTGCACGTGCCGCGCGGCGAAGGCCAGCCCCACCATCGCGCCGTAGGACGAACCCACGAAGGCATGCGCCTTGACGATGCCCAGCGCGTCGAGCAGCGCGGCCAAGGCGTCGGCCTGGTCCTCGCTGGAGATGGTGGCGACACCGAGGTCCGCCGGCGTGAGCCAGTCGATGGCCAGCACGCGGAAACGGGCGAGGTCGATCGCCGCATCCTCGGCCACCAGCGCCTGCCACCAGCCCGCCGCGGCGCCGGCCGGCGCGGTGACATCGCGGTTGGCGGAAATGCCGCCCTGCACGATCACGGTAGGCGCGTCCGGCGCGCCGCACCACAGGTAACGCACGTCGGCCTCGCGCGAAGCGCTGCCGTACTTCGGCTTGAACGCCAACCGCCGCGTACTGCGCTGCGCCCCGAGCGCGCGCGGCGCCGGCGACGGCCCCATCACGTCGGCGGCACAGGGAATGCAGGTTTCGGGCAGCGGCTGGCTCATGCGTCTCTCCGTTCGGCATCGTCCTGCGGATGCCGGAGAGGAGCCCCGCGCGAATACGGCACGGAAGCCGCTGCGCAAGCCGCCCATCTGCCGGGGCGCCGTTGCGCCGCCGCAGGAGTTGGCACCGTCGCGGAACATTCCGCAGGTTGCCCCGGCTTCAAAGGGCCTGTCCCTCAGCCGGTCTCGATGAGTGGGACGGATTCTGCATATGACTTTCCAACATGTCAATAGACGTCTAAACGTCTGGACGTTCATATGTCCATTCGTGATTTGCGATTCACGCAACATCGACAAGGTTCCGATGGCGGACTTGCGCCGCCGCCATCCGCAAGCAGCGCAGGGCGTGGATACCCAAGTACGCGCCAGCCCGTCCAGGCGCGCGCCGTTCGACAGGAGCGGCGCCCCGCCCGCATTCCGCCTTCATCCAGCCAGTGTCGCTTCATCCGCGAACTGCTAGCTTTGTGCGGATGAACCCCACCACCCCGCCCGACCTGCATGCCGCGCTGCGGCACGACGGATTCGCCTTCGTCACCGCCGAGGCGATGCGGAATCTGCTGGACACCCCCACGCTCGCCGACTGGCCCGCGTTCGCCGCGAGCTGGAACCGCCTCGGCGACGACAGCTACCTTGCCGCGCGTGGCCGCCATCGCCGCCGCCGGCACGCCGTGTTCACTGCCGATGCCGACGGCGCGATCCGCCGCGAACCGCACCAGCCGCATTACCAGAGCCTGGCCTACAACAGCCTGCAGGGCGGCATCGAGCGCTGGTTCGAACCGATGGAGCCGGCGGTCGCGGACGGCGCCAGCCTGCTTCGCATCCTGGCCTTTTGCCGCGACGGCTTCGGCGCGCTGGCGCCGCAGGCGCGGAGCTGGCGCATCGAGGTGCACCAGTTCCGCATCGAGGCGCGCACCGGGGCGGCCGGCGAGCCCACCCCCGAAGGCGTGCACCGCGACGGCGTGGACTACGTGCTGGTGCTGCTGGTCGACCGCGAGAACATCGAACGCGGCACCACCACCATCCACGCCCCGGACGGCCGCGAACTGGGCCAGTTCACCCTTGCCCGCACCTTCGACGCGGCCCTGCTGGACGACCGCCGCGTGTTCCACGGCGTCACCCCGGTGGTGCCGAAGGACCCGGCGCAAGCCGCGCACCGCGACGTGCTGGTGGTGACGTTCAAGGCCGCCTGACTCTCGCACCACACCTGAGGAACACCATGCTTCCACGCTTCATCAAACGCACACTCGCACTCGCCATGCTGCTGCTCGCCGCGCAGGCCGCGTTCGCGCAGACACCCGCCACCGTGCAGTTGCAGGACCTCACCTGGACCGAGATCCGCGACCAGGTCCATGCCGGCAAGACCACCATCATCATTCCCATCGGCGGCACCGAGCAAAGCGGCCCCTACATCGCGGTGGGCAAGCACAACCGCCGCGCCACCGTGCTGGCGGAGCGCATCGCGCAGAAGCTGGGCAACGCGCTGGTGGCGCCCACCGTCGACTACGTGCCCGAGGGCGGCTACGCGCCGCCGACTTCGCACATGCGCTTCCCAGGCACCATCACCATCCCGGACGCCACCTTCGAGCAGTTGCTGGAATCGGCCGCGAACAGTTTTGCCGTGCACGGCTTCCGCAACGTCGTCTTCCTCGGCGACCACGGCGGCTACCAGAAGGACCTGCGGCAAGTGGTCGCACGGCTCAACAAACAATGGGCCGGCACGGCGGCGCACGCGTTCGCGCCGCCGGAGTACTACGCGGCAAGCTCCACCGGCTTCGCGCAGATCCTGCGCCGGCACGGCATCCGCGACGACGAGATCGGCACCCACGCCGGACTGGCCGATACTTCGCTGCAATTGGCCGTGGCGCCGCAGATGGTGCGGCAGGACCGCCTGCGCGATGCGCCGCCCCCCAGCCCCGCGCAAGGCATCTATGGCGGCGACCCGCGCCGCTCCAGCGCGGCGCTGGGCCAGCTCGGCGTCGACGCCATCGTGGCGCAGACCGTCGAGGCGATCCGCAAGGACACGTCTGCGCGATAATGCCCCACTCGCTTCCCCCCGTTCCCACAGCGAACCCGAACATGACCCCACGCAACCGCTTCTCACGCATCGCCCTGCTCGCCGGTCTGTGCGCCGCGCCGCTGGCCGCCAGCGCCGCCTCGGCCGTCCACACCGTGCCCGGCATGCCGCCGGTGACGAATCCGAACAATCTCTACAGCGACGCCGGCTACGACATGTTCAGCCCGGCGGTGGCGGGCGCGCTGCCGCGCATCTACGTGCCCAACCTGCGCGGCGACAGCGTCACCGTGATCGACCCGGCCACCTACAAGGTGCTCTACACCTTCCCGGTGGGCCGCAGCCCGCAGCACGTGGTGCCCTCCTACGACCTCAAGACGCTGTGGGTCACCAACAACGCCGAAGGCCACACCGACGGCAGCCTCACCCCGATCGACCCGAAGACCGGCCGGCCCGGCAAGTCCATCCCGGTGGACGACCCGTACAACATGTACTTCACGCCCGACGGCAAGTACGCCATCGTGGTGGCCGAGGCGCACGCGCGGCTGGATTTCCGCGACCCGCACACCATGGCGCTGAAGTTCAGCGTGGAGGCCCCGGAGTGCAAGGGCATCAACCACGCCGACTTCTCCATCGACGGCCGCTACGCGATCTTCACCTGCGAGTTCGGCGGCAAGCTGGTCAAGATCGACATGGTCGACCACAAGGTGCTGGGCTACCTGGAACTCGACAAGCACGGCATGCCGCAGGACATCCGCGTCTCGCCCGACGGCAAGGTGTTCTACGTGGCCGACATGATGGCCGACGGCGTGTTCCTGATCGACGGCGACACCTTCACCAAGATCGGCTTCATCCGCACCGGCATCGGCACGCACGGCCTGTACCCGAGCCGCGACGGCACCAAGCTGTACGTCGCCAACCGCGGTTCCAACAAGGTGCACGGCCCGCATCACGGGCCGGGCAGCGTGTCGGTGATCGACTTCGCCACGCGCAAGGTCGTGGCCAACTGGCCGATCCCCGGCGGCGGCAGCCCGGACATGGGCAACGTCAGCGCGGACGGCAAGACGCTGTGGCTGTCCGGCCGCTTCGACGACGTGGCCTACGCCTTCGACACCACCACCGGCAAGGTGCGCATCATCAAGGTCGGCGCCGAGCCGCACGGCATCGCGGTGTGGCCGCAGCCGGGCCGCTACTCGCTGGGGCATACCGGCATCATGCGCTGACGTCCAGCCGCATGCCTCCACGAAAGCCCGGGCCTCAGCCCGGGCTTTTCGTTTCCGGCACTACGGCTGCGCCCCGCCTTTCGGCACGACGCCACCTCCTCCGTCTAGCTGAAGCGCTGCCGGCCAGAACCAAGCAGGCCGGCGCACGCTAGAATGCGCGGTTAGCCGAACGACCGATGCCCCTTATGTCCACCCATCTCGAAGAAACCCGCCGCCGCCGCACCTTCGCCATCGTCAGCCATCCCGACGCGGGCAAGACCACGCTGACGGAAAAGCTGCTGCTGTTCGGCGGTGCGATCCAGATGGCCGGCTCGGTGAAGGGCCGCAAGGCGGCGCGCCATGCCACCTCGGACTGGATGGCGCTGGAAAAGGAGCGCGGCATCTCGGTGACCTCGTCGGTGATGCAGTTCCCCTACGAGGGCAAGATCGTCAACCTGCTGGACACCCCCGGCCACGCGGACTTCTCCGAGGACACCTACCGCGTGCTGACCGCGGTGGACTCGGCGCTGATGGTGATCGACTGCGCCAAGGGCGTGGAGGAACGCACGATCAAGCTGATGGAGGTGTGCCGCCTGCGCGACACGCCCATCATGACCTTCATCAACAAGCTGGATCGCGAAGGCAAGTCGCCGATCGAACTGCTGGACGAAGTGGAGTCGGTGCTCGGCATCGCCTGCGCGCCGCTGACCTGGCCCATCGGCATGGGCAAGCGGCTGAAGGGGGTCTACCACCTGCTGCTGGACGAGGTGCACCTCTTCGAGCAGGGCAAGAACTTCACGCGGCAGGACTCCACCATCTTCAAGGGTCTCGATGCGCCGGGCCTCGAAGCCGCCATCGGCAGCGAGGCGCTGGCCGAACTGCGCGAGGAACTGGAACTGGTGCAGGGCGCCGCGCCCTCGTTCGACATCGACGACTACCTCGCCGGCAAGCTCACCCCGGTGTTCTTCGGCTCCGCCGTGAACAACTTCGGCGTGCAGCTGCTGCTGGATTTCTTCGTCGAGCACGCCCCCGCGCCGCGCCCGCGCGCCACCACCACGCGCGAGATGCAGCCGGAGGAGGAAAAGCTCTCCGGCTTCGTGTTCAAGATCCAGGCCAACATGGACCCCGCGCACCGCGACCGCGTGGCCTTCATGCGCGTGTGCTCGGGCACCTACAGCGCCGGCATGAAGATGATCCAGACA
This sequence comes from Rhodanobacter sp., assembly GCA_040371205.1. Taxonomy (NCBI): domain Bacteria; kingdom Pseudomonadati; phylum Pseudomonadota; class Gammaproteobacteria; order Lysobacterales; family Rhodanobacteraceae; genus Rhodanobacter; species Rhodanobacter sp. The sequence continues at coordinate 2,749,385 of AP031382.1, forward strand.
CGCACCGGCAAGGAAGTGCGCATCGCCAACGCGCTCACCTTCATGGCCAGCGACCGCGAGATCGTGGAGACCGCCTACCCGGGCGACGTGATCGGCCTGCACAACCACGGCACCATCGCCATCGGCGACACCTTCACCGAGGGCGAGCCGGTGTCGTTCACCGGCATCCCCAATTTCGCGCCGGAACTGTTCCGCCGCGCGCGCCTGCGCGATCCGTTGAAGATGAAGGCGCTGCAGAAGGGTCTGGCGCAGCTCTCCGAGGAGGGCGCCACGCAGTTCTTCCGCCCGCTGATGTCGAACGACCTGATCCTCGGCGCGGTGGGCGTGCTGCAATTCGACGTGGTGGCCTACCGCCTCAAGGACGAGTACGGCGTGGACGCCGCGTTCGAGCCTGTGACCGTGGCCACCGCGCGCTGGGTGCACTGCGACGACGCGAAGAAGCTGGAGGAGTTCCGCGAGAAGAACGCGATGAACCTGGCCATCGACGCCGCCGGCGAGCTGGTCTACCTCGCGCCTTCGCGGGTGAACCTGCAACTGGCGCAGGAGCGCTCGCCCGCGGTGCGCTTCTCGGCCACGCGCGAACACGCGGCGTCCGTCGAGGCGTGACCTGCGGCAGGGCATGACCGGCGGCACGGTGCTGCCCGCCATGCCGTCTGCAAGACTGCGGCCCTCGTCCATCACGGAGGTCGCATGACTGTCAGCAACCCTGCCATTGCCTTTGTCACCCCTGCCGCGGCACCCGCCTGGAAGCGCTGGCTGCTGTATTCGCCGCTGGCCCGGCTGGTGATCTTCACCGCGTTGTTCATGGCCTGCGTGAAGCTCGCCGAGTGGGGCCTGCACGGCATCGGCTGGGGCAAGGGCGCGCCGCCGCTGCAACGCGGACTGGCGCAGTTCCTTGGCCGCTCGCTGCCGCCGCTGCTCGCCTACCTCGTCGTGGTCAAGCTGATCGAACGTCGTCCGCTCGACGAACTGGCGCCACGCAAGCTGCTGCCCGACGGCCTGCTCGGCCTGGCCGGCGGCGCCGCGCTGTTCAGCGCCATTGTCGGTGCGCTGTGGCTGGCGGGCAGTTACCACGTGACGGGATTCAACCCGCATGCCGACTGGCTGCCGGCGCTGCTGATGGTCGGCCTGGGCGCCGGCATCGGCGAGGAGATCATGTTCCGCGGCATGCTGTTCCGCGTCCTCGAAGAGGGTCTGGGCACCTGGGCGGCGCTGCTGCTCTCGGCGCTGTTCTTCGGCTTCGCCCATGCGTACAACCCCGGCGCCACCACCTGGAGCTCGGCGGCCATCGCCATTGAGGCCGGCCTGCTGTTCGGCCTGCTCTATCACGCGACCCGCTCGCTGCCGCTCTGCATGGGCGTGCATGCGGCGTGGAACTTCTGCCAGGGAACGGTCTACGGCATCCCGGTCTCGGGCCTGAAGGCCGACGGCTGGCTGGTGTCCACGCGTACCGGCCCGGATTGGCTCAGCGGCGGCGCGTTCGGCGCCGAGGCTTCGGTCGTGGCGCTGGCGCTGTGCACCTTGTGCTCGGCCGCCTTGCTGGTGTCGGCATGGCGCCAACGCTCGCTGGTACCGCCCAGCTGGCGGCGGTACTGACCTTCGGCCTATCGCCGCTATGGCTGGATGCCCGCAGCGGTTACGCTGTGGGCAATCGCCGCATGCCTGCCTGGATCATGCGGCGACCGGCCTATCGAAACGCTCGGCGAAACCACCATGCCCTCGACGACCCGCAAGAATCAGCGAAAGTACTCCTGGCTGGCGAACCAGCCGATCCAGCGCAAGATCCAGCTGGCCATCGTGCTGTTGATCGGCGTGTCGATGGTGGCCAAGCTGATCATGCTGGACTCGTTGAAACAGCAGGATGTGGCGCGGCATTGGTACACGCACACCAACGAGGTGCTGCAACAGATCGACGGCATCCACGACGCCACCAAGGCCACCCAGGTCGGCATCCGCGGCTACCTGCTGGACCGGCATGCTGAGGAGCGCGACGCCTACCTGAGCAGCATGCGCGAGTTCGACGAAGAGATCCGTCAGCTGCGCGCGCTGACCATGGACAATCCGCTGCAACAGGCACGCATCGACCAGCTGGAAAACCGGGTGGCGCAGTGGCGCCTGGAAGTGGCCGACAGCGTGACCACGCCGATGCAGCATCTGGCCGAGCTGGATGCCGCACAACAGGTGGCGGAGCAGCAACGCATCCAATCCGGCTACATGGACAACCGCAGTGTGCGGGCCGTCGACATCCTCGCCCTGCTCGACCAGATGCGCGCCACCGAGCAGAGCCTGCTCGCCAGCCGCACCCAACGCATCGACACCCTGTCGACGCGTTCCCGCATGATCGACGGCGCCTTCGCCCTGCTGATGGTGCTGCTCGGCGCGATGGTGATTTCGCTGTGCTTCCGCCTGATCACCCGGCCGCTGCGGCGCATCACGGACCAGGTGAACCGGCTCGCCGCGCACGACCATGATGTTGCGATACGCCAGGTGGAGCGCCGCGACGAGATCGGCGAGATCGCGCGCGCGCTGCAGGTGTTCAAGGAAATGGCGATCGAGACGCACAATGGCTCGCGGTTGAAAAGCCAGGTCGCGACGATCTCGCAGCGGCTGCAGGAAACCACCAGCCACAGCGCCTTTGCCGAACGGCTCACCGGCGAGCTGATGCCGCTGCTGAAGGCCGGCGTCGGGATGCTCTACCTGCACGACGAGCCCAGCGGGCGGCTCGATCTGATCGGCAGCTACGGCCTGCGGCTGGGCGCCCATCCGGCCGTGCGCTACCTGCCGGGCGAAGGCCTGGTCGGCCAATGCGCGCTAAGCCGCCAGCCGATCGAGCTGCACCGGCTGCCCGACGACTACCTGCGCATCGATTCGGGCGGCGGCAGCGCCCTGCCCCGACACCTGATGATCCTTCCGGTGCTGCTCGGCGACCGCCTGATCGGCGTGCTGGAGTTCGCCGGCTTCGAGGCGCCCACCGAATTCGACCGGCAACTGCTGATGCAGCTGCTGCCGGTGGTCGCGCTCTCGCTGGACAACCTCAGCCGCACGATCCGCACGCAAAGCCTGCTGGAGCAGACCCAGGAGCAAGCCGACCAGTTGCGCGTCAGCAGCCTCACCATGCGCAAGCAGCAGGAGGCTCTGCGCGAGTCGCACGACAGCCTGCAGGCGAAGACGCAGGAGCTGGAGGAACAGTCGCAGCGCCTGCTGGTCTCCGAGGAGGAACTGCGCGTGCAGGCGGAGGAGTTGCAGGCCTCGAACGAGGAACTGCGCCTGCAAAGCGATGCCCTGCACGAGCAGAAGCAGACGCTGGAGGCGCTGCAGGCGGAAACCGCCGAGAAGGCGCAGGAACTGGCGCGCGCCAGCCAGTACAAGAGCGACTTCCTCGCCAACATGTCGCACGAGCTGCGCACGCCGCTGAACAGCCTGCTGATCCTCTCGCGCAGCCTGGCCGAGAACGCCGGCGGCCGCCTGGATGCCGAAGAAGTCGAGTCGGCGCAGATCATCCACGATGCGGGCAGCAGCCTGCTGAGGCTGATCAACGACATCCTCGACCTGTCCAAGATCGAGGCCGGCAAGATGGAGCTGGCGCTGAGCGACTATGCGCTGACGGACCTTGCCCGCAGCCTTCGCCGCAACTTCGACCACGTGGCCCGCGACAAGCAGCTGGACTTCGCCGTGCAATTGGCCGACGGCCTGCCCGCGCATATCCACACCGATCCCGGCAAGCTCGAACAGATCGTCAACAACCTGCTGGCGAACGCCTTCAAGTTCACCGCCTCCGGGTCGGTGCACGTGCGCATCGGGCGGCCGGCCGTCGACTTGCCGCTGCCCGCGGCGCTGGCGGACCGGCCGATGCTGGCGATCAGCGTCAGCGATACCGGCATCGGCATTCCCGCCGACAAGCTGGAAAAAGTGTTCGCCGCGTTCGAGCAGGTCGACTCCAGCACCAGCCGTCACTACGGCGGCACCGGGCTGGGCCTCAGCATTTCGCGGCGCATGGCCGAGCTGTTCGGCGGCGACATCGTGCTGCGCAGCGAAAGCGGCCGCGGCAGCGAATTCACCCTGCTGCTGCCCGAGCAGGGCGTGTCGGCCGCGCCGGCAACGGAAGCCCCGGCCACGATGCCCGCACCGCGGCCGCTGCCGGCCCCGGCGCTGCTGCCCGGCAGCATCCCGGACGACCGCGAACGCCTCGCCCCTGGCGAGGCGCCGATCCTGATCGTCGAGGACGACCTCGCGTTCGCGCGCATCCTTGCCGACATGGTGCGCCAGAAGGGTTACCCGATGCTGCTCGCCAACGACGGCGAGAGCGGGCTGCAACTGGCGCGCCGCTATCGCCCGCTGGGCATCCTGCTGGACGTGATGCTGCCGGGCATCGACGGCTGGACGGTGATCGAGCGGCTGCAGGCCGATCCGGCCACGCGGTCCATCCCGGTGCATTTCCTTTCCGCGGCCGACGGTGCGGAGCACAGCCGCGAACTCGGCGCCGTCGGCTTCCTCACCAAGCCGGTCAGCCGCGAGCAGATCAACGCGGCGGTCGACCGCCTGCTGCACGTGGCCCACGACCGCACGCGCCGCCTGCTGGTGGTGGACGACGATGCCGCCGAACGCACCGCGCTGCGCAACCTGCTGCGGCAAGAGCACGTGGAAATCGACGAAGCGGCCTCCGCCGAGCAGGCGCTGGAACAGATCGCCGGCAACGCCTACGACTGCATCGTGCTGGACCTCGGCCTGCCGGGCCTTTCCGGCCTGGACCTGCTGGAGCGCCTGGCCGCCGCCGGCAGCGTGCCGCCGGTGGTGATCCATTCCGGCCGCGACCTCAGCCGCGACGAAAACCTGCGCATCCGCCAGTACACCGACAGCATCGTGATCAAGGGCGCGCGCTCGCCGGACCGCCTGCTGGACGAGGTCAGCCTGTTCCTGCACCACGTCCGCCAGCAACCTTCCGCGAGCGCGGCCGAGGTGGCCGACGGCCTGCAGGGCCGCCAGGTGCTGCTGGTGGACGACGACATGCGCAACCTGTTCGCGTTGTCCAAGGTGCTGCGCGGCTGGGGCCTCAAGGTAGGCATGGCGCAGGACGGCGCGCGCGCGCTGCGCATGCTGGACGAGGACGAGGCGCTGGAACTGGTGCTGATGGACATCATGATGCCGGGCATGGACGGCTACGAGGCGATCCGGCAGATCCGCGCACAACCGCGCTTCGCGCAGTTGCCGATCATCGCGCTCACCGCCAAGGCCATGCGCGGCGACCGCGAGCAGTGCCTCGCCGCCGGCGCGAACGATTACCTGTCCAAACCGGTGGACCTCGACAAGCTCAACGCGATGATCCGCGTCTGGTTGCGCCGCTGAGGCCCCATGGAGCAAGTGCCGGACGACATCGAACTGGAAGGCATCGAACTCGACCTGTTCGTCGAGGCGATGCGGCGGCGCCACGGTTACGACTTCGGCCAGTACGCGCCGGCTTCGCTGCTGCGCCGCGTGCGCCAGCTCGCCGCGGACTTCGGCGACGGCGCGATCAGCGCACTCACCCACCGCCTGCTGCACGAACCGAAGCTGCTGCCGCAGCTGTTGGAAGGGCTGTCGGTGCCGGCCTCGGACATGTTCCGCGACCCGTCCGTGTTCCGCGCACTGCGCGAGCACGTCTTGCCGCTGCTCGCCTCGTACCCGCGCATCACGGTCTGGCACGCCGGTTGCGCGCGCGGGGAAGAGGTGTATTCGCTGGCGATCCTGCTGGAGGAAGCCGGGCTGTACGAACGCAGCCAGATCTTCGCCACCGACCTCAGCGCAAGTGCGCTCGAACACGCGCGCGAAGGCATCTACCCGCAGCGTTTGGCGCAAGAGTGGTCGCGCAATTATTCGTCGGCCGGTGGTAGCCACTCGCTGTCCGACTACTGCAGCGTGCGCTACGGACTGCTCAAATTCGACCGGCGGCTGTGCCGCAACGTCACCTTCGCCCAGCACAATCTGGCATCCGATGGCGTGTTCTGCGAAGCGCAGCTGGTGTTGTGCCGCAACGTGATGATCTACTTCACCGCCCCGCTGCAAGAGCGCTGCCTCGGCTTGTTCCGCGACTCGCTGGTGCGCGGCGGCTTCCTCTGCCTCGGTCTGCGCGAGCGCCCGGACGCTACCGCGGCCGCAGGCGATTTCGCCCCCGTCGACGCCAGGCTGAGGATCTACCGACGCATCGGCGCCGCCGCCGCGGAGCGGCAACCATGAAGCGTCCGGCCGCCATCGTGATGGGCTGCTCGGCCGGCGGCCCCGAAGCGCTGAAGTCCGTGCTTGGCGGGCTCGACCCGCACCTGCCCCAACCGGTCCTGGTCTGCTGCCACACCGGTTCGGAAACCGTGGAACTGCTATGCGCGCTGCTTGGCAACGCTTCGCGCCTGCCGGTGGTCGAGGCCGCGGAACGGGAACCGGCACGCGGCGGCGTGGTGCACGTCGCTCCCGCCGGTTACCACCTGCTGGTGGAACGCGACCTGCATTTCGCACTGTCGATCGACGCGCGCGTCAATCTCTCGCGCCCATCGATCGACGTGCTCTTTGCTTCCGCCGCCGCCGCGTGGCGCGGAGACCTGGCCGGCGTGGTGCTCAGCGGCGCGAACGCCGACGGCGCCGACGGCCTGCACGAATTGCGCCGGCTCGGCGGTTGCGCCATCGTGCAATCGCCGGACAGTGCGTTGGCGCGCGCGATGCCGCAAGCGGCCATCGACCGCGCCGGAGCCGACCACTGCGTGCCGCTGGATGCCATAGCCCCCCTGCTCAACCGATTGTGCCTGCCATGAACGACATGCGCCCGAAGCTCCTGATCGTCGACGACACCCGCGCCAACCTGGTGGCGATGCGCCGCCTGCTCGGCGACTGCGGCGCCGAACTGGTCGAGGCGACCAGCGGCAACGAGGCGCTGGCGCTGTGCCTGGAACATGCGTTCGCGCTGATCCTGCTCGACGTGAACATGCCCGACATGGACGGCTTCGAGGTGGCCACCCTGCTCGGCGAAACCGAGCAGCTGCGCGACACGCCCATCATCTTCGTCACCGCGGCCCATGCCGACGACCTCAATCGCCTGAAGGGCTACAGCTCCGGTGCGGTGGATTACATCGCCAAGCCGATCAACGACGCCATCCTGCGTTCGAAGGTGCGCGTCTTCCTCGACCTCTACAGCGCACGCATGCAGTTGCGGCAGACGCTGGCCGAGCTGTCCGAACGCAACCGCCTGCTGCAGGAGGAGATCGCCGAACGCCAGCGCGTCGAGGCCCAGGTGCGCCACCAGGCCACCCACGACATGCTTACCGGCCTGCCGAACCGCGCGCTTTTCCACGAACGCCTGCGCGACGCCGTCGCGCCATCCACGGCGGACGGCCGCAGCTTCGCGCTGGCCATGGTCGACATCGACGGCTTCAAGGCCGTCAACGACACCCACGGCCACCCCGTCGGCGACGCCTTGCTCAAGGCCATTGCCGGCCGCCTGCGCGAACACGTGCGCGCAGATGACACCGTGGCCCGATTGGGCGGCGACGAGTTCGCGCTGATCCTCGAGGACGCCACCGAGCTGCCGTTGCTGCTCCAACGCTGCCAGCAACTGTGCGACACGCTCGCCGTGCCCTACCCCTTGACCGGCTCCGCCGGCGAGGTGCTGGCACGGGTCAGCGCGAGCATCGGCATTGCCCTGTGGCGCCCCGGCATGACGTCGGACGAAGCCCTGATCCAGGCCGCCGACCACGCGCTCTACGACGCCAAGCGGGCCGGCAAGAACCGTTGCCTGCTGGCCGCGGCGGCCGCCTGACCGCTCAGTCCGCGCGCCGCGGCGACAGCCACATGTCGATACGTGCGCGGAACACTGCCGTGCCACGCCCGTCGCGCACATCGACCTGCACCGGCCAGGCATAGCCGTCCGCAGACGCGTTCGCGGCGCGCTCCGGCACGGCTCGCGCATGCATGTGGCCCTTCGCCTTGGCCAGATACTCGACCGACATGCCTTTCGGTATCCAACGCATGCCGTCCGGAATCGTGGCATCGGTCATCATGCCGGCGCAGAGTTCGGCCAGGTTGCACAGCGCGATCGCATGCACGGTGCCGATATGGTTACGCACGCGCCGGCGATCGCGTAGCGCGATTTCGCAGCGCCCAGGTTCCAGCGCCACGAACCGCGGTGCGATCGTGGCGAAGTACGGCGCCTTGAGGCAGATCAACCGGCCGTAAAGCCAGCGGCCGGCCGATGTCCCGGCGAGCCGGTTCCAGAGTTTCAATGCGGCACTCATGCCACTGCTCCCCGAAAAGGAACGGGGCGACCTGCGCCCCGTTCGTCCATGCCCCAGCTGCCGGCTTATGCCGCGCCGGCCGCGTGCTCGCGGCGCTCGTCCGCCCGCGTCACCGCGGCACGCAGCTCGTTCGGATCGAAGTCGTCCACCGAGATGAATTCGAACGCCGCTTCATGCACGCGCTTGAGCAGATCGCGTTCGGCCTGGCTGATGACGTTGGCGGCCAACGCCTCATCCAGTTGACCGTTGTAGTCGTGCGCCTTGAACTGGCCGGCCTTCAGGCCTTTCAGGAACTTGCGCTCCACCGGCTCGGCGGCGATCACGTCGGGCAGCAGCGCGTTCATGCGGCCCACGGTGTTGTTCGGCGTGGGCGTGAGGTAGACCCATTCGGTGAGGCGCGCGCGGGCTTCGTTCGGCGCGGTGAGCAGCGCGGCGACGCGACGGCCGAGGCGGTCCGACGGCGGCACCTCGCGACGGCCGAACGGGAACACCAGCACGCGCAGCAGCCACGCCACCGGGCGCACCGGGAAGTTGCGGATCGCGCCGTCCAGTGCGTTCTGGATCAGCCACATGCACTCGTGGAAGCCCCAGGCGAGGAAGGGCCGATCCGCCTCCGGCCGGCCGGTATCCTCGTAGCGCTTGAGCATGGCACTGGCGATGTAGAGGTAGCTCAGCACGTCGCCGAGGCGCGCGGAAAGCTTCTCCTTGAACTTCAGCTTGCCGCCCAGCACGCCCATGAAGGTGTCGGCGCACAGCGCCAGTGCGGCGGAATAGCGGTTGAGCTTCCTGTAGTAGCGACGCGTGTAGGCATCGCCCGCGGCATCGCCCATGCGGCCGCCGCTGAGGCCCATCGTGAAGCTGCGCACAGCGTTGGAAAGACCGAAGCCGAGGTGGCCGAACAGTGCCTTGTCGAAGCTGCGCAGGCGCTCGCCGTAGTCGGCGACGGACAGCGCCTGCATTTCCTTCAGCACGTAGGGATGGCAGCGGATCGCGCCCTGGCCGAAGATCATCAGGCTGCGCGTCATGATGTTGGCGCCTTCCACCGTGATCGCGATCGGCACGCTGTTCCAGCCGCGCCCCGCATAGTTCTTCGGGCCGAGCTGCACCGCCTTGCCGCCGTGCACGTCCATCGTGGCGCCGGCCACCACCCGCGCCCACTCGGTGGCGTGGTACTTGGCGATGGCCGAGGGCACCGCGGGCTTCTCGCCGCGATCCACCGCCGCCGCCGTGGCGCGCGACAACGCGGTGCTGGCGTAGGTGAGACCGCCGATGCGACCCAGCGCTTCTTCCACGCCTTCGAAGCGGGCGATGGCGAGGCCGAACTGCTTGCGCATGCGCGCATACGCGCCGGTGGCCGCGGCC